>NZ_CP011387.1:1859166-2188333 GCF_001644565.1 Deinococcus puniceus | reverse complement strand
CTTATTCACGGGCAAGGCCAACCTCTGTACATTCCCTGCCTCACAAGGGTTAGGGCGCGTGACCAGCGGCGTGAACGCCCGTACACAGTTCTTAGTCCGAACCATGAGCGAAGGGGCCTTTGACGCTCAAGGCATTCCGGAAGCCAACGCCTCTGTCCGGTCTCAATTTTGGTCTGAACTGTTTTCGGGTCAGCAGGGAACGCCCTACGCAGGCGGTCAGGACGCGACCTACGCCGCCCGCTTCGGCTTACAGCCCCTGAAAGTCGAGCGCACCCACGAAAATACCTACCGCTTTTACTTCAAGGTGCCCGACTTGCAGGTGAGGGGTCAGCTGGGCGCAAGCAGCCAGAATATTCAGGCCCGCGCCGCGCAACCGGAAGGGTTCTTGCTGATTTCGCGCCAACCCTTTTCACGCTACGCCCTGTTCACCAACCACCATTTCTCTGATGCAGAGGATGAGGCGAGAGGCGAGCGGGTCACGTTTACAGACCGCACCATGTTCAGTGGGCCGGTGCATACCAATCAGCACTTCTTGTTCCAGGGAACGCCTTGGTTTGGAGGCAGCGTCAGCTCTGCGGGCTGTCCTCAGTCGGGTATCGGTCTGGTCAGTGGTGTGCCCGACTGTACGCGGCCTCAGGAGCCCGGAGCGTTTTTTGGCAACAATACTCTGCTGACGCCTGAAATTGAATTCGCGCCTTCTAACGCGCCCGTGGTGTGCGAGGCCGACGCCAAGTGCCATGCCCCGCAGTTTGGCGGCAGCGTGACTTGGGACAACAAATACGTGGAACTGCCCACCGACAATCAAGAGCAGGAGGAGGTGGCAATTGAGCGCGGACTGGCCCTCAACGGCGACGTATCCGAGTTGCAACTGCGTCAGGGTCAGGTGTCGGGCCAACTGCGGCAGCTCATCAGTTACACCCAAAACGGCGTGACGACCCGTCTGGCTTACGGCCCCGACAACAAATTGCTGATTCAGGTTCCGGATGGGAGCTGGCAACCCACCAAGCGCGACCCGGCGGGCGTGATCACGGCCAATCCCGGTGGAGTGGCGGCGGTCTTCAACGGCGTCATTTCGGTCAGTGGCAACGTTCAGAACCTCAACGGTGGGCCAGCAGCTGACGCCACCCCGCCTGAACCCACCATTGCAGCATTTGCAGGTCTGACGTTGGCAGCTACGGGAAATGTGACCGTGACCAGCAGCCTGACCTACGCCAGCCCGCCTTGCAGCGGGGGGCATGTCCGCAACAGCAACGGCACCGTCACGCCCGCGGCCTGCGGCGACCTCACAGCCCGCAACATGCTGGGCATCTATTCTTCGGGCGACCACGAATCCTCACCCGGCGACATCGAACTGGTCAGCCCAGCCTCGTGCCCCAATGGGTTTGGCACCTGCGCCTCGTTGCCTGCCAACGCCCGAATCCACGCCGTCATGATGGCGAGTCAGGGCGCGGTGCGGGTGCGCGGTCATGACGAACCGGTGAATGCAAGCCCTTTCGAGCTGGGGAACATCCAACTGCTGGGCGGCATCATCGAAAACTATTACGGCGCGTTCGGCATCACCGATGGCCGGGGCTACGGGCGCAATTTTGTCTATGACCCCCGCATGAACGACGGCATGGCTCCTCCCGCCTTTCCCACCGAACGCCACTGGACGGTGGGCCTCAGAACCGAAAAATTGGTGAATGGCGTGCTGGCCAGCGAAGAACTGACCGGGCTGAGGCTGCGCGGCGATGTGGTCAGCACGGTTGCGCCGTGAGCCGTCCCGCCGAGAATGATCCCGCCAAGCCTCACGGTTCAACACGCGCTCAGTCAGGCTTTACACTCCTAGAATTGTTGGTCGTCATCGCCATCATCGGCATCCTCTGCGGCGTGCTGGGCTTCAGTCTGATGGGAATGATGCGCCGCACCGAAGTTCGGAATGCCGCCGCCGAAGTGATGGCCGACCTGCGCCTGGCCCGCGTCAATGCCCAGAAGACGGGGGTGTCCAGCCCGGTTGCCATCATCGACGGGACAGGCAGTTACACCGCGCAAGTCCGGCCCGGTGCCCTCCAATCCCGCACCTTAGACAGCGGTGTGACGTTAAAGGCCGTGTCTTCTAACGCACCACTCAAGGTGATCTATTACGCGCCTTTCGGCACCGTCGCCACCACCGGTTTGGTCTGGGAAGTGCGGAGCCCTGCGGCTCAGGTTCCGCCCCTGTACATCAAGGTCGTCGGCATCACGGGCAAGGTGATGCTCAGTGATTCCCGCGACTAAGCCCGTTGGCAAGGCTGTTGCTCAGGCCGGAAACGGGCCTGCACTTGCCAGCCGTGAGGCTGGACATCAGGCCGGATTCACCATCATCGAAGTGCTGGTCAGCATCATGCTGCTGAGCATTATCGTGCTGGTGATCCTGACTCCCCTCAGCGGTTTGTTTAATTTGACCCGCCGCAGCGATCAGCAGATTACCGCTACTCAGGCGGCCCAGCGCACGCTGGAAACGATCCGGGGCGAGTGGCTCAGTGGGGCACGGTACCGCCAAGCCTGCGTGTCTGTGCCCATTCCAGTAATGACGCCGCCCATTGCCGTCAATGTTCAGAGCCTAGACCGAGACGGAAACGTGATGACCACAGCGCCGCTCGACACCACTTGTGGCCCCACTGCCGATGATCCCCCTCTGCGCCGGATTCAGGTTGTCGTCAAGGTCGGGAACGCCGTTTCTAACCTGAGTGTGGATGTGGCCCGCCCATGAATGAACCTATGAACACCCTGGCGTGTCGGCACAACCGACATCTTCAGGGCGTCACCCTGATCGAGTTGTTGGTCGGGATGACGTTGGCCGTCCTTGTGCTAGCGACCGCGTTTAATCTGTTCACCTCGTCTACCAAAACCGCCTCTGACCTTCAGAACCGCAATGAACTTCAGGCCGAATTGCAGATCGCGCAAAATTACTTGGCCGCACAGGTGCGGGAAGCGGTGTACGTGTTTCCCAACAATACGACCCTGAATTTGGGCACCGGCTATACCACCAAACGTCCCGTCACAGGGTCTTGGCGAATCGGCAGCGCCGCTGCTCCAGTCTTGGCATTCATCAAGCCGCCTGAGGACGTGACTGTGAATTGCCCAGCCAACGAGAACGGCTGCTACAAGTTTTACGCCTATTATCCTGTGCTGCGCTCCTATTGGGTCGGTAACGCGACGTCTTACAACAATCCGGGGCAAGACCCGCAAAACGACAACCGCTGGGTGTTGGCCGAATACCGCGCCAATTACAGCACGCCGCCTTTGCTGTCTACCCTGAGTTCTGCATATACGCCGCCTGCTGGGGGGCAGGGCCGTCTGCTATTGGATTATGTTCAGCCCACCGCTCTGGCTTTGGCGGGCACGCCCACGTTGTTTGTTCAGCAGGACGCCCCGGCCCCAGCCAATGTGCAGGCGTCCGGCAGCGTGTCGGTGACCCTGAATTTTGCTCTGTCCCGGCAACTGCGCGGCAGTGTCATGAATTTGCCCGGACGCGGCGCTTCTACTCCCGCCGCCGATACGGTGCGGGCCGTCACGGTGTTTCCGCGCAACCTAGGCAGCTTGGCCCCGTAAGAACTCGGCGTCTTACCCCACTGCGCCGGGCGTGCTAACCTGAAATCCCGGAGGCCAAGCGCCCCGGTTTTTTGTTGATTCGTTTCTTGTGGCCCCCGGTTTCCGGTTGGTGGGGGCGGCGCTTGGAGAGTACATGCGATACATATTTGTGACGGGCGGCGTAGTCAGCAGTTTGGGCAAAGGCGTGGCCAGCGCCTCGCTTGGGGCGCTCCTGCGGGCGCGGGGCTACAAGGTCACGGCAGTCAAAATTGATCCCTACATCAACATCGACGCGGGCACCATGCGCCCCTACGAACACGGCGAAGTCTTCGTGACCGCCAGCGGCGCAGAAACCGATCTGGATATCGGCAATTACGAACGCTTCCTCGACCTCGATATTCCGGTGGGCAGCAACATCACCACCGGGCAGGTGTACCTCGAAGTCATCCGCCGGGAGCGGGCCGGAGACTACCTGTCCCAGACGGTGCAGGTCATTCCGCACGTCACCGACGAAATTAAGCGCCGGATTCGGGCGGCGGGCGAGAATGCAGGCGCGGAGATTGTGCTGATCGAAGTGGGCGGCACGGTGGGCGACATAGAAAGTCTGCCGTTCCTAGAAGCAATCCGTCAGTTCCGCTTCGATGAGGGCGACGACAAGGTGCTGTATCTGCACCTGACCTTGGTGCCCTACCTCGGCACGTCCAACGAATTTAAGACCAAGCCGACGCAGCACAGCGTAGCCACTCTGCGGAGCGTGGGCATCAGCCCCGACATCGTGATGGTTCGCAGCAAAGAAAAACTGCCGTCGGACATCACCCGCAAAATTGCCCTGTTTACCAGCGTGCGCGAAAACCGGGTGTTCTCCAGCTACGACGTGAACCACGTGTACGAAGTGCCGCTGGCGCTGGAAGAACAGGGCCTCGGCAAAGCAGTAGAAGACCTGCTGGGCCTAGAGCGCACGCATCCCAATCTGGGCGTGTGGCAAAACGCTGTACGCGTCATCAAGCACCCCCAGCGCGAGGTCACGATTGCCATCGCGGGCAAATACACCGCCATGCCCGACGCCTACCTCAGCATGCTGGAGTCGCTGACGCACGCCGGAATCGCCAACGACGCCCGCGTGAACATCAAGTGGATCAATGCCGAGGAACTGCGTGAAGGCGATTTGGAAGAGCAGTTGGGCGACGCGGACGGCATTCTGGTGCCCGGCGGCTTCGGCATTCGCGGTATCGAGGGCAAAATTCGCGCCGCCGAGTATGCCCGCACCCGCCTGACGCCCTATTTGGGTATTTGTTTGGGAATGCAAATTGCCGTCATCGAGTACGCCCGGCACGTGGCTGGAATCGAGGGCGCGAACTCGGGCGAATTTGACGAATACGCGCCCCACAAGGTCATCGACTTGATGCCCGAACAACTGGAAATGGACGGCATGGGCGGCACCATGCGCCTCGGAGACTGGCCCATGCAGCTGAAGGCAGGCAGCACCATCGCCGCGCTGTACGGCATTCCTCAGGGCGGCACCGTGCGCGAACGCCACCGCCACCGCTTCGAGGTGAATCCGGCGTACACGGCGCAGCTTCAGGCAGCGGGCTTGGAAATCAGTGGCGTGACGCCTGGCGTGGCGGGGCGCGGCGCGGGCCTCGTAGAAAGTATCGAGATTCCCGGCCACCCGTTCTTTGTGGCCCTGCAGGCCCATCCCGAATTCAAGAGCCGTCCGATGCGTCCCAGCCCACCGTTTGCCGGGTTCGTGGCAGCGGCATTGGCCGGAAAAGAAGGCGGGCGGGCCGTTGCTAGTCCGGTCAATGCAGACGCCGTTGAGGCCAACGCTGCTCAGGGCAACGCCGAAGCGTAGAGCAACAGCTTCATGCAGGGCGGCTTCTAGCTTTGGCTGGGGCCGCCTTCTGCTGTGCCCTCTTCCGTAGGCTGCTGCGGCAGAACCGGAATTCCCAAGTGCTTCAGTGCCGCGTCCACTTGAGGCTCCAGTTCTGCCAGTTCACCCACGTTTTCGATCACGTAGCTGGCTTTGCGGCGTTTTTCTTCCGCGGGCGTTTGGCGGGCGTCGCGGGCCAGCACTTCTTCGCGGGTCAGGTTGCTGCGGGCCATCACGCGGGCCACACGCACTTCCAGCGGCGCGTCCACCACCAGCACGGCGTGCATGCCCACTTCTAACCCGCCCTCGAACAGCAGCGGCACGTCCTGTACCAGCCAGCGTTCGCCGCGCAAGGTGGCTTCCAGTTCCAGCGCCGTCATGCGTGCCCGTACCCGTGGATGCACGATGGCGTTCAGCACTGCCAGCCGAGCAGGATCGGCGAACGCGGCGGCTCCCAGCGCGGCCCGGTCTAGAACGCCGCCCACCACTGTCCCCGGAAAAGCCTGCTCTATTTTCGCCAGCGTTTCCGGCTCCCGCGTCACCACATGCGCCTGCTCGTCGGCGTCCAGCACGGTCAGGCCACGCGCCCGCAAGAGGGCGGCCACCGTGCTTTTGCCCGCGCCTATGCTGCCCGTCAGGCCCAGACGGCGGGGAAAAGCAGGTGGCACAGCTGGGGCAGGCGGAATCGACATGGCCCAATTAAAAGACATACGGGCTGCCAACCGCGAAACAGATAAATATCTCCGCAAGTCCGGCGTTGAGGCGGTCTAGCTTCCGCTTTTTCGCAGACAGATGTGGCCCAGTTCCTCGGCCCCGCAAAGGGTCAGATGCGCGTCACGCACGGCGTAGACACTGGGGTGTGCCGAGCCACCTGAGAGCAGATCACACAACATTTCGGCGTGCCACCGCGCTCTCACGGGTGTTTCACCCGGTCTACTGCTGCGATTCGGTATCTTTTGTGCGGTATCATGGCGCAGCATCCCAGCCCAGATCGGGTTTTCCTGCCGCGCTTCACGGTGTAGGCCGGAGCCAGATCACGGAGGTTTTTGAGTGAAACGACGTACCCTCGGCCTGCTCCTCGCGGCGGCCCTCATCAACGGCGCAGCCGCGCAGACGCCGCCGACGGCTCCTGTTCCTCCTCAACCCGTGGCCCCGGTCACGGCTCCCGCTGCGGCTCCGGCCACCCCCCCCACTGCGGCACCCGCCGCCACTCCTGCCCGCCCCGTTCGCCCTCCTGTGGCCAATTACGTGGCGCTGGGCGTGTTCTATTACCAGCAGGGCAAATTCGACGAAGCGTATGTGGCCTTCCGCGCCGCCTCCGAAATAGAGCCGAACAACCCCGAAGCCCTGCTGGGGCTAGGGCGTTCTCAGGTCAAGCTGCGGCTGTACACGCCCGCTCTCGAAACGTTGCGCCGCCTGACCAGCACCGATAGGAGCAACGTCAGCGGTTATATCGCGCTGGCTCAGGCGTACCAGCAGCAATTTATCGGGGCCAGTGACCGCGCCAGCATCACAGGCAATCTGGCCGAGGCGCTGAGGGTGCTGACCGACGCCGAAACCGTGACCGCTGCCCTGACTGGCCCGGATAAAAACCTGAACCTCAGCAAGGTCTGGAATGAGCGCGGCTACGTCTTCAAGCTGCAGGGTGACGGCGGCAAGGCCATCGACGCCTTCAAACAGGCCAGCGCCCTGAATCCCGAAAACGACGTGATCCTGTTCAATCTGGGCGATATGTACTACGCCACGGGCAACCTGACGCAGGCCCTCGACAGTTTACAGCAGGCCGTGATCGCCAACCCACGCGACGCCTATAACCGCGCCTACTACGCCAAGTTGCTGGCCCTGAGCGGCAACACCAGCGCCGCCAAAGCCGAAGCCGCGCAGGCCGCCCGGTTGTCGCCCACCAACGCCTACGCTGTCGGCCAGTACGGCGTCGTCAGCTACCTCTCTAGAGACAGCGCCACTGCCCGCCTGCAACTGAATCAGGCTGTGAAGCTCGATCCTCTACGCTACCCGGAGTTCTACTTCTATCTGGGCCGTCTTGACCTCGACGCTGCCGATTTGCGCTCGGCCCGCGCCAACCTGACCCGCGCCGCTGCACTGGGCAGCACCACCCCCGAATACGCCTATTACCTCGGTCTCAGCTACGAGCGCGGGGCAGGCAGCGTGGCCCCAGACCGTATCAAGGCCCGCGAGAACTACGAACGCGCCCTGAAACTCAGCCCCAGCTACAAACTGGCGCAGGAAGCTTTGGCCCGTGTGCGCTAAAGCCTGAACACTGAAAAGCCCGCCCCTGATGTTGGAGGCGGGCTTTTTTTGGGGTGGGAGGGGAGAAGGGCAACCGCGTCGCTCGATCACCCCTTCCGCTGACGCAGCTCTGCGAGTCCCCCTCCCTTCGGGCTGTACCAGTCAAGGGGAGGAGCGAACAGCTCCAGCTTCCAGCTCTTGCTACTAGCCCTCATCCCTTGTGGGACTCGCAGAGCTACACCGGAGAGTAGGGGCCACCCCGTCACCGAACCCGCTCTCTCCCCCTAAACCTTCACACCCTTAGACCTTCCGCCCGCCTACTCCGCCTCAGCACTCTCCACATGCGCCAGCAACTTCCGCGCCAGCCGCTCCAGTTCGGCCCGTTCTTCCGGCGTCAGGACTTCCAGCACCGCCGCTTCATGCTGCACATGCCGGGGCAACAGCTTGTCCACCAACTCGCGGCCCTGTTTGGTCAGGCGAATGCGGGCGCTGCGGCGGTCTGTTTCGCTGCCCCGGCGTTCCACGAGGCCTTTGTCTATCAGGCGCGATACCCGGTTGGTGATGCTGGCCCCCGTGATGGCGCTCAGGTTGCTCAGTTCGGTGGGGGTGAGGCCCGCGTCGGGGGCACTGCGGCGGAGGGTCAGGAGCAAATCCCAGCCCGATGGATTGATGTCCGCCGGGGTGTAGGTCTGTTCTACATGCCGTCCCAGCGCACCCTGCAAGCGGGCCAGCAGCAAAAACATCAGCATCGGACTGGGGTCTATTTCGGGTTTTTCCCGGTGCCAGTCGGTACGAATCCGTTCGAGCAGTTGGTGGGTCTTGGTGGGGGTCATAGGCGCAGGGTCAGCTTAACACGCCCTCTTTGGCCGCCGATGCGGGGGAGAGAAGAGCTGTCCAATTCGCCCAGACCCCATCGGCCCAGATTCGCTTGACGCCCACCTGTGCCATCCTTACCATGAGGTCAATCGAGATCATTAGGCGTCTAAGTAAATGTCATCTCTCCCCAAGCAGTGCCCGGAGGCTCTCTTGATTCGCCCAAATTCAGCCCCACCTCTGACCCTGCCCGAAATCAACGCCCTGAGTGAGCAGGCTTTTGCCGACGCCTTTGCCGGGGTGCTGGAGCATTCGCCGCAGTATGCCCGCCACGCCGCCGCCCAGCGCCCCTTTGCCGATGCAGAAGCCATTGCCGCCGCCTTTGCCGCCGCTGTGCAGCAGGACTCACCGGAAGCGCAACTGGCCCTGATTCGCGCCCACCCGGATTTGGCAGGCAAAGCGGCGCTGGCCGGAGAATTGACCGCTGAGAGCGCCAACGAGCAGGCGTCTGCCGGACTAGACCGCCTGACACCCGACGAGTACGCCGAATTTCACCGCCTGAATACCGCCTACCACGCACAATTCGGCTTACCCTACGTGGTCTGCGTGCGTGAAAATACCAAAGACAGCATCTTCGAGGGCGCACGCCGCCGCCTCAGCAACACGCCGGAACAGGAACGCGCCGCCGCCCTGCATGAGATTGGCCGGATTGCCCGCCTGCGGGTGCTGGATTTGGTGCAGAGTGAGGGCATGACGCCCCCCACCGTCCCCACCAAAGTGAAGGTCAAGCTAGGAGCCAACAACTACGGCAAGGCCGACGTGCGGTTTTTCAAGGTCTTCCGTGATGCGCCGCGCCACGAGATCAAAGACGTGTGGGTGCGCGTGGCGATGGAGGGCGACTTCGAGGCCGCGCATGTGTCGGGCGACAACACCGATTTATTGGCGACTGACACCGTTCGCAACACCATTTATGGCCTTGCCGTGGACGGATTTACGGGCAGCGTGGAGGACTACGGCAAGACCCTGATCCGCCATTTCGTGTCTCAGGGGCCAAAAGTGGCGCGGGCGACGGCCTATTTCACCGAGCATCAGTGGCAAAGATTGACCGTGGACGGGCAGGAGCATGACCATTCCTTCGTGCGGCAGATGCCCAAGCACACCGCTGTGGTGGAAGGCGACGGACAGACATTTACCGTGACCAGCGGCATAGACGAGCTGTATGTGCTGAAAACCACCCAGAGCGGCTGGGAAGGCTACCTGATGGAGCAGTTCACCACGCTGCCCGAAACCAACGACCGGATTCTGGCGACGGTGGTGACCGCAAAGTGGGAATACGCTGTGCCAGACTGCGATTACGACGCTGTGTGGGGCCGCGTGTACCAGACCATTCTGGACACCTTCACCGATCACTATTCGCCCAGCGTGCAGAACACCCTGTACCGCATGGGCGAGGCGATTTTGACGCTGTGTCCCGAAATCAGCCGGGTGCATTTTTCGTTTCCCAACCGCCACCACATCCGCTACAACACCGAGCGGCACGGCATCGAGAACCCCAACACGGTGTTTCATGCCGATGCCGAACCCTACGGCCAGATAGAGGGCTGGGTGGAGCGGGCATGAGTGGGAGCGCGGGCCTCAGCACACATGTGTTGGACACGGCGCGGGGGCGTCCAGCGGCGGGGATTGCTCTTCAGTTGCACGCGGTAGAGGAAAGCGGGCAGCGCAGACTTCTGAACACCGCCGTCACCAACCAAGATGGCCGCACCGACGCTCCCCTGATCGAACGCGGCACGCTCACCATCGGCACCTACGAACTGACTTTTCATGTCGCCGCCTACTTTGAAGGCTTGGCCGGAGTGTCCCAACCGCCTTTTTTAGATAGCGTCACGCTGCGCTTCACGGTGGCCGACACCGCCGCCCATTACCACGTTCCATTGTTGGTGTCGCCTTGGTCTTACAGCACTTATCGGGGGAGCTAGGGGCGGGTCTTAGGCGGCTCTAGCGCCGGAGAATAGAACTGAGTAGAGGGCTGGAGCCGCCAAGCTTCAGCCTTTTGCTTGCTGTTTCCTGCTGTCCCCCGCCCAGTGTCGCTCGGAATGGCAGGGGAGGGGCTGCCGACTTGTTAAACTAAATTTGAAAAACATATTTCATCAGGTGAAATTTAGATGCTCATCACCCGGAGGTTGCCCCTATGTCCGATGCTCTGCCCGCTGGTTTGACCCTCTCCGCGCCCATTACGCCTGACCAAGCGGGCGTGCTGACGCCGGAAGCTTTGGCTTTCGTGGCCGACTTGCACCGCCGATTCAATCCGCGCCGTCTGGAAGTGTTGGCGGCCCGTGAAGCGCGGCAACTGCGGCTGGATGCGGGCGAGAAGCCGGATTTCCTGTCCGAAACGGCTCATATTCGCGCCGCAGACTGGAAGGTTGTGCCGCCCAAAGCCGATCTGAATGACCGCCGGGTGGAAATCACTGGCCCGGTAGACCGCAAAATGATCATCAACGCGCTCAACAGTGGTGCGAAGGTGTTTATGGCCGATTTCGAGGACGCTTCCAGCCCCAGTTGGGCCAACATGGTGGCGGGCCAGCAAAACCTCTCGGACGCGGTGCGGCGCACGATTACGCTGGAGCAGGGGGGCAAAAGCTACCGCCTGAACGAACGAACGGCCACGTTGCTGGTGCGGCCACGCGGCTGGCATCTGCCCGAAAAGCATGTGATGGTAGACGGACAAATCGTCAGCGGCAGCCTGTTCGACTTCGGCCTGTATTTCTTCCACAACGCCGCCGAACTCCTCTCACGGGGCAGCGGGCCGTATTTCTATCTGCCCAAGATGGAATCGCACTTGGAGGCCCGCCTCTGGAACGACGTGTTCAACCATGCCGAAGACACGGTGGGCGTGCCGCGCAGCAGTATTCGCGCCACCTGCCTGATCGAAACGATCTTGGCGGCGTTCGAGATGGACGAGATTCTGTACGAGTTGCGCGAGCATTCGGCGGGGCTGAATTGTGGGCGCTGGGACTACATTTTCAGCATCATCAAGAAGTTCCGTGAAGACCCGGCGATGCTGCTGCCGGGCCGCGCACAGGTCACGATGGAAGCCCATATGATGCGCTCTTACAGCCGCCTCGCCATTCAGACCTGCCACAAGCGCGGCGCACACGCGATTGGCGGCATGAGCGCGTTTATTCCGGTCAAGAACGATGAGGCCGCCAACGCCCGCGCCTTCGATCAGGTGCGGCGCGACAAGCAGCGCGAGGCGGGCGACGGCCATGACGGAACGTGGGTGGCGCACCCCGGCATGGTGGCCCTTGCCCGCGAGGTCTTTGACGAACTGATGCCCACGCCCAACCAGATCGAATCGGGCAAACAGGCCGATTTCGTGGTCACAGCCGCCGATCTGCTGCAAGTGCCGGAAGGCGACATCAGCGAGGACGGCCTGCGCCTGAACATCAACGTGGCGCTGCAATACCTGCGGGCGTGGCTGCGCGGGGCGGGCGCGGTGCCCATTCACAATCTGATGGAAGACGCCGCCACCGCCGAAATTTCGCGGGCGCAAATCTGGCAATGGCTGAGGCACGGGGCCACGTTGTCAGGCGGCGGGCAAGTGACCGAAGCGTTGGTAGAGCGCCTGCTGAACGAAGAACTGGACGCTCTGGGCCGGGAAGAACACGCGCAGGCCGCCGCCCTGTTTCATGAAGTCGCCACCGTGCGCCCGCTGGTGGATTTCCTGACCCTCAGCGGCTACCGGGAACTGGCCTGACCACCGAGATGACTGGGCCTGCCCGCCGTCCGGGGCGCACCCGCACGGGCGACACCGAACCCGTTCGCACGCTGGAACGCGGCCTGACTGTGCTGAGAGTGCTGGGGCAACATGGCCCCCTCACGCTGGGCGACGCGGCGCGGCACGCGGGTCTGAACGCCAGCACTACGTATCGCCTGCTGCACACGTTGCAGGCGCAGGGATTCGCGCAGGAATCGGCGGGGTTGTGGCGGGTGGGCGTGCAGGCGTTTGCCACGGGGCAGGCGTACTTGGGCGCGGGCGGCCTGATTCCGGCGGCAAGAGGCGAGATGCAAGCTTTGGTGGCGGAACTGGGCGAAACCGTGAATTTGGCCGTCCTGCAAGCGCCCGACGTGGTGTATGTCCATCAGGAAGAAGGGCGCGGGCTGATGCGGATGTTTACGCAGATTGGGGCGCGGGTGCCGCTGCACTGCACGGGGGCGGGCAAAGCGCTGCTGGCATGGCAACCCGCCGAAGAAGTGCGCCGCGCCGTAGCCGACATGTCGTTTCAAGCCTTTACGCCGCACACCCTGACCATGCCCGCCGCCTACCTGACCGAGTTGGAAGCGGTGCGCCGCGCCGGGTACGCCTTAGACAACGAAGAACGGGAATTGGGCGTGCGCTGCGTGGCCGTGCCTGTGTTGGACGGTGGGGGGCAAACGGTTGCCGCGCTGAGTTTGTCGGCCCCGTCCAGCCGCCTGCCCGATGCCCGCGTTCCTGAGCTGGCTGCCCGCTTACAACGCGCGAGCCAGAGCATTAGCGAAGCTGAAACAACACGAGACGCTGCCCTTTAGTGAGAGCTTTCTTAAAGCACACCTTAGAGTCTACCGCCTGACCGCTGCACATGGGGTGCGCGTAAGATAGAAAGCCAATGCCAGACCATCCCCGCACCGTGCGGGCGGTGTGACCCTTTGGCCCACGAAAGGAGCAAGTTGACATGGCCTATACCCTCCCCACCCTGCCTTACGCCTACGACGCACTTGAACCCCATATCGATGGCCGCACGATGGAAATTCATCACAGCAAGCACCATCAGGCCTACATCGACAACGCGAACAAGGCGCTGGACGGCACCGAATTTGCAGACCTGCCCGTAGAAGAACTGATTGCCAAACTCGATCAGGTGCCCGCCGACAAGAAGAACGTGCTCCGCAACAATGCGGGCGGCCACGCCAACCACAGCCTGTTCTGGACGGTGTTGGGCGCGGGCGGCACGGGTCAGCCTACCCCCGAAGTCGCGCAGGCCATCACCGATGCCTTCGGCTCCTTCGACGCTTTCAAGGAAAAGTTTGAAGACGCCGCCAAGACCCGCTTCGGCAGCGGTTGGGCGTGGCTGGTGGTGCAGGGCGGCAAGTTGGCCGTCGTGTCTACCGCCAACCAAGACAGCCCCCTGATGGGCGAGGCCGTGGCAGGCGTCAGCGGCACGCCGATTCTGGGCGTGGACGTGTGGGAACACGCCTATTACCTGAACTACCAGAACAAGCGCCCCGACTACCTGAAGGCCTTCTGGAACGCCGTGAACTGGGACGAAGTCGCCCGCCGTTACGCCGCCGCTCAGTAAAAGCTGACCTGAAAAAGCCGCCCACTGAATGGGGCGGCTTTTCTGGTTCGCCGAAACTACTGTGCGGAAAAGTTGATAGCGCTCTGGACAGTCAGCACAGGCTGAAGAATGCTCTTCCCACTACTCTGGCTGATGCTGCTCACGGCGTCCCGGAGCCAGTAGGTGCGCCCACCCGCGCCGCTGAGGTTCACCACTACCTGCACGCCTGCCGTGGGCTTCAGACCCTGTGCGGGGCCGCTGGCCGTCACCTGTGTGCAGCGGCTCCGGGCGTCGCAGGCGCGGGCGGTGTTCGGCGGGGCATTCCAAACCCCGCCCGCCGTGACCATGTACACGCCCAAGACTTTTAGCTTAGGCAGCGGCTTTTGCGTGGTCTGCAACCGGACTCGCACATTCAGGGTGCTGAGGGTCAATTGCGGCATAGCTTCCAGCTTTACGGTGCGCCCCGCCAGATTCAGCGTCGTGGGCGCGCTCAGCAGGTCTCCGGCACTGGGCGCAGGCGGCGAGGCCAGCCCACCGCAGGCCACCAACCCAGCGGCGGCGCACAGCAAGAGCAGCGCCCGCTTCATGCCCCTAGCTTAGCCGACATTCGCTACAATTGCCGCGAAGTTGCACACCAAACTTCAGCCCTCTGCCCTTTCTCCCACTTACCACCCGATGTCGGGAGCCGTGACCACTCGGTCGGCGGGCTGATCGGTAAACAGCGTGTAGGTGAAGGTGTAGGTGCCGGGAATCACGCGGGTCAGAATGAGATTGTCGCCCTCTACGCGGGGATTGACGTTGGCGAGGCTTGGCCCCTGCACCGCAATCGGGCCGCGCACGGCGGGCGTGCCGCTTCCGGTGGGCAGCGGGTCACCGATCCGCACATTTTCCAGTGTGCTGTCTACGGTCAGCACCAACGTGACCGTGTAGCCCGCCGCGCCGCCGTTGCCTGCATTGCCGTTCTGGACGCTGGCTTCTACCGTTTTGGCGAGGCTGGCCCGTGCGCCGCCCTGCACGTTGCGGGTCACGTTCGCGCCGCCGGGGTTACGCACGCGGGCCACACCAGTCGTCCTCAGATCAATCGGGTCAAGGATCGCTTCGGCGGTGTCGCTGCGGCACACGCGCACGGGGGCTTTCAGGCGCAGAGGTTGTCCGGCGCTGAAGTCTCCGGGCAGTTCCAGCGGGTAGTCGCTTGTCCAGCCCGCAGGCAGGTTGAGTTTCAGGCGGGCGGGGAGGCGATACGGGAATTCGGTTTTAGCGGTGGCCGTCAATTGGGTCACGTCGCAGGCATTCAGAATGTCGGGCGCGGTGATCAGCGTGATTTCGGTCTTCACGTTGTATTCGATGGTCACGCGGCCCGTGCTGCCGTCTACGACGCGCCCAGCCAGCGGCGGCGTAAAGGTGCTGCCGGGAATGGGCGTGGGTTTGACTGGATAGTCGCCGGGGGCCAGCGGCACGGTATTGGGCGTGGTCAGCGTGCGGCCCGCCACCTCGAAGGGAATGCCGGTGAGCGGAATGCGCTGGCTGCCATAAATCGCGACGGCGTCCACGGCCAGTTGACCTTCGGGTGGGCGGGCCACGAAGCGCAGTTTGTTGTAACCGGGCTGATAGCGGATTTCGGTGGACGAGACCACGTTGCCCGTACCTTCCAAAATGGTGGAACTGACGGGCACATAACCGGGCGGCAACTGCGGGCGCACGGTGCTGTCTCCGATCTGCACGTAGCTCGCGCCGGGAATCGGGCGGCCCTGAGGGTCAACCACATCTACAAGCAGTTGGTTGGCGATCTTGATGTTTTCAGGCGGCGTAAATCCGCCCACGCGGGCAAAAATAGGCTGGTCGTTCAGGCGGAAGGAATAGCGGATGGCGTTGGAATACTGCTTGGTGGTGGGCAGCACCCGGATAAACACCTGCCACTCTCCCACCTGATCCGCCGTCACGTTGAACTTTTCGGTCACGGTTTTGCCGTTCTCGCTGCTGGTCATGTTCACGCGGCGGCCACCGGGCAAAATGATCCACGTTTCGGCTTCCCGCGCTCCGTCCACGTCGTAGTTCAGGATGCCCACCGTTTTGCCCACCCAGTCGGGGGTCACGGTCAGGCGGGCGGCCAGCAGCGGCGTCTGCTCGGTGTCGCGGGCGTTTACGCTGAAGTCGCTGGTTTCCAGAGAAAAGGGCGAAGCAGTCCGCAGGGCGAACGAGTTTTTGCCGTCGCCCCGGCTGCTCACTTTCAGGGTGTACGTTCCCGCCGCGAGGCCGCCCGCGTACAGGCTGTCCCATGTATGCTCGCGGTTCATGCCGTAGCGCCGCTCGGCCACCAGTCCGTTCGGCCCGCTCAGGCTGAACACGCCCTCAAACACGTCGGTGCGCTTGTACAGTTCGTCTCCGAAGTAGCCCACGCCGCGCCGTCCGTCTACGTAATCGGCCAAATTGAAGGTGGGCGAATAGACTTCGAGGCCCAGCGGTTTGCCCGCGTCCTGCGCCGAGACACGGATAATGTAGGTTTCCTGCGCCTGCGGCCACTTTTCACCCACCGACACGAGGGGCAAAATGCCGCCCGTCTGGGCGAGTGCGGGGCCGCCGAGCAGCACGGCGAACGTGAGGAAAGCGGTAGCAACGGCGGCGCGGCGCACGTTGAGTGGGCGGGACAGGGAAGGCAACGTATTCACTGCCGGAAATGATACACGTGTCAGCAAGTGGGCTGGACAGGAGGGGGTGAGAAAGGCAGACGGGGCTGCTGAAACGTCTGCCGAAACCCCTACCATAGAGAGGTGCTAGCGCGTGCTGTGGCCTCCATTTCCGCTTCTGCCCTGTCGGGCAACCTGAGCGCCCTGAGTGCGCGGGCGGGCGTGCCGCTTTTGCTGCCCGTCAAGGCCGACGCCTACGGACACGGGCTGGAGTTGGTGGCGCGGGTGGCCGCCCAGCACCCCAGCGTGTGGGGCATGGCCGTTGCCACCCCGCGTGAAGCCGCGCAATTGGCCGCCCTGAACACCGGGAAACCCATCTTGCTGCTGACTCCGCCCACACCCGACGAAGTGGGGCCGCTGGCCGATCTGGGCGTGCGCCTACCCGTCGCGTCACTGGCCGAAGCCGACGCCTTGCCCGCCCATGCTCGCGCCCATCTGAAGGTAGATACGGGCATGAACCGCCTCGGAGCGCGGCCCGAACAAGCCGTGGCGATTGGGCAGTGCTTGGCCGAACGCGGCCTGCTGGAAGGCGCGTATACCCACTTCGCCAGCGCCGACGAACCCGATTTGAGTTTTGCCCATACGCAGCTAGAACGATTCCGGGGCGTGTTGGCGCAGTTGCCGCCCCTGCTGGCACACGCTTCCAACGGCGGCGGCATCCTGAGTTTGGGCCAGATACCGGGCATGGGACTGGCAAGGCCCGGACTCGTCAGTTACGGCTTCGCGCCCCCGCATCTGCGCCCTGTGCTGCCCCTGACCCCCGTCATGACCCTCCGCGCCCGCATCACCCACATTCACACGGCCCACCCCGGCGAAAGCGTCAGCTACGGTGGGCTGTGGCAGGCGCAGAGGGAAACGGTGGTGGCGACGGTGGGGATCGGTTACGCCGATGGCTACCCGCGCAACGCCACGCTGCGGGCGTCTGTTCTGGTGGCAGGTCAGCGCCGCCCCACGTTGGGCCGCATCTGCATGGATCAACTGATGGTAGACGTAACCGGGTTACAGGTAGGGTTGGGCGATTGGGTGGAACTCTGGGGGCCGGACGCCCTCACCGTGAGCGACGTGGCCGAGTGGGGCGGCACGATTGAATATGAGGTGCTGACGGGGCTGGGGGCGCGGGTGGAGCGGGTGAGGGCGGAGTAGGGGGAGTGTTAGGCGTGGGAGACGGATTTAACCTCAGTTGCTTGGTTCGCTCCCACGTTGAATTCCCCCACCCCCCAGCCCCCTACCCCCAAAGGGGGCATGGGGAGTGACGCTCCGCTGAGGAGGATTGATCTTGTCGCGTCCACACTCGCCTGAATCCTTCTCCTGAACCTGAATCGCCAGTTCATTCCCAGATGGAATTGGCCCGCGCGTTGCACGCACGACGGCCTCACATGGATGGGGCGGGGGCGATTTGAGGTGGCGGTGTCGGGGGTTTGGCTCCCTCTCCCTTGAGGGGGGAGGTTGGGACTCGCAGAGCTGCGAAGCAGAGGGGGTGAGTGAGCGCCAGCGATTGCCTTTCCCCCTCCAACTAAAAACCTACTTCAACTCCTTCCCCCCTCACTCCCCCCGCGCCGCCTCCACACTCTCAAATCCCGCCACAAATAACGCCACCCGCAATTCTTGGATAAATTGCCTGAGCCACGCTTCTACCGCGTCGGCACTGTCCAGCGCAGGCTCCAGCAGCGGGCGGGCGACGGCTACGGCAGTGGCTCCCAAACTGAGGGCGCGGGCGGCGTCTAGGCCAGTGCGAATCCCGCCCGAAGCGATCAGGGGCGTGTGGGGCGCGGCCTGCTTCGCTTCCCGAATGGCCTGCGCGGTGGGAATGCCCAGTTCGCACAAATCCGGCGTGATGACCCGGCCATGATGTACGAGCTGTTCTACCCGCGCCCAACTTGTGCCGCCCGCGCCCGCCACGTCGAAGGCGGCGAATCCTGCCTCTCTGACGGCCTGCAACGTAGCAGCGTCCAGCCCGTGCCCCACTTCTTTCAGTACCACCGGAAAGCCCAATTGCGGAACAATCTCAGTCAGCCGCGCCGCCATGCCTGCCCAGTCGGTGTCGCCGCCCGCTTGCAGGGCTTCTTGCAACGGGTTCACGTGGATTGCTAGGGCGTCGGCCCCCACTTCTTGCACAGCGCGGGCAGCCTCGGCGGGGCCATACGCGCCCCTGCTGCGGGTGGGCAAAAACTGCGCTGCCCCCAGATTGCCTATCAGCAGGATGTCGGGGGCCACGCCGCGTACCTCAAAACTGGCCGCTGCCGCCGGGTTTTCCAGCATTACCCGCTGAGAACCCAGCATCATGCCCACGCCGAGGCGCTGCGCCGCCACCGCCAGATTCCGGTTAATCTGCGCGGCCCGCTCCGCACCGCCCGTCATCGCGCCGATCAACACGGGGGCTGTTAGGGTGCGGCCCAGAAATGTCGTTTGCAACTCCACGTCATCCAAATTCAGCCCCGGCAAGGCGCGGTAGGGCCATGCCACCCGCTCTAGCCCGGTGGTCACGCCCGCGTATTGGCTGTCTGGGCGCAAGCAAGCCTCTATGTGCCGTAGCTTGCGCTCCTGAATCGCTGCCGTTCCTGCCTGCTCTCTGCTCCCGCCGACGCCGTTGCTCACGGCCCTAGCCTACCCGCCCGCGCCGTGTGGAGCGGTGGGATTGCCTGCCGTACATCAAGGTTTAGCAAAGGGGCTGTGTACACGGGGTGTTGACAGTTCGCAAAACCCGCGCTACTATTCCTAAGCGCCGGAAGAAACACCGTCCGGCACGATGAAAAGCAACCAAAGCACGGTTTATCTGTGTCCAGAAGTTGCCAAGGTTGACGCAGGGTAGAGCAGTCCGGTAGCTCGTCGGGCTCATAACCCGGAGGTCGCAGGTTCAAATCCTGTCCCTGCAACCAAAGCAGTAAGAACGAAAATTCCCCGCCGAAAGGTGGGGTTTTTTGTTGTGGTTCGGCTGTGTTCCGTCTTCGCTGTGTTTTGCTTCAGCGCATCTGGTCGCGCACTGCCGCCAACATGTCTTCAAATTCATCCTGAAAATCGTCTTCCAGTTGCTCGTCGCGCACCAGTTCGTCTTGCAGCGTCGTGCTTTGTTCGCGTGTCCAGCGCACGCGGGCATTCCTTGCCGTACTCACGTTACCCTTGCCCGCGATAAACCGGGCCGCATGCCGCACCGCTTCGCGCGGGTCTTCGGTGGGCGCGATCACGCTCAGGTTTCGCAGGCCGCTGCGGTCATTCACCAGCGAACAGATGACTTCTACGCGCTGGCCTTTGCGGGTTAGGAACACCTGATCCACGCGCCACATGCTGGTGGCCCGAATCGGTTCCGGCGCGGCGCGGGCGGCCTGTCGGCGGCGGGCCACGCTAGCTGTTCTCGCTGTTGGGGGTGGGCAGTGGAGGAGAGGTGGTGACCGAACTTGCGGCAGCCGGGGTCGCCACTGGATCAATGAGGGCGGGATTCACCAGAGCTGCGTCGATCGGTGCTGGGCCAACCGGAGGTGCGGCGTGCGGCCACTGGCGCACCTGCTCCAGCCCCAGCAGCACCCGGCCCACGCCTTCGGCCAAAGCTTCCAGTTCCAGTTCTCCGGGCACCACGATTACGGGGGCGATCCACGCCACGCGCCGTTCTATCCGGTCTACAAGGGCGTCCCAGCGGGCAATACCGCCTGTAAGGGCAATAGCGTGGGGGCGGCCCGGCAGCGCGGCGCACTGCTCGCCAATCGCCTTACACGCCTGCTGCACAAAGGCGGCGGTGGCGGCCTGCACGCCCGCGTCACTCAGTTCGCGGGCTTCCAAGTCCTTCAGGTTGGCCGTTCCGGTCAGCGCGCGGAAGCCGCCTTCTCCGGCCAAGAGGCGCAGGGCTGCGGCCTCGCCATGTTCGCGGGCCAACTTCAGCAGGGCACGGGTGGGCAGTGGGCCGCCCTGCATGGCTCCCATCGGGCCGCCATCGGGGCCAGTGCCCGTCGTGTCTATGGCGCGGCCTCCATCAAAAGCCGTGACGCTGGTGGTCGCGCCCAAGTGGGCCACCACAACTCTGGCGTCGCCCAGCCGTTTGCCGACTTCGTGCGCGGCGCGGCGGGCCACCACGCGGGCATTCAGGGTATGAAAGCGCGTGGCCCGCGTGACGCCCTGCACGCCTGTCGCGCGGGCTTCGGGCAACAGTTCATCCACACTCTGCGGGTCAACGATATACGCCGGAACGCCCCACACCTCGGCCAATGCCAGGGCCAGCGGCCCTCCAAAATTGGCAGGCTCGGACGCGCCCTCACCTTGCAGCGCGTAGTCGGCCAACTCCGGCGTGACTCGGTAGGTTCCGGCAGGCACGCGCCCGATCAGGCCGCCGCGCCCCACCACCGCGTCGGGTGCGGGCCAGTCGGCGGTCAGGGTGCGAATCTGGGCATTCAGGTCGGCCAGTTGTTCAGTACTCGGCGGGCCAGAAAGCGGCAGTTCGGCCCGCTCCAGTTCGACCCGCAATTGCCCCGGCAACGCAGAATTTAGGCTAGGTTCAACCCTTGCACACGCCAATTTCACGCTGCTCGACCCCGGATTGATCACATGCGCGATCATAAACGCCACAGCGTAGCATTCCCGCCGCGAATCTGCGCTGTCCTTTGTCGCGGATCAGCAAGAAAGGAGGGCATGCGTTCGGTTCTGCCTTTGCCTTGTGCCGACCTTGCCCAGTACGAAATTTCTGGAAGGAGAGGGAGGCCAGCAGTGAAGAAGCCTGATTCTCAGCATCTGACGCGCTGGCCAAAGCTTAATCATCTGGACTACACCCACTACGGAGCGGGGGCCAGAACAATGTTGAGTTCTGGCCCCCGCCTCAGTACAACTTACTTTAGCTGGGTTCGATCAGGCCGAAATGTCCGTCGTGGCGGCGGTACACCACGTTGCAGGTGTCGGAAGTCATGTTCTTGAACACGTAGAAATCGTGTCCGAGGGCTTCCATCTGAGCCACCGCGTCCTCGGCGCTCATGGGGCGCATGTCGAATTTTTTCTGGCGCACGATTTCGGGCCGGAATTCGCTCACGTCGTCCAGGCCTGCGGCCACATCCGCTTCGGCCAGGCCGGGTTCGGGGGCAGGAATGGGTTCGGTGCGGTGCTTCAGGAAACGGGTCTTGAATTTGCGAAGCTGACGCTCCAGCACGTCGCTGGCCTTGTCTATGGCGGCGTACATGTCGGCGTGGTGTTCTTCGGCCCGAATGATGCCGTTGGGCACGTTCAGCTGCACTTCAACGCGGTTGCGCCGTCCTGAATCCCGTACTTCTCTGACCGTCAGTGTCACGCGTGCATCGGTGATCTGGTCGCTGTAGCGATCAAGTCGCGTGAGTTTGTCCTCGACGTAATCGCGCATCGCGTCGGTGACTTCAACGTTTCGGCCAGCAAGCTTGTAGATGTGCACGGCTTTCACTCTCCTGTGTCCCGGCAGGGGCGGTAGGTTGTACGGTCTTGCCGGGAGTTCACTGTATACGCCGGGTCATACGCTTGTCAGGCGAACAGATCACAGCGCAAACTCATCTGACGCAGTATCTTAATGAGCGGAGAACTTGCCCACGCTGACCCTGATTCCGGCCCCGCCCGGAAGTCGTTGCGGTGTGCTGGCAAGCTGAGTTTTACCTGACTGGCACAGGACTGCCCACCCGCTGAGGCCGGGAGCTGAAGCAGAAGATGCGCTGCGAGCCGTCCCGCGCCTGTTCACGTACCGAAGATGAAGAATGAAGCAACAGCGCTGCCGCTGCCGCCCTACTTGCAGAAGCCTTTACTTCACCAGATCGATCTGGCTGCCGTCGGCGGTCTGGTAGCGCACCACGCCTACTGTCGGCACAAAATAGGTCAACTGGGTGCTCTGTGTGCCGCTGCTGGTCAGCACGGTGCGGATCAGCAGGGCGTTGTAGGACGTTGTGCCGATTCGCACCGGCTCTACGCCCATGACCCGGCTGACCGATTTCAGTGTGGCGCTCCCGGGGGTGCCGCTGCTGCTGCTCCACGTTTGCCCAGGCGTCAGCGGGCCGGGTGGGTACACGTTCAGGGGCGGCGTGTACCAGTTCACGCGCCCGCCCGCGTTCACGCCGCGCAGCCACACGCTGCCGTCAGCGCGGTATTCCATCAGGTCTTGGGTATACACGGTGCTGCCGTACTGGTGGGCCACCGGAACCACACGCACGCCCCGAAACACGGCGGGCGGGCCGATTTCCTGCGTTTCGCCACTGGTATAAGTCCAGCGCAGGCCCGCTTTCTGGGGATAGTACCCGTTGGGGGGGGCCGCGCCTGCACCGGGGGCACAGGTCAACAGCAGCAAAGAACTCAGGCAGGCGGCGACACGCATCCGGCCCACGCTAGGGCATCCGGCCTCACACGGGTCTGACTGCGGGATGTGGGTGGTGGGGTGCAGGTGCGGGAAAGGTGTAGGAGCCAGATTTCTCTGCCTTCCCACAACCCACACCTCCCCTACTCCTGATCGCGCCCCAGCTCGATGCTGCGGCGGGTGGCGGCAATCACAGCTTTCATCAGGCCGCCGCGCACGCCCGACTCTTCCAGCGCTTCCAGTCCGGCAATGGTTGTTCCGCCGGGACTGGCCACTTCATCTTTCAGCATGCCGGGATGCGCCCGCTGCTGCAGCAGTTCTCCGGCGGCCACCAACAATTTGGCGGCCAGTTCGTTGGCGAGGGGGCGGGGCAGGCCCATTCTGACGCCGCCGTCTGCAAGGGCTTCGGCCACTACAGCGGCGTAGGCGGGGCCGCTGGCGCTCATGCCCGTAAAGGCGTTGAACAGGTGTTCGGGCAAATCGTACACGTCGCCCACCGCGCCGAATAGGGTCATGGCAAAGGCCAAATCTCCGGCGTCCTGAGCTTCACGCGGCCCCGTGATGGCGGTCTGGCTGCGGCCAATCGTGGCGGCCAGATTGGGCATCACGCGCACCACACGCTTGGTGCCCAGTCGCCGCACCAGCGTGGCCGTACTTACGCCCGCCATTGTGCTGATGTAGCCGGTGTTTTCCTGCGCCAGCCACTCGGTCACTTCGGGGAACACACGGGGTTGCAGGCTGACCAGCACGCGCCCTGCATGGGCCAGGTCGGCCCGCTTGATGACCCGCGCTCCGGTGCGGGCGGCAATCTCCTGAACACGGGCCGTATTGACATCGAGCAGGCCGATATCGGATGGGGCGATGACGCGCTGGGCGGTCACACCTTCGAGCAGGGCGAGGCCCAATTTGCCGACGCCGACGATGGCAAGCTTCATGGGGCGCAGTATACGGACGGGTCGGCGTGGGCGGGGCGTGCCTGTGCAGCCCAGAGCCGTTGATCGCAGCAGGCGCAATGTTCCGGGCGGTGTTTGGCAGTGCTGACCGCATCGGAGAAGCCGTGAAGGCGAGACGCGTCCTAGCTTCGGACTTCGCGCTTTGGGGGTCTGCCGCCCCCTTCACAAGCTGTCGTGGCGGTTCTGAGTCTTTGTTACAGCTCTGTGTTACAGCCCTATTCCCGCCGAACCTGCACGGGCATTGCCGTCGTCCAGACTCCGCAGCACACCTTCAAATTGTTCCAGAATGTTGGGGTCGAGGTGCGTGCCTGCCATACGGCGCATCTCGAACAGGGCGTCGTGCTGAGTCCACGATTCCTTATAGGGGCGCTCGCTGGTCAGGGCGTCGTACACGTCAACCACGGCAAACAGCCGCGCCAGCATGGGAATTTCGTGTTGTGTCAGGCCGTCGGGGTAGCCCTGCCCATCCCAGCGCTCGTGGTGGTGGCGCACCACGCTCAGCACTTCGGGCGGCACGAATTCCTGTTCTCTCAGCATCTGTTCGCCAATCGTGACGTGCTGGTGCATCAGCTCGCGCTCCCGCGTCGTCAGCGGGCCAGTTTTCAGCAGCACCGCGTCCGGAATGGCAATTTTGCCGAGGTCGTGCAGGTACGCGCCCCAGCGTAGGTGCGTCAGTTGGGTAAAATCCAGATCCAGATACAGGCCGAGTTTCAGGGCCAGTTCGGTCACGCGGTCTGTGTGGCCTTTGGTTTCGTAACTGCGGTACTCCAGCACCGTGCCCAGCACCCGGAAGGCCTGTTCGCGGGTATGGGCTAGGGTTCGCAGCGCCACATACCGCTCGGCGGCGCTGCCCACCCGCTGCGCGAGGAGCGCCAGCAAGCCGGGGGTTTCGGGGGCAGGGCTGGCTCCCTCCCGCGTGTCCAGCAGCGCCAGTACGCCGGTCGTGCGCCCCGAGGAAAAAATGGGCGTCAGCAGGGCGCTGGTCAGCGGAAGGGGCAACATCGGGTGCGGGGCACTCAGCAGCAGTTGTTCGCCGCCGCTGGCGACGCTGCGCAGCATGCTCTGCGGCACGGTCAGTTGTTCTTGGCCCACCTGCACGATAGAGGTCAGGTCTGCCGCGCCGCCCTCCGCGCCCCGTGTGGTCTGCACCGTCAGGTAGGTGCCCGACTGCGCCCCGGTGCGGCCCGTCAGGTGGGTCAGCCCACGTTCGGCCAGCGTATACGGAATGTCGGTTTCCCCCAGACTCCGCAGCAGGCTCAGGGCGCTCAGGTGTCCATCCGACTCCGAGCCGGGCAGGTCGCCCAGCAGGCTCTGCAGGTGCGCGGGATGCTGGGCGGCTTCCAGCAGCGCCGCCCAAGCCGCCGGATTGGGGTGAGAAGGCCAGTACGGACACTGGAACACCCACGCCCCAGCCAGAGGCCCCGCCGCCCGCAGCGGCACAACGAGCGTGGCCTGACGCGCCGCCTGTCGCCCGAATGCCAGCACGAACGGTGTGGGATCGTGTCCCGCCGCCAGCCGCCGCACCAACGCGCTCCCGATCACAGGGTCTGGGTTGGCCGGACTGAGGGTGCCCAAGCGTACCGGGCAAAATGCCTGTGCTGGCCGCTGAGTCTGGGGTGTCGCCCCCGGCTCTGGCCGCTGCACCGTGATGAGCGCCGCGCCTCTGGCTCCCACGAGGCGCATGGCCGAATGCAGGGGGGCCTCGGGGGGAGCGTCGTGGGTGGCGAGGGCCAGCAGGTCGCGGTGCAGCACGCTGCCGAGGTGGGCGGCCCGCTCCCGCCGCTCGGCCTGACAGTGGGCGCGGGCTTGGGCGGCCAGCAACGTCAGCACGGGCAGGGCCGCCACCTGTGCCTGCTCTCCTGACTCCTCTGATGAGGCGGCTGATGAGGCAGCGGGCTGTGTTCCGGGCGCGGCGTAAGGTCTCTGCACCGACAGACAGCCTACCGGCGTGCCGTCTGGGGCATAGATCAATTCGGAGGACTGCTGAGCCCCGGAGCCGTGGGGTGCAGCCTCGTAAGCCGCGTTCTGCGCCGTGTGTAGGGTCACGCCGTCGCTGAGGTGGAGTTGCGCTCCGATCCCCTGCGCCTGCCAGAACGCCACCACTGCCGCCAAGGCCTCCGCAAAAGGCAGGGCCAGCCAGCCCAGCATAGGGGCAGGAGTCGCCACCGGAGACGCTGCCGAAGTCTGGGGCGGTGTTGCAGCACGGGCGGAGGGCCAGCGCAGCGTCAGGTACACGGGCTGTGGGCGGGCGTGGCGCTTGTCTGCGGGGCCGTTTTTGTTGACAGAGACTGCGTTGTCCGGGGCTGCGTTCACAGAGACTCCGGCACTGCCCAGCCCACCTGCTCCGGACGGCTCGTGAACGGACGAGTGCTGGCCGTATGGCTGCCGAATGGGGCTGCTGAAACACAGATCGGCGGTGGCCGCGCGGCGGTGCTGACCCGGCCACCTCACACCCGCCGGGGCCGCACCGGACAGCCGGGCGTGGCCAGTCAGCCGGGCCGCCGTCAGGTGGCGCTCGCGGATACAGGGCAGCCAGGCCAGCGCCGCCCGCACCTTGTCGGGGGCCGCCGACTCAACCGACAACTGCCCGTCGGGATGCAGGCACAGCTTGACCTCACCGGGCGGGACTGGGTGCGCCGAAGTCGCGCGGGCTGAAGTTGAAGTCGCCACAACAGCAGACGCCCCGGCTGGCGCGTGCGGTGTATGGCGACTTTCCTTCAATTTGCCCTCCCAACCTAGGCCTGCTCCATTCTTGTCTTGTCCCGGCAGGCCTTTAACCGAGTGTAAGGCCAAACGCTGAAAATCAGAAGAGTTAAGGAAGTCACCTCTTGGGGGATTGCACGCTTCGCTGCTTGGTGTTAAATGATTCGATGTTGACCTACCGCTGCAATGTTGGGAGTGGTCATAGGCAAAAGAGCGGGCATCAACGTGTCTTTACCGGGCTTGCTCAGGTCACATCAACGGGTTTAAGAATAGATGAGCACATGGACATTAAACTTGAGTCGGCAGACTGTGGCTTCCGGTCGGCGGTGCGGGCCAACCAAGCAAAGCAGCCGCTACACTCTGGCCTATGTTGGTGTACCACTTGCCCGGAACCTTCGAAACCCGTGAAGCCCACCTCGACCTGCTGTGGGAGGCGGGAGCCACTGGCCTTGAAGAACGCGCCGGATTGATCCGCGCTTACTTTGACGCCCCAGCCGACGTGCATCCCGATATCGCTGACGGCGAGTGGCAGGAGGAAGCCGAGCAGGACTGGCAAGCCGAATTTCGCCGCACACTGCGCCCTGTGAAAGCTGGCCGCCTGACCATCGTGCCGCCGTGGTTGGTGCAGGAGGTGGAAGCAGGGCAGGTGCCGCTGATCATCGAACCCGGCATGGCGTTCGGTACAGGTCACCACGCCACCACACGCATGGCCGTAGAAGCCCTCTCGGAACTGGATTTGGCCGGATTACGCGTGTTGGACGTGGGCACAGGCAGCGGCGTCCTCGCCATCGCCGCCGCGCTGTTGGGTGCAGACCACGCGGTAGGCGTGGACATCGATCCCATCACCATTCCGATTGCCCGCGAAAACGCCGAAATCAACAGTGTGCCCGCCAGACGCAGCCGCTTTGAAGAAGGCTCTTTGGGGCTGGGTGACGCAGACTGGCAAGATCGGCCTTTTGATGTGCTGGTCGCCAATCTGTACGCCGAATTGCACGACCTGTTGGCCGGGGAATACGCAGCCCACATGCAGGCAGACGCGCCCTTGATCCTGACCGGAATCCTGACGGGCAAGCTGCCACTGGTGCGGGAAGCACTGGAGCGCGAAGGCTTTGGGGCCGTGCAGGTGCGCGAAGACGGCGAATGGGTGCTGCTGACCGCCCGCGCCCCTGCTGCCCGGTGACGCCTCTCCGGGTACGGGTAGACGCCCTCACGCCCACTATCTTGCTCGGCGTGCGTGAGGCACGGCATTTGCAGGTCTTGCGCCTCACACCCGGCGACAGCCTGCGCGTGTTTGATGGGCAAGGTAGCGAGGCCGAAGCCACCCTGACCGAACTGACCGAGGTGGGCGCGGTACTGACCCTGGGCGCGGGCGTACAGGCCACCGCCGAAACGCCGCAGCCCGTCACCCTCGCCATTGCGCTCCTCAAGGGCGACAAACTCAGCGACGTGACCCGCGCCGCCACCGAACTGGGCGTGGCCCGTATTCAACTGCTCATCACGCGACACGCCGACGCCCGCGAAATCGGCACGCAAAAGCTGCTGCGCCTGCGCCGGGTGGCCGAAGAAGCCAGCAAGCAATCCCGCCGCGCCGTGACGCCAGAAATACTGGAGCCGATGCCTTTGGCCGAATTTGCATGGTCAGGCACGCTGTTCTTGGCCCATCCCGGCAGCCGCGCAACCTTGGCCGAACACCTGAACTGGCAGGCCCCAGTGACCGTACTCACCGGGCCAGAAGGCGGATTCTCTGACCCCGAAGTGTCACAGTTGCAGCAGCGCGGCGCAGTCTTGGTGACGCTTGGCCCACGTATTCTGCGGGCCGAAACTGCGCCGATTGCGCTGCTGGGGGCGATCGTGGCAACTGGGGTTTAAGGTCTAAGGTGCTGGGGCGGGGGTGTCGGCTTGTCCGCTGTTCAGGTGGGCAAGGCCTTGAGCTTAAGACCGTTATGGAATCCCTCAACCCTATACCCTTAGACGCCCTTGCCCGCAGCAATATCTAAAGCCCACGTCCCCCTGACGCCGCCCTCACCGTCCCTCTGCTATCCTGCGCCTCATGAAGCTCGTGCTGGCGGTTATTCAAGACGCAGACGCCTCTGCGCTGGTTCGGGTGCTGTCCGAAAATGCCTTTGAAGTGACGAAACTCGCCAGCACAGGCGGGTTCCTGCGCGAAGGCAATACCACCCTCATGATCGGCGTGACCGATGAACGGCTGGCCGACCTGAAGCGGCATGTGCAGCAAACCTGCCGCGCCCGCACCCGCCTCGTGACCCCCGGCGTCCCAATGGGCGAGCAGAACGAAGGCTTGGTCAGCGACCCAGTGGAGGTGCCTGTGGGCGGCGCGGTCATGTTCGTGATGGGCGTGCAGGAGTTTGTGAAGGTCTAAAGTGAATCAAAGGCGGCAGGTGCACTCACCACGCCGCCTCAATTCTGCTTTCTTCCCCAATGTTTTAGGCGTCCAGCCCGCCATCGGCCAAGTGCAATTTCTCGGCCACAGCCATCAGCGGCGGGCGCTGGGCTTCGGGCAGGGTGTGGGCGTACTGCTCGGTCTGCGCGGCTAGAGGCGGAAGGGAAGCATTGGCTTCGGTAGCCATGCCCGCTTGCAGCAACTCGGCCAGCTTGCCCAACTGTGCAGCCAGCAGTTTGGCAGGGGCGGGGTCTTCGGCGGCCAGTGCGGACTGCGCAGCCAGCAGCCGGGGCACGGCGGTCTGTACGTCAATTTGCTCTGCGCCGCCCGTCAGGAGCGCCAGTGTCGAAGTCAGGGAATCGGTCATGGGGGCAGAAGATCGCATAGGCGCAGGCCACACGGTAGGACTGCTCCCCTTCTGAAGAGGGTGTAAAGGCTGGGTGTGGAATTTCGTGTACTTTGCGGAAAGGAGTTGTGGGGTCAGTTGACAAGGGATAATTATCGAGGGCGTTTATACAAGGAAGCGAGGCGCAAACCACGGCCTGTGCAGTGTTTTTTTTGGGTGTATTCCGAATCTTTCCTTGACGCAGAAGAGCAACTTGAGATGTTCACAGGAGCGAGGAAAGATTTTGATGATTCTTTGCACTTCTATTGCCAAACCATTCGGCTCAGATTAGAAAATGAAGCACGGGACACTGGACGGGTAGACCAAGAAGGACTGAATGTTCAGGAACAATTGAGAACTTTGTTTGCAACGATGACTTTGCCAAACTTTGAAAACGTTGATTTCGAGCGATATGAAGAACTGACCTCCCGCCTGTCCTCTCCCCTTCCATCGTCTACGTCGTTAGGAAAATTTCAGCAAGCGGTCACTCTTGGCTTGGTGAGTTGGGAAGGAATGATTGTGGTTGCCGAGTTTGAGCATCAATTTATCTTGATTGACCTTGCCAATCTCGCTTGATCTAAGCCCATCAAGTTTATAAACCCTACTTCGTGTCGTACCAGTTCGGCCCCACGCCTACTTCTACGGCCAGCGGTACGCTCAGTTGCGCGGCTCCTTCCATCACGCGCTGGGTGAGGGCGGCCACTTCGTCCGCGCGGTCTTCGGGGGCTTCGATCAGCAGTTCATCGTGAACTTGCAGCAGCAACCGTGCGCCCAGCGCCTCCAGTTGCGCGTCTAGTTGCACCATCGCCACTTTAATAATGTCGGCAGCCGTGCCCTGAATCGGCATGTTGTAGGCCAGTCGTTCCCCGGCTTCGCGCAGGGTGCGGTTTGTCGCGTTCAGTTCGGGCACGTAGCGGCGGCGGCCATACAACGTTTCTACGTAGCCCTTCTCGCGGCCCTCGGCAAGCGTGGTATCGATGTACTGGCGAATACCCGGATAAGTGCTGAAATACACGTCGATGAACCCGGCGGCCTCGGCGTAAGGAATGCCCAGATCGTTAGAGAGGCGGTGGGCGCTCATGCCGTACAGCACGCCAAAATTGACGGTTTTGGCGGCGCGGCGTTGGTTGGCCGTAATAGTGGTTTCGTCCAGCCCCAACACCTGCGCGGCGGTGCGGCGGTGAATGTCCGCGCCTTCCAAAAAGGCCTGCTGCATCAGCTTATCGCCCGAAATATGGGCCAACAGCCGCAGCTCGATTTGCGAATAATCCGCGCTGATCAGGCAAAAGCCGTCGTCGGCAATAAAGCCCTTGCGAATCTCGCGCCCCGTTTCGGAGCGGATGGGAATGTTTTGCAAGTTGGGATTCAGGCTGCTGAGGCGGCCCGTTGCCGCTACCGTTTGGGCAAAAGTGGTGTGCAGGCGGCCTGTGCGGGCATTCACCAGCTTGGGTAGCGGCTCCAGGTAGGTGCCGCGCAGTTTTTCCAGCTCGCGGTATTCCAGCAGCGCCGGAATAATCGGGTGTTCGTTTCTCAGCGGTTCCAGCGCACTGATGGCGGTGGTGCGCTTGCCCGTCAGCTTGGTTTTCTTGCCACTCGCCAGCCCCAATTCGTCGTACAGCACGGCTTCCAGTTGATCCCGGCTGCGAATAGGGAAGACCCGGCCCGCGTGGGTGTGAATCTCGCCTTCCAAGCGGGCAATTTTGCCAGAAGTCGCGTCGGCTAGCCCGCGAATATACGCGCTGTCCAGCCGCACGCCGCGCACTTCCATGCGCGTCAGCACGGCGGCCAGCGGCACTTCCATCTCTTCGTACAGCTTGCGGCGGGGTTCGTCCAGCTTCGATGGCAAGATTTCCAGCAGGCGGTGCGTAATGGCGGCGCGGCCAGCGGCTTCGGCGGGCCAGAGGGTGCCCAGATAACGTTGACTCACGGCGGGCATGGCGGTGTTGGCGGGGTCAAGCAGGTACGCCATCAGCAGCGGATCGGCCCCCGGTTCCACCTTCAATCCGCGTACATTCAGATGGGCGGCGAGGGCTTTGGCTCCGGCGGCTGTCACGGTGCGCTGCCCGATAAACTCGGCCTCACTGACAGTGGCTGGGAACTGAACCGCCAGCTTTTGCGCGGCTTTTTCGGCGTCCTTCACCAGTTTGTCGGCAGCCTTCTGCTGGGTTTTGTTCAGTGGTGTGGTGGGAGCCGTGCTGTCTGGTACGTCGTCGAACAGGCCGCCGGGTGCGGGCGCGGCGCTGGCCGTGTCCCGCACAGGCTCGATCAGTGGAGCCACCCGCGCCGCCTTGCCGTCAAACGTAGCTGCCCCGGTCAATTCTGCCGTCAGATCATCTTCCCGTGACAGTACATAGCCCCACGTCACGTTCTGGGCGGGCGTTTTCCATTCGGCCAACGTGGGGGCCTCAAAGCTGGCAGTGTCTTCGCGGGGCATTTGCGTCTGTGAAGAGATGCCGGGCGCACTTTTACCTTTGGCCGCAAACGGTTCGGCCCCCGGCCCGCCCGTGCCGCCGATCATGGCTGCAATGTCGCGCTTGAGGGTATGCAGTTCCAGTTCGTCCAGCAGCACTTCCAGTTGCACCGGGTCGCCGGGAAGCCGTCCCACACCCAGTTCCAAGTCCAGCGGCAGGTCGGTGACCATGCACGACAACTGGTGGCTAAACGCGACATCTGCTTCCGAGGCGATCAGCTTTTCCCGCGTGCCCTTCGGCTCCAGCGTGCCCGCTTTGGCGGCGGCCATCACGGCGTCCAGCGTGCCGTATTCCTGAAGGAGTTTGGCGGCGGTCTTCGGCCCGATGCCCTTCGCGCCCGGAATATTGTCGCTGGCGTCTCCAGTCAAGGCGCGGTAATCCACCCACTGCCGCACCGTCACGCCGTATTTTTCCAGCACTTCGGCAGGCCCGATCAGGGAAAAATCGTTGGAAATCACGCGCACGCTCTCGTCCAGCAGTTGGTAGGCGTCGCGGTCACTGGTCACGATCCGCACCTGAAAGCCCCGGCCCTCGGCCATGCGCGTAATAGAGGCGATCACGTCGTCGGCCTCGTACCCCGGTTCCTCTAAGCGCGGAAACCCGATGGCGTCCACGATGGCGCGAATCCGGTTGATCTGGCCCGGTAAGTCGGTGGGCGTGGCGGCGCGGCCCGACTTGTACCCCTCGAACTGCTCGTGCCGGAAGGTCTTCACGGGTGGATCGAACACGATGATCATCTGGTTGTTGGCCTGCCGCGCCAGCCTCAGCGTCATTTTCAGAAAGCCGACGATGGCATTGGTGGATTCACCTTTGCTGTTGCTAAGGGGCGGCACCGCAAAATAAGACCGGAACGCCAGTGCATGCCCGTCGATCAGCACCAAGGTATTGGGATTTGCTGTGGACTGCCCTCCGTTCGGGGCATCGTCGGTGGGGGTGGTCATGGGGGCATTCTCTCATATGGGGGCCGCTGTGCCGCTTTCCGTACCCCTTAAATAGGGTTTCGGAAGCTGTAAGAGCAGAGGCGGAACGGAGAACGTGGATCGTGGTTTGGCTTTTTCCACCATCCACGATCCACGTTCTTGTTGTTACGGTTTACGCCCCCGCTGCCGCGTTCCCCCGCTCCTCCACCACCGCCGCCAGAATCCGCGCCACTTCATGAATCTCGGTTTCATCCGGCCCTTCCACCATCACGCGGATCAGGTTTTCGGTGCCGCTGGGGCGCAGATTCACGCGGCCACGCCCATTCAGGCGGGTTTCGGCGACTGCTACGGCGGCCAGCACGTGTGCGTCGGCGGCCAGCGCCTTCTTGTCTTTCACGCGCACATTCACCAGCGTCTGAGGAAACATCACCAATTCGTCGTGCAGGGCGTCCAGCGTGGTGTTCAGCTTCCGCATGCTCGCCAGCGTCAGCAGGGCGGTCAGCACGCCGTCTCCTGTGGGCGACACATCCAAAAACAGCACGTGCCCGCTCTGTTCGCCGCCCAGCGTCAGGTGTTGCCCGTGCAACCGCTCGTGCACATAGCGGTCACCCACAGCGGTGCGCTCCAGCGGAATGCCTGCCTCGCCCAGTTTCACTTCCAGCGCCATGTTGGTCATGATGGTCGCCACCACCGCCTTGTCGCCGCGTGCGCGGGCGTTCAGCAGCAGCATATGGTCGCCGTGAACCACGTTGCCGCGAGAATCGATCATCAGGGCGCGGTCAGCGTCACCGTCGAAGGCCACGCCCAAGTCGTAGTTGCCTTCGCGCACAATCTGTTGAAGGTGGGCCATGTGCGTGCTGCCGCACTCGCGGTTGATGTTGCGGCCATCGGGCGTGGTGTACACGGCAAACACGTCGGCCCCCGCAGCCTGAAACACCTTCGGGCCAACCCGAAACGCCGCCCCGTTCGCGCAGTCCATCGCCACCCGCAGTCCTGTCAAGTCTGGCGCGTGAGACTTCAGATAATTGACATACAGGCGCTCGGCTTCGGTGTAGTTGGTCACGCTGCCCAGCGCAATGCCCGTGACTGGTGCAAATGAGGCCACATCATCAATCGCGGCTTCAATTTCGTGTTCGGTGGCGTCGCTCAGCTTTTGGCCGTCGCGCCCGAAGAACTTGATGCCGTTGTCTTCGTAAGGATTGTGGCTGGCGCTGATGACCACGCCTGCATCGGCCTTCAGGTAGCGCGTGAGGTAACTGACGCCCGGTGTGGGCAGCACCCCTACATGAATCACCGTGACGCCCCGGCTGGTCAGGCCCGCGGCGAGCGCGGCTTCCAGCATATCTCCGCTCTGGCGCGTGTCTTTGCCAATGACGACGCTGGCTTTGCCGCCGCCCGCCCGTTGCAATACTTCTCCGGCGGCGGCTCCCAGCGCCATCACCCAAGCGGCCGTCAGCGGAAATTCGCCCGCCACAGCACGCACGCCGTCTGTTCCAAAATACTTGCGGTCACTCATAGTCGGGTCATCATACGCCCCTGAGTGTCATGAGTGCGGTGTGTACCGGGTGGCCCGCTGAAACGTTGAACCCGGTCAAACCGGGAACTCTTGGCGCGGCCCTCCCGTATGTTCTGGCATGAGTGGATTTTCTGCCGGATCGTTTTCGTTCAGTCGCAGCAGTGGCAAGCGGGGGGGCCTGCTGGGGGGGCACAGCCATTCCAGCGGCCACCGCGTGGGCTACGGTCACCGGGGACATGCCCGCCACACCGGGCGTCGGCGCGGGATGTTCGGCTGCCTCGGCGTGGTGCTGGCGGGCGTGGTGGCCCTCGGCGGCGTGGTAGGCCTGTTCTCGCTGCTGGCCTGAGTTTGTTGGATTGGCTGAACCGTTGGCGAGAGGCCCAAAATCTAGAGGCTCCCGCCGTTGTCCCGCGCTTGCCGCCGGGTGTGCGGGCCGCTTTTCCCGGTGCGCTGCGCTGCCTAGAAGCATGGACGGGAGAAGGGGCCGGATTTGCCCGCTATGCCTCGGCACATGGGCCGTTGTTCCTCAAATACTTGCCCGCTGCGGCCCAACAGCCCCGCCCCTACCACCGCCTTGCCCGCGAAATCGCCTACCTGCGTGACCTCGCGCCGCTGTCGCCCGTGCCACACGCGCCGCTCCTGCACGCCGCCCAAGACTCGGCCACCCACCGCGCCCACCTGATCACCGCTGACCTGACCGATTCCACGCTGGGCTGGGGAGCCTTTGCCTCCGACGAGGCGCGGGAAGGGGCATTGCTGGACATCGTGCGCTTGCTGGCGCTGCATCACGCTTTTTGGTGGAATCGGCCCGAAGTGACTGCTCCTACTGCCCAAGCGGAATGGACGTGGAATCCAGCGCGGGCGGTTCGGCAAGCACAAGAAATAGCCCGGTTCTCCGGCGCTGCCGTGCAGGACGCGGCCCGCCAGTTGCCGGAACTGTTGGCTGCCACATCCGGCGTCACCCTCGCGCACGGCGATATTCATTCCGGGCAGGTGCTGTGGCCGGAGGGAGGCGGGCCGCCCATTCTGATCGACTACGGCCAGACGCAGACCGCGCCGCTGGGCGTGGATTTCGCTCACCTGCTGGCCCTGCGCCTGAACGCCGCCGAACGCCTGCGCCTCGGCCCCAGTTTGCGGGCCACCTACCTAGCCGAACTCGCGCGGCATGGGCTGACGCTCTCGACCCAGCAGTTTGCCCATGAGGAACGGGCGGGCTTGGCCCTGAATTTGCTGTCTACCGCGCGGCAGGCGGTCCGCACCACAGACCGGGAAAGTGGCGTGGGAGAGGCGCTGGAACGGGCGGCGGCGGCGTGGCAGGCAGGGTGATGTGTCTAAAGGTCTAGGGTCTAAGGGTCTATGCACGGCGAACGACGCCTGCGGAGGTTGTCCTCAGGCCAGATTGTTGAAGAGCCACGCCAGCACAAAGCAGACGCCGCCTGCCACCAGCGCCAGCAGCATGGGTGCGAACGGCAATTCGGCCCGCCTGGTGCCCTGTCCCAATCGGCCTCGGCCCGCCGCTTCTGCCGCCGATGTGTCGAACGAACCTTTGATCATCAGGCCCGCCAGCAGACACAGCACGATGCCTGCCCAGTTCAGGCCTGCCAGCGCCCCGGGCAGCCCCCGCCCCAGCGCATAGCCGAGGCCCGCGCCCACCGCCGCCGCGCCCAGCCCGTACAGAATGCCGCGCCCCGCGAGTTCAGCCGCCGCTTGCCACCGAGATTGAGGTTGAAGGCTGTTGGTCATGTTGGGCAGTCTAGAAGATTTAGGACTGGTATAGGCCCAGAAATGCCCGGTAACGCGTTAATTCACCTGCTAAACCCTTGCGGAGGGCCGCCGTGTCCCGCACGCCCGGCAGCCACGTCACGTCGGACTTGAGTTCTCCTGCTTCTACCCGCAAATTGGCCCAGCCCACAGCGCGTTCGGCCCAAAATACGGGCAGCGCGTAGTATCCGAATTGGCGTTTGGCAGGCGGCGTGTAGGCCTCTAGACGGTAGGCCCAGCCGTGCAGATGTTCCAAGCGGCGGCGATCCCACACCAGCGGGTCGAACGGCCCCACGATCCGCAGGCCGGACGGGGCAGAGGGCTGCTCAAGCTCCCATTCGGCGGGCCACACATAGCGCAGGCCGTCCACTTTCGCGCCCATCAGAGTCTCTTTCACCGCCCGTTTGAAGGCCGCCCGCAAAGTCGTTTTCAGGTGCGGCAACCCAAATCCGCTGAGGCCGACGAGGTAGCCCAAACTGGCTTCGGGCAGTGGGCCGTACAGGTGGGCCAACAAGGAAACCACATGCTGCACGCGCTCGGCATCTGGTAGGGGCTGGTCACGCAGGGCGGCCAAGTGTGGTGCGGGGCCGTACACCCGCACGCCCGACACCCGCCGCAGCACCCGCGCTTCTCCCCGGTAGTGCAGCGCATCGAGCGCCCGCGTGGTGCCGCTCGATTGCCCGCCCCATGCGTTTTCTACCCGGCCCACACCCAGCGCCGCCGTCGCTTCTTTGGGGTGAAGTTCGCCCCGCTCCTGTAGCAGCGCCCGCACGCTGTTCAGCAGGGCCGGATGTTCGCGCTCTATGCGGGTGGGGGCCACTTCACGCGGATGCAGCCACGCCTGCACTTGCCGGGGCACGAAGCCGTAATTGGGCAACATGTCTTCTTCGGCGTCCAGCACGGCGTAGTGCTGCTCTAAGTCGCCTGCCCGGTAACCTGCCACTCGCGCCATCAGCGTCAGGTCTTGGGCACGCGCCGGAACCCGGATCGGGTCGGCCTGCACGAATTTCATGCTGTCCAGCGCGGCCTGAATGGAGGGCTGCGGCCCCAGTGTGCGGAGGGCCAGCGCCCGCAAGTGGGCCGGGGTGAGGGCGGTGGGGTGGTCGGGCATAGGGGAAGGATAGAGGGATGAGCAGGCACACGCAAAAAACCGCCCCAGCCTAGGCCAGAGCGGTTTCGGAAGAGTCGGTTTTACGCTTACGCGGCGGCGATTTCTTGCAGTTGCTTCTCGTTGCGCAGGGTGATCTTGCCGTAGCCTGCGCTGATCACGCCTTCGCGGCTGAGTTCGCCCACCACTTTGGTCACGGTTTCGCGCACGCTGCCCACTGCGGCGGCCAGTTCGTCGTGCGTGGCGTAGATCATGGTCTCACCGCTATCGAGCTGCGTGGCGAGGGCGGTGTCCTTCAGCTCCAGCAGTTCTCCGGCGATGCGGGCACGCAACCTCTTGCCGACAAGGCGGTAGATGCTTTCGTAGGCGCGCTCCAGCGTCCGGACAAGGTGAGTCGTCACCACGAGGTTGTCTTCGGCGCTCATCAGGGCGGGGTTGATCACGTCTACGCTGCTGTCGGTCACGGCTTCGGCAAAGTAAGCGCGGTTCACGCCTGCGAGGGCTTCTTCGCCAAAGTACTCACCGGGCTTCACGTAACGCAGGGTCAGGCCGTTGCCGTCGTCGTCCATGGTGTGCACGCGGATCAGGCCGCTGGCGACGCGGTACAGCATGTCGCTCTTGCCGGGGTACAGGATGACGGCTCCGGGGCGGTAGGTCACGGTGTCCACGAAGGTGCGGCTGTTGGTATTGGTCTTATGGCTGGTCTGTGTCATGTGCGTCGCCTCCAGGCGGTGGATTCGGGGTAGGAAGGACGCTGGGGCGAGGGCTTGTGCAGCCTTCCCAACGTTGATCACAGTGTAACCTAGAATCACATTTTTGTAAACACTTTTGTTTCTTTAATCAGCATTTAGCTTACGAAGTTCGGTCAGAAGTGGTGCGGAAGAAAGAGGCGTATAGCACGCTTGCCAACTCATATTCTGTGCAGAGCAGAAACTCACAGGGCGCTTAAGGTGCAGTTGATTCATCTGACCTCCTTGACAAGAGATAAGCAGATGACGACTGACCGGATTGTCACTAGGGTTGAGCAAGGCTTAAGCAGACTGCCACCCGACCATCACAAAACGCCGCGCCTGACCGCTGGGGCCGGGCGCGGCGTTTGGGGAGAGGGCTTACAGCTCGTCTTCCTTCCGCACCGGGAAGGCGCTGATCACGCGGTCTTTGTCACCGATGTTGATGACTTTCACGCCCTGCGCGTTGCGGCCTGTGGTTCTCACTTCTTCCACGCGGGTGCGAATCACGGTGCCTTTTTCGGTCAGCACCATCAGTTCTTCGTCGCCTGCCACGCGGGCCAGCGTCACCAGTTTGCCGGTGCGCTCGGTCACGTCCAGCGTAATCACGCCGAGGCCGCCGCGCCCTTTGCTGGGGTAGTCGCCCGCCGGGGTGCGCTTGCCGAGGCCGAATTCGCTGATGCTGAGGAGTTCGCTGGTTTCGTCGCCACCGGGCACGAGAGCCATGCTGACCACCACATCGTCGTCGCGCAGGCGCATCCCGATCACGCCCTGTGTGGCGCGGCCCGTGTCGCGCACCTCGGCGGCGTCGAAGCGCATGGCTTGCCCTTCGCGGCTGGCCAGCACAATATGGTCGCTCTCGCACACGATGCCCACGCCGATCAGTTCATCGCCGGGTTGCAGGTTGATGGCGATCAGGCCCGCCGACGTGATGTTGCCGTAATCGGTGATCTGGGTCTTCTTGACGATGCCCTTGCGGGTGGCGAACACGAAGCTGCCCTCTTCCTCGAAGCCCTTGACGCTCAGCACGCTGGCGATGTTTTCGGTTTCGCGCAGGGAAGGCAAGAGGTTGCGAATGTGCGTGCCCTTGGCGTCGCGGCCCGCTTCCGGCAGGTCGTAAATCTTCTCGTGGAAGACGCGGCCCTGATCGGTGAAGAACAGCAGGTAATCGTGCGTGCTGCCCACGAAGACGCGGGTGTTGATGTCCTCGTCGCGCAGCTTGCCGCCGCTGGAACCGCGTCCACCACGCGCCTGAGCGCGGTAAGCGTCCATGTTGGTGCGCTTGAGGTATCCGGCGCGGGTCATGGTGATCACCATGTCTTCCACGGCGATCAGGTCTTCGCGGTTGATGTCTTCTTCCAACAGCACGATGGTGCTGCGCCGCTCGTCGCCGTAGCGGTCACGGATGTCGCGCAGCTCCTTCTTGATCTCGCGCCACAGCAGTTTCTCGTCGCCCAAGATGGAACGCAGGCGGGCAATCGTGACTTGCAGTTCGTTGAATTCGTTGGTCAGCTTCTCGCGCTCCAGCCCCACGAGGCGTTGCAGGCGCATATCGAGGATGGACTGAGACTGCACTTCGGTCAGGCCAAAGCGGGCCATCAGCGCGTCGCGGGCCTCGGCTCCGGTGTTGCTGGCGCGGATCAAGGCAATCACTTCGTCAATATGATCCAGCGCCTTGATCAGCCCTTCCAGCACGTGGGCGCGTTCCTCGGCCTTCTTCAGCTCGTAGGCCGTGCGGCGCGTCACCACGTCGCGGCGGTGAACAAGGAAGTAGCGCATGGTGTCGATCAGGGGCAGCACGCGCGGCTCGCCGTTCACGATGCTGAGGTTGATGACCGTAAACGTGCTTTGAAGCTGCGTGTACTTGTAGAGCTGATTCAGCACGAGCGTGGGAATCGCGCCGCGCTTCAGCTCGATCACGATGCGGACGGGTTCCTTGCGATCCGACTCGTCGCGCAGGGCGCTGATGTCGGGGATTTTCCCGGCTTTGTACATCGCGCTGATGGTTTGCAGCAGGTTGGTTTTGTTGAGCTGGTAAGGAATCTCGGAAATGATGATCTGCGAGCGCCCATTCTTCTCGTCGATGCGGGCCTTGCCGCGCACCTTCAGACCAGAGTGCCCCGTGGCGAAGGCTTCACGGATGCCCTGCAAGCTGATGCGCCCGCCCGTGGGGAAATCCGGCCCCTTGACGTGTTCCATCATCTCGTCCAGCGTGATCTGGGGGTTGTCGATCAGTGCCAGCAGGCCGTTGCAAATCTCGGTCAGGTTGTGCGGCGGAATGTTGGTCGCCATGCCCACGGCGATGCCCGACGCGCCGTTGACCAGCAGGTTGGGAATGGCAGAGGGCAGCACAGTGGGTTCGGTGGTGGTCTCGTCGTAGTTGGGCTTGGTGTCTACGGTTTCTTTCTCCAGATCGGCCAGCAGTTCTTCGGCCACCTTGGTCATGCGGGCTTCGGTGTAGCGCATGGCGGCGGCCATATCGCCGTCCATAGACCCGAAATTGCCTTGAGGGTCAACCATCGGGTAGCGCATGTTCCACCACTGGCCGAGGCGCACCATCGCGTCATAAATGCTGGAGTCGCCGTGAGGGTGATACCGTTTCATGACCTCGCCCACCACGCTGGCCGACTTGGCGTGCTTGGTGTTCGACATCAGCCCTTCTTGCAGCATGGCGTACATGATTCGCCGCTGCACCGGCTTCAGGCCGTCGCGCACGTCTGGCAGCGCCCGGTCTACGATCACGTTCATGGCGTAATTGATGAAATTGGTTTTGACTTCGGTGGTGATGTCAACGGGAAGAATTCCGGTCATGAGGCTCCAATCTGCGCCGCAGGGCGTCAGGCGGGTTGGCGGAAAATGTTGACCGCCAACCGGGGGGATGAGAAGCCCGGCAAACCCTGCCGGGAATGGAACGAGTCTATCACATTATGCTATAGGCGTAACGGCAGATGCTCCCTCAACTGGCCCTATTGTACCGCACAGGGGCGTGGAAAAGGGGGTGTTGGGGGGCAAGAGGCAAGACAGCAAAACCCCGCCGAAGCGGGGCAATTGGAAGAGGTGAACGTTATTTGCAGTTATTGACGGCGGTCATGGCCTGCTTGAAACCCTTGACGTAAAAAGTGTAGTCCAGTGCGCTGGCCGAGTTGCGGAGAATCCGAACCGTCACTTTGGACTGGGCATTCTTGAAGGCGGCGACTAGGATTTGATCGCGAGCAGTGTCAAAGGCCATCGTCGTCAGGTCAATTTTGCCATTGTCTGTGGCTCCGTCGGATGGCAAAGTCTTTGCTTGCTGGCTGTCCACGCGGTACATCAGATTGGGGTAACGATCAGCGTCGTAATCACTGGTAGTGAGCAAGTCATTTTTGGTCTGCAAGTAAACATCGGGCTGACCATTCCGGCAAAGGAATGAGAAGAATGTATTTGCCTCTGTGTCGTTGATCTCAGCCACGGCAACGGTGCTTTTATTGGCGTCGGTCATGCTGTCAAATTCTCTAAAGTAGTAGACCTGTGTATTGGGAACGCGTTCGGCGGCGGCAGTGCCGATAAAAGCGGCACATAGAAGGGCTATTCGTTTCATGCTCAGTAGGGTAAATGGGTGAGGCAAATCGTGTTGCCTCATGTGCGGCGACTACCCCCATCGTCACCCCTTTTGCCCCACCGCTTGCCCCCCACCCGACAACCGTACCCGCAGCATCAAACTCAGGATCAGGCCCAGCAGCACCAGTCCCAACGCCAATTCGTAGGCGCGGCGCAGTCCCTCGGCCAACTCGAAGCCGCCCGCCGCAATCGCCGCTGGCCCGATGAGGAGGGCCATGACCGCCACGCCCAGCGCACCGCCCATCTGCCGGGCAAACAGCACGCCGCTGGTCACTGCGCCCAATTCTCCCTTCTGAGCGCCTTCCTGCGCGGCCAGCAGCAGGCTCAGCATGGCAAAGCCCATGCCCATGCCTACCGCGAAGCCCAGCGCCGACGTGACCCACAGCGGCGCGTGAACGGCGAAGATCAGGGCGGCGAACATCACAACCAGCACGGCAAATCCAGTCTGGGTCATGCGGGCCAGCGGAATGCGGTTCAGCAGGCGGGCGGCCACGATGGCGGTCAGTGTCCAGCCCACCAGCATGGGCGTGAGGATGGCTCCGGCAGCGGTGGCCCCGCCCCCCGTGACGCCCTGCGCGTACAGCGGCAGGTAGGCGATGACGCCAAAATACGCCGCCCCGCCCAAGAAGTTGCCTGCAAAAGCGATACGCGGCAGCCGTTCTTTCAGCGCCCGCATCGGTAGCAGCGGGGCAGGGTGGCGGCGTTCCAGCAGGATGGCCGCCACCAGAATCAGCAGGCCCGCGCCCACCATCAGCCACAGGCGGCTTTCTAGCCCCCAGACCGTCAGGCCGCTGCCCAGCGTAAACAGGCCCGCGCCCAGCCAGTCCAGTTTGGCGGGCCGGGGCGTGCCCGTTTCTTTCAAGTGCCGCCACGCGATGTACAGGGCCAGCATTCCGAACGGCAGACTCACAAAAAATGTCCAGCGCCAAGACAGGCTATCGGTGAGCCAGCCGCCCAGCAGCGGCCCCGCCAGCCCCGACACGCCCCACACACCGCTGATGAAGGCTTGCACGCGCCCGCGTTCGGTCAGCGCGTAGGTTTCGCCAATAATCGTGAGCGTCAGGGGCAACACCGCCCCCGCGCCGAGGCCCTGCAAGGCCCGCGCCGCGATCAGCCAGCCCATGCTGTTTGCCATGCCGCACAGGGCGCTGCCCAGCAGGAACACCACCACCCCGATCAGATACAGTCGCCGCCGCCCCAACACATCCGAGGCGCGGCCCCACAGTGGACTGGACACCGTGCTGGTCAGCAAAAACACGGCAAAGGGCAGGGCATACCAGCGTTCGCCGCCCAGATCGGCAATCACGCTGGGCATGGCCGAGGCCACTACGCTGGCTTCGAGGGCAGCCAGAAACACACCCAGTACGAGGCCAGTGGTGGCGACTCGGCGGGCATCTGGCCCCAGCTTGGGCGGAGGCGGCGGAACGGCAGTCATGGAGGTCAGCCTACGCCCGCTGCAAGGGGGGAGAGGGTGGGGAAGCGTTCAGAAGTCGGTCATCAATGCATTGCGGGCCTGCGGCGCACCACAGAATGCGCAAGCTCTACGGCTTAGATTTTGAACTGACCCCGCCTATACTCGTTCTTATTCGTGCAGGGTGGAGGCAACGTGACGGAACAGAACCTAGGGCGAAGCGTGCGGGGGCCACTGCGGGTCAATACCGGGCCAGAAGTGGCCGTGCAAATAGACGGCGTGGCCTTCGTGGGACGCACCGGAGAACCCCTGATCGACGTCATCAACCGCGCCCAGATCGAACTGGCGCAGGTCTGCTATCACCCGCAACTGGGGCCGATCCAGACCTGCGACACCTGCGCCGTGGAAATCAACGGGGTTGTGGGCCGCGCCTGCGGAACCCCCGTCACGGCGGGCCTGACCGTTCGCACCCAGACGCAGGCCGCCCGCCTTGCCCAGCGCGACGCCTATGACCGGATCGTGTCCAACCATGACCTGTACTGCACCGTCTGCGACAACAACAACGGCAACTGCACGGTACACAACACGCTCTCGCTGCTGGGCGTAGACCATCCCACGCGGCCTTTTCAGCCCAAAGGGTTGGCGCAGGATCATTCCAACGCCTTTTACCGCTATGACCCCGATCAGTGCATCCTGTGTGGGCGCTGCGTGGAGGCCTGCCAGAACGTGCAGGTCAATGAAACCCTGAGCATCAACTGGGAAGCCGAGCAACCCCGCGTGCAGTGGGACGGCGGCAAACCGATTGGCGAGTCCAGTTGCGTCAGTTGCGGGCACTGCATCACGGTGTGCCCCTGCAACGCGCTGATGGAAAAGTCCATGCTGGGCGAGGCGGGCCTGCTGACGGCGCTGCCCAAACCCGTGTTCGAGGCGGCCATCGATCTGGTTAAGGGGGTGGAGCATTCCAGCGGCCTACAACTGATCATGAACGTGTCGGATGTGGAGGCGGAAACGCGCTCGGCATCCATCCAGAAGACCAAAACTGTGTGTACCTACTGCGGCGTGGGCTGCTCCTTCGAGATTTGGACGAAAGATCGCCACATTCTGAAAGTGGAGCCGGGGCCGGGGCCAGCCAACGGCATTTCGACGTGTGTGAAAGGTAAATTCGGCTGGGAGTACGTGAACAGCGGGGATCGCCTGACCACGCCGCTGATCCGGGAAAACGGACGGTTCCGCGAAGCAAGCTGGGACGAAGCCCTTGACCTGATCGCGTGGCGTTTGGGCGAAATTAAAGGGCAGCATGGGCCGGATGCTTTGGCGTTTATCGCGTCCAGCAAGGCCACCAACGAAGAAGCTTACTTGGTGCAAAAGTTTGCGCGGCAGGTGATCGGCACCAACAATGTGGACAACTGCTCGCGCTACTGCCAGTCGCCCGCCACGCAAGGCCTGATGCGCACGGTGGGCTACGGCGGCGACAGCGGCACTATCCATGACATAGAGAACGCCCGACTGGTGATCACGGTGGGCAGCAACACCGCCGAAAGTCATCCAGTGCTGGCAACCCGTGTGAAACGGGCGCATAAGCTGGGGCGCACGCAACTGGTGGTGGTGGATATTCGTGAACACGAACTTGCCCGCCGTGCCGACACGTTCTTGCGCCCCCGCCCCGGCACCGATTTCGTGTGGCTGTCTGCCCTCTCGCGCCTGATTCTGGATAACGGTTGGGCCGACGACGCCTTCTTGCAGACCCGCGTGAACGGTCTGGAAGAATTCCGCGCCAGCGTGGACGCCTTTACGCTGGCCTACGCCGAGGCGGAAACCGGACTCGCGGCGGCAGAGATTGAGGCTCTGGCACGGCAAATCGTGGCGGCAGGGCAGGATAAAACCAAGGGTGGCGTGTGCATCCTCTGGGCCATGGGCGTGACGCAGCAGTGCGGCGGCAGCGAGACGAGTACCGCCATCAGCAACCTGCTCCTCATTACGGGCAATTACGGACGCACCGGCACAGGCGCTTATCCGTTGCGTGGGCACAACAACGTGCAGGGCGCGTCCGACATGGGGGCCATGCCCGATCAGGTCAGCGGCTACCAGAAGGTTGCTGACCCCCTAACCGTGCAGACCCACGAGCGCGAATGGGGCGTAACCCTGCGCCCAGAGCGCGGGCTGGACAACACCCAGATGATTGACGCCGCCATAGCGGGCAACCTCAAGGCCCTGTGGCTGACGGGTGAAGAAATGAGCCTCACCGACGCCAACGCCAACCATTTGGAGAAAGGCTATGAGGCGCTGGAATTTATGGTGGTGCAAGACCTCTACTTCACCCATACCGCCCGCTATGCCGATGTGGTGCTGCCCGCCGCCTCTGCGCTGGAAAAAGAAGGGACGTTTACCAGCACCGAACGCCGTGTGCAACGGTTGTATGAGGCTATGCCGCCGCTGAAGGGCACGCGCCCCGACTGGCAGATTTATACGGCGGTGGCGGAGCGTATGGGCCAGAGCTGGGGCTACACGCACCCCGCCGAAATCATGGCCGAAATTGCCCGCGTGACGCCCATCATGGCGGGCGTCAGCTATGACCGTCTGCAAGGCTTCGACTCGCTGTGCTGGCCTGTGGCCGAGGACGGCACCGATACGCCGCTGCTCTACGTTGACCGCTTCAACTTCCCGGACGGCAAGGCCCGCCTCTATCCGGCGCAGTATCAGCCGCGCCAGCACACGCCTGATGCCGAGTTTGACCTGCACCTGAACTCCGGGCGCATGTTGGAACATTTCCACGAGGGCAACATGACCTTCCGTGTGGCGGGGCTGGCGGCCAGCGTGCCCGATACCTTCGTGGAAATCAGCCCCGAACTGGCCGCTGAACGCCAGATCACGAACGGCCAATGGGTGCGTCTGATCAGTCCCAACGGCGCGGTGAAAGTGCAGGCCCACATCACCGGGCGGGTCAGCGGGCATGAGGTGTATGTGCCCATGAACGCCCGCCACGCCGAAGACGCTGTGAACCGCCTGACGGGCAACAACAGGGACACGGTGACCAATACGCCCGCCTACAAAGACACGGCGGTCAGGCTGGAAGTCCTACCGGAAGGTGGCCCGAACCCGCTGCCGAAGGGTAATTCCCGCTACGGCCATCCCACGCCGCAAACCGGGGTAGAGGTGGAGCGCAAGTGGGCGCGGCCTGATTATGTGTTTCCCGGCGGCCTGTTGCCCATGCTGGGAGACAGCCTGAACGCACGGTCTGACCGGCTGGGCGGGGATGATTGAAAGCCCTTGTCCCCACCTCTAAGGGGGGGCGTTGCGCGAGCAACGGGGGGGTTCACACGCCGACGTTTCCGCCAAAAACCCCCAGTCTGCTCCGCAGCCAGCCCCCCCTCAAGGGGAGCGCAACAGCTTTGAGTCCTCCCCTTGAGGGGGGGCGTTGCAAAGCAACGGGGGGGTTCACCTTCCACCATCCCGCCCACACACCCGGAGTCCCCACATGGCCAAAGCCCTAGAATTCACCCCCCAGCCCCCCACCCCCCAAGAACACCTCGACGCCTCTGTATCCGACTCTGCCGAAGCGTTGGCCGAAAGCCTGCGCCTGCTGCGCGAACTGCATGAACACGGCGTTTTAGATGTGCTTGTGAGGCTGGTGCGCGGCGGCGAGGGCCTCAGCGCCTCCGCCCTGCACCTGCTGGCGGGCGAGAGCAGCACCACGCTGATTAAGAACGTGGTGGAACTGGGCAAAACCGCCTCCGCGCTGAACCCGGATGAGGTGCGTGTGCTGGGGCAGGCCGTGAGCGCGGGCGTGACCGAGGGGGCCAAATACGTCGCTGAATTCAATGCCCGAAACCGGGGCATCGGCCTGCCCGAACTGCTGAGCCTGCTGCGTGACCGCGATGTGCAACTGGCACTGGGCGCAGTGTTCGGCGTGCTGAAGGGTGCGGGCCGCGCCTTGCGGGAAGCCGGGGAGGAGTAAGGCTGATGTCTGGCCCCGCCCTGACAGACTGGCCTGCGACGGTCTATTCCGGCAGTGGGGCAGGGGAGAAGTCGGAGACTTTAGCCGTAGAGGAGCCGCTGGAAGTGCGCCTGCACACGCCGTCTGGCCCGGTCACGCTGGGTATTCTGATGAGAACGCCCGGAGCCGACGCCGAACTGGTGCGCGGCTGGCTGCTGGCAGAAGGGCTGTGGCTGGGGACGCCACAGTTGGAACCTGACCCCGAAAATCCGAACGTGATGGGGCTGCACACGCCCGAGCATGAGCGGTTGGCGGCGGGGGCGCGGTTGGGCGTGTCGTCCAGCGCGTGCGGCGTGTGTGGCACGGGCAGCATAGAGCGGCTGGCGGTGCGGGCGGCCCTACCCGTTTGGACGGGTGGCCCGCTCAGCGCCGCGTTTCTGGCCGGATTGCCGGGGCGCTTGCAGACGCTTCAGCCGGGATTCGCGGCGTCGGGCGGGCTACACGCGGCGGGCCTGTTCGGGCCGGATGGGGCGTGCCTCTGCGCCTACGAGGACATAGGCCGCCACAACGCCACCGACAAGGTGATCGGCTGGGCGCTGGAACGGGGATTATTGCCGCTCTCATATCAAATTGCGATGATTCGCGAGAATCATCCGAGCGGAGCGAGTGGCAAAAAGGACGGGCTGGCGGCGTTTGCTGAACATCCGGTGCCTTTACGGATGTTCGGGAATCAGAGCAAGTCCGTATCAGACAGCATTCTGGTGGTCAGCAGCCGCGCCGGATTCGAGATCGTGCAAAAGGCAGTGATGGGCGGCGTGGCGGTGGTGGTCACGGTGGGCGCGGCCACCAGCCTCGCCGCCGAAACTGCCTCCACCTTCGGGCTTACTTTGTGCGGCTGGGCGCGGGCAGACCGCCTGACGGTGTATTCGGGGGCAGAGCGGGTGCGGCCATGAAGCGGGCAGACTTGGCCGATGCATTCGACTGGGACGGCTCCCTCCTCAATCTCTGGAGCTTTGGCATGGACGCCCCCGCGTGGCTCCGCGCCATGCACGCGCAAGACCGGGCCTTCCCCTGCGCTTTCCTGATCGGTGGCGAACCCGCCCCGCTGCCCGATCTGGCCGGGATAGAACTCTTGGCAACGGGTGGGGAAGATGACCCGATAGCCGAGTTTCACGCCGATACGCCTTGTCCGGGCAGTCAAGGTGCCTTGCAAGTCGTCTTTTTCCTCAACTTTGGCCTAGACCCAATGGAGGCCACCCTGCACCCGCTGGACGTGCCCGACGAGGCTGCTTTTGCCCGCCTGACCCGCTTGCTGAAGATTCTGACCGAGGCCACAGGCCAAGACGTGTTTCTGTGTGCTGAGAGCGGTGAATTTGAATCCCGTTTGGTCTACGCGGTCTACCGTTTCGACTCTGGCTGGGCAGTGGCCTGACCTTTGAGGCGGCCTCTGATCGCCCGGTTTACCGCGCTGCCCCTTCAATAAACCCGGCCACTTCCCCGACAATCGCCGCTTCAGTCACCTCGCGGGCAGTGCTGCGCTGGCCATCGCCCCGCTGCTCGCCGTAGCGTCCGAAATCGGCGTGGACGGCTCCCGGCAGCACCACCAACCGGGTGCTTTCGGGCAGGCGCGGCAGGCTGCTCTGCACTTCGGGTAGTGTGCTGAGGCCGTCATTTTGCGCGGCCAGATTCAGCACCGCCAGAGCTTGCCCGCGCAGGCTGATATTTCCGGCAGGATAGGCTCCCAGCAAGATCAGCCCGGCCACTTGCCCAGCCCCCTGACCCGCCAAAAACTGCGCGGCCATGGCTCCGCCGAGGCTGTGGCCTGCCAGAAAGACCCGGCCTGCGGGCAAGCCAAGCGCCTGAATCACGCCGCTTGCCCGGTTGGGTTCCAGCACGGCCAGATTCAGCGGAAAGCGCACGATGACGGTGCGGATGCCCCGGCTTGCCAGTGCATCTCCTAGCCAGCGGTACGCTTCGGGGGCAACAGCGGCTCCCGGATAAATCACGAGGGCGGCGCGGGTTTCTCCAGTGGCCGGAATGTCTATGGCATTGGGAATGGGCGCGGGGTTGGCCGCAGCGTTGGCGGTCATTCCTGTTGTAGAGGCGGGCGCACAGCCTGTTAGTGCGAGGCTGGCGAGGGCTACAGCTACAAAGACCATTGATCGGGGCTGGACTGATCGGCTCTGCATTGATCTATGGGGGGCAAGACGAACCATCTGTTCAGTATGCGGCAGCCTCAGCAGAGGGGGTGCGCGATTGCGGCGGAGGCACCTTGCTACAGTCGCCCTTGCTACACTGCTCCCCGATGCCTGCCCATGCCGACGCCGCGCCCCTTGCCCTGATCGGTGTGCCTGCGGGGGCCGCCCGCGCCTTTCGTGAACTGGGCATCGTGGCGGTGGGCGTGCCCGATACCGACTTGAAGGCCGTGCTGGACGCCTGCCATACCCTCCGGTTTTGTGGGGCGTTGGTTGGCCCTTCTCATGAAGAAGCGGTGCTGGGGGCCGTGACCCCCGACGCCGACGCCCGGCGAGTGGGGCGCGTAGACGCCGTGTCGTTCACGGGTGGCTTTGGCACTGGCGGCAGTCACGGCGCGTATGCGCTGACCGGGGCGCTGATGGACGCGCTGGAGGCCACCGGCTACGCGGCACGCGGCGCAAGTGCCGTCCTGCTGGGCAACACCGCCGACGATCTGGCCCGCGCCCTGCCCCTCTCGCGCCTCGGTTTTACCGATGTGGGTGTGGTGGCCGACAGTTCTCCCGATGCCGAACGCGCCGCCCGTGACCTGCCCGCCGGAGTGCGAAGCTTTGCCATGAGCCGCCGCGACTCCTCATTGAGTACCCTGACCGAACGCGCCGACCTGATCGTGCTCACGGGTGGGAGTTTGCCCGCCGGACTGGTGCAGCCGTACCACACGGTCATCGACCTGACAGGCCGCGCCCAGATCACGTCTACGGGGGCCACCAGTCTGAATCTATCGTCTCTGCCCGCCCGCCGTCTGGTGCGGCAACTGGCGCACGCCACAGGCCACCGCTTTCATCTGGAAGAGTTGGAACCGCTGGTGCGGGTATTGGGGTGAAGTTTGCGGGGAGCTTGAAGGGCGTCTAAGGGTCTAAGCAGGGCAATCGCTGGCGCTCATTCAACTCCTCTCCCCAGACCACTGCTCTGCGAGTCTCCCGCAAGGGGCGGGGGCTAACAGCAAGAGCAAAGGGCTTTGTTTAGCTCCTCACCCTTGACTGGTACAGCCCGAAGGGAGGAGGGAGGGCCGGGGACTCGCAGAGCTGCGCTAGCAGAGCGGGTGAGGGAGCAAAGCGATTGCCCTGTTTAGACCCTAGACCTTTGGCCCCCTAGACGCCCCCACCCTGTTACGCTACCCCCATGACGGCGGTTGAGGCAGCAGGCAACACAGCAAACACATCGGTACACGAGATGGGCGTGCGGGCGCGGGCCGCTGGGCGGGTGCTGCGTTCTCTGCCCACCGCGCAGAAGGTGGCCGCGCTGCACGCCATCGCCGCCGAGTTGCGGGCGCGGCAGGCAGGCATTCTGGCCGCCAACGCGCAGGACATCGCCGCTGCACAGGCCGCCGAATTGCCCGCGCACATGGTAGACCGCCTGAGGCTCTCTGCCGCCTCGCTGGAAGCCATCGCCGCCGATGTGGAAGCAGTGGCCGCCCTGCCCGATCCGGTGGGCGAAACCACGCCCGAAGAAGTACAACCCAGCGGCATTCGCGTCTCTAGGCGGCGCGTGCCTTTAGGCGTACTGGGCGTGATTTACGAGAGTCGCCCTAACGTGACCGTAGACGTGGCGGCGCTGGCCCTGATGAGCGGCAACGCCGTGATTCTGCGCGGCGGCAAGGAGACCGTGTTCAGCAACGCGACGCTGGAAGAGGCCATTCATGCCGCCCTGCACGCCCAGAACCTTCCCGCCGACGCCGTGCAGGTGATCCATGACCCGGCCCGCGAGCGGATGCGCGAACTGCTCCGGCTCGATACCCTCGTAGATGCCATTATTCCGCGTGGTGGTGCGGGGTTACACCGCTACTGCGTCGAGAACGCCACTGTGCCCGTCATCGTGGGCGGCATCGGCGTGGTGCATGTGTATCTGGACGCCAGCTTTACCCAAGACCCGGCAGATGTAGAACTGGCCGTGCAGATTATTCGCAACGCCAAGGTGCAGAAGCCGAGTGCCTGCAACGCGCTGGATACCTTACTGGTGGCCCGCGCCGCGCTGCCTGCCCTGCCCGCCATTGCCCAAGACCTCGCGGCACACGGCGTAGATCTGCGGGCCGATGCCGAAGCGTTGGCCGTTCTTCAAACCGATAGTCTTCAAGCCGCTGGCGTACAGGCCCAACCCGCCACCGACGCCGACTACTGCACCGAGTTTCTAGCCCTCACCGCCAGCATTCGGGTGGTTGAGGGCATGGAAGAGGCGCTGGATTTTATCGCCCTGCACGGCAACCACACCGACGTGATCCTCACCCGTGACCCCGCTCAGGCCGAACGCTTCGTGCAGGACGTAGACAGCGCCGCCGTGATGGTCAACGCCAGCCCCCGGTTCAACGATGGCGGGCAACTGGGGTTGGGCGCAGAAGTGGCGATCAGCACGCAAAAGCTGCATGCGCGGGGGCCGATGGGTCTGCGCGAACTGACCACCACCAAATGGGTGGTGCGCGGGGAAGGCCAAAGCCGGAGCTAAAGGGCTACAACCCCCATTTCTAAACCTCCGCCAAATGTTCAGCGTATGCCTGAATACTTTTGATTGAGAATTTATCGTTCAACGTTGAAAGGTAATTTCACTCCAATCTGGATGGCCCCACCTGTTGCGGCGTCTATCTGGCACAGACCGAATGCTGCTCCTTCACTTGGCCCACTCGCCGGAGGTTTCCCATGTCTGACGATCAAATCATCTTGCCCGCCGCTTCCGTAGATCGCCGCCGCGCCCTGCAACTCTTGGGCCTGACTGGAGTGGTGGCCGCCGCCTCGCCGCTGGCCCTCGCGCAAACCACCACGCCTGCTGCCCCGGCCACCCCCGCCGCGCCGCCCGCACCCACCGCTTTCGTCAACGGCAACGGCTTTTACCGCCAGAAGATCGGAGATATGACCGTTATCGTTCTCAGCGACGGCACGGCTCCGCTGGCCGCCCTTTTGCCCACTTGGGGCGCGAATCCTGACCGTCAGGCCGAGTTTGCCGCCACGCTGGCCGAATACCATGTGGCCGCCACCAACACGGTCAACCACTTCAACCCTACCATTATCGAAACGGGCAAAAACCGCGTGCTGATCGACACGGGGCGCGGTGGCGCGACAGGCCAGACGCTCGCCAACATCCGGCGGGCGGGCATTGATCCGGCCACCATCGACACCGTGTTCATTACGCACGGGCACGGCGACCATATCGGCGGCCTGACTACGGGCGGGCAGTCCAACTTCCCGCAGGCGCGGCACGTCATGGGCGCGGGAGAATTCCAGTTCTGGACGACTCAGGCCAACCCCAACGCCTCCGTGCAGGCCAACCTGATCGGCCTGAAAGACCGCTTTACGCTGATTCAGCCGGGAGCCGAAATCGTGCCCGGTCTGACGGCGATTGCCAGCCCCGGCCACACACTTAATCACCTCAGTGTGCGTGCCCAGAGCGGCAACGCGGGCCTGCTGGTCTTCGGAGACGCCGCCGGACACTTCCTGATCAGCCTGAAGCACCGGGGCGCTTACGTGGGCTTCGACACCGACGGCGCACTGGCGGCCCGCACCCGTCAGCGCCTGTTCGATCAGGCCACCACGGAAGGACTGTGGGTCACGGGCTACCACTTCCCGTTTCACGCGCTGGGCCACATTCGCCGCATGATCGGCGGGGCCTTCGAGTACGAACCCACGGTGTGGAACTGGAGCTGAGGCTCTGGCCTCATTCGACCCAAATTCTTGAGAGGCTCTGGCATTTGCTGGAGCCTTTTTGCTGTTGTGGCGAATTGGGAAGGCCTGAGGGCTTGAAGTCTGTCCCACGCGCTACCCTGCCCGTATGACCGTCATTCCCCCCACCTTGCAACTCACGCCCGGAGGCACGCTGTATGACCGAATCGGGCCGGAAGCGTTGGCCGAACTTGTCACGCGCTTTTATGAATTGGTGGCCCAACACCCCGATTTGGCCCCCATTTTCCCTACCGACCTGACCGAAACCGCCGAAAAGCAACTGGCATTCCTGACCGGGTTTTTGGGTGGCCCACCGCTGTACCACGAACGCTACGGCCATCCCCGGTTGCGGGCGCGGCACTTGCCCCACGTCATTACCCCCAAACGGGGGCGGGCGTGGCTGGCGTGCATGAACGCGGCGCTGCGGGCCACCCCCAGCATCGCTACCGCCGACGCGCAGGAGTTTTACGCGGCCCTGACGCGGGTGGCGGCACATATGGTCAATACTCCAGACGCCGGGCAAACCGGAGCGTCAGAGTAAGAAAACCGTGTTTGGCAGGCCACACTTGGACAACTCTTTTCAATTGACTAGCACGCCCCGCTCCCCCCTGCGGCTCAGTTTCCTACACTGACGCTATGACACAACCGCACCGCTCCATCGAAGACCTCCGCGCCGAGGTGGATCAGATCAACCGTGACCTACTGGTTTTGCTGTCTAGGCGCGGCGAAGTGGTGGCCCAGATAGGCCACGCCAAGACGCAGGAAGGCCGCCCACACCACTACGACCCCGCCCGCGAAGACAAGCAGCTTAAGGAAATGGAGGCGCTGAATCCCGGCCCCTTCACCGGAGCCGCCGTGAAGGCCATCTTCAAGGAAATCTTCAAGGCCAGCCTTGATCTGGAAGAGAGCAATGACAAGAAGCAGCTCTTGGTGTCGCGCAAGGTCAAGCGTGACGACACCGTGCTGGAAATCGACGGCGTGCAGATCGGTGGGAGTGCGCCCCCCACCATCATCGCTGGCCCCTGCTCTATCGAATCCGAAGAGCAGATGGATCAGACCGCCGCGTTCTTGGCAGGCAAAGGCGTGAAAATCTTGCGCGGCGGCGCGTACAAGCCCCGCACCAGCCCTTACGGCTTTCAGGGCATGGGCGTGGACGGCCTGATCATCGGGGGCCGCGCCGCCCGCGACAACGGCATGCTGTTCATTACCGAAGTGATGGACACCCGCGACGTAGAAGTGGTGGCCGAACACGCCGATATTTTGCAAGTGGGCGCACGCAACATGCACAACTTTGCCCTGCTGCGCGAAGTGGGCCGTTCCCGCCGCCCCGTGCTGCTGAAGCGCGGCCTGAGCGCCACCATCGAAGAGTGGCTCTACGCCGCCGAATACATCCTGTCGGAAGGCAACAACGAAGTCATCTTGTGCGAGCGCGGCATTCGTACCTTCGAAAAGTGGACGCGCAACACCCTCGATTTGTCGGCAGTGGCTCTTGCCAAGCAAGAAACCCACCTGCCCGTGATCGTAGATGTGACCCACGCTGCGGGCCGCCGCGACCTGCTGATTCCGCTGGCGAAGGCTGCCCTCGCTGTCGGCGCAGACGGCATCCACATCGAAGTTCACCCCAGCCCCGCTACGGCGCTGAGCGACAACGAGCAGCAACTCGATTTCGCCGGATTCGACGGCTTTATGGACGCCTTGGCGGGAATGCTGAAGCTGCCCGTGAGTGTGTAAGGGTAAGCAGAAGTAGAGCTAGAAAGTAGATCGTGGATCGGAGATTGTGGTTTGGTTGCCACGTTCTCCGATCCACGTTCGCTGTTGTCGGTATTGAAAACAGAAGCTCTAGCCCTTGCTTTCGCTTTTCCTTCGACCCTAGACCCTCAGACGATCCCCCGCTCCCCAAGCGGAAAGGTATGCAGCTCCTGCACTTCCCCCCGCATTTCCCGCGTCAGACTCAGGGCCGTAACCGTAAAGTGCGACACAGGCGGCGTCAGGTGGCGCACTTCTTCCCAGAGGTGCGCTTCGGCCCAAGGCAAAATGCCTAAGGCCAAGGTCAGGTGCGGCATGTAGGAATCGCCGTCGTAAGGAGCCTGAGAACTGGGCACGGCACCGAGGGCGCGGCGATGCAGGGCCAGCAGTTCGGGCGGGCGCTCGCACTCCAACATCAGGGCGTTGGGAAGCTGTTTCCAGCCCAGAATCTGCACTTCAAAGGGCGGGGTTTCGGCCAGCAGGTGACGAAAAACGCTGACCAGATCGCGGCTGCCCAGCGGCGTGCGGAACGGGGCGCGTAAGTTCAGGTGCGGCAACCCGAAGGCCCGCACGTTCAGGCGCTCTTGGGTACGGCGCAGCCAGCCGTCCAGTTCGGCGGGGGGCCACGCCACCAAACTATGCAGCGGCGGCAGCATCTGCGCCGTGCCAGCGGGCGTGTCGTTGGCGGGCAGATGGGCCCCACCCGGTACACTGGTGGGCGGCGACGGCGGCATGGTCAGGGGCCGATCCGGTACAGGCAAGTGCTTTGGCCGCAGGCGATCCGCGTTTCACGGGTCATCGGCACGCCCAAGAGCGTTTGGTACATAGTCAGTTCACTGACGCAGAGTTCCTGAAATTGCCGCGCCACGGTCAGGTTGGGGCAGTTACGTTTGCTGACCAGCCACGTGTCTCCGTCCTGCTCCAGCACGGCGTCAAAGCCCATTTCGCACAGCACGCGCACAAAGGCCTGCACCCGCACGGGCAGGGGTGCAGACAGCGGCACCTCGGCCTGAAGACGGGCGGCGATTTCGGCGCTGCGGGCATCGAACACCTGCATCACCGCGCCCTGCCCGAAGAGTTGCTGCACATGCCTCAGCACATCTACACACAGGCCCGAATAGGTTTTGGGAAACGACGCCTCGCCCTGATCGGTGAGGGCGAACACGTGTTGGGGCCGTCCGCGTCCGCCGGGGCGCTCGGTGCGCGACTCGATCAGGCCGCCGTCTTGCAGGTCACACAGGTGGCGGCGGGCGGCGGGCACGCTGACTTCCAGCTTGTAGGCCAAGTCCTGCGCGGTCTGGGGGCCGTGCCGCTTGATCAGTTCCAGCAGGCGCGTCTTGGTGCGCTCCGGGGCGGGAAGCGGCGTTGGCAGCGAAGTGAAAGGAGCGGCGGCGAGGCTCATACGACGGTCAGTTGGTCGGGCAGGTCGGCCAGAGACTGCTGCAACGACTGCGCCATAGAGCGCACGCTGACCTGTCCGGCAAGGTTGCGGGCAATCTGGGTCAGGGCCGCCGACGCCACCGAATCCGGGTGCGCCAACACCGCAGGCACGCCCGCGTCGGAATCCTTGCGGACTTCCATGTCTATCGGCACTTCGCCCAGCAGCAAGTGTTCCGCTCCCAGTTTGCGCGAGCCGCCGCGCCCAAACAGGTCGTAGGTCAGGCCGGTATCGGGGGCCACGAAGTAGCTCATGTTTTCCACGATGCCCAGCACGGGCACACTGGCTTTGCGGAACATATCGATGGCCCGCGCCGCGTCAATGAGAGCCACGTCCTGCGGCGTCGTCACGATCACAGCCCCGGTGACTTGCACAGTCTGCGTGAGGCTGAGTTGCACGTCGCCCGTACCCGGTGGCAAGTCCACGATCAGATAATCGAGGTCGCCCCAGGCAGCATCCTTCAGAAATTGCTGCACCGCAGAATGCAGCATCGGCCCGCGCCACACGAGCGCCTGCCCTGCCGGAGACAGGTTCGCCATCGAAATAAAGCGGACGCCATGCGCCTCGATGGGCTGCATTTTGCGCTCCGCATTGGCGGTCACTTTGGCCGCACCCTGCCCCATCATGTGCGCCACAGAAGGGCCGTACACGTCGGCGTCCAGCAGGCCGACTTTGGCTCCGTCGCGGGCGAGGGCGGCGGCAATATTCACGGCCACACTGCTTTTGCCCACGCCGCCTTTGCCGCTGCCCACCAGCAGCACATGTTTTACACCGGGCAAGGCAGGCTGAGAGGGGGCACGCACCATCGCGCCAAAGGTCACGACGACATCGGTGATTCCGGGCACGGCCATCACGGCTTCACGCACGTCTCCCTCGATCTTGCCTTTCAGCGGGCAGGCGGGCGTGGTCAGGTTGACCTTCACGGCGGCCACACCGCCCGACACTTCGGCCCGTTCGATCATGCCCAGCGACACCAGATCGCGGTGCAATTCCGGGTCGTTCACGGTTTTCAGGGCTTCCATCACAGCGTCCAACGCGGGGTCACGCATACCCCGCCATCATGACGGCTGCGCGGCGGGGGGGCAACTCATGGCCTTACAGTGCGGGCGCTGCACAGCTGGTGAGTGGGGAGTGGTCAGTGGGAAGAGCAAAAGAGTTGGAAGCTACTCAGTGTGATGCATTTCCCACTCACTACTGACCACTTACCACTCACGGTTCTTCCCTCTAGACTCCCCCTATGCCCCCTGCTCCCCTGATTGCCGATCTGCGCTCCGACACTGTGACCACGCCCACGCCCCAGATGCGGGCGGCGATGGCGGCGGCGGCGGTGGGCGACGACGTGTACGGCGAAGACCCCACCGTGAACGCCCTGCAACAGGAAGTGGCCCGCCTGACCGGACACGAGGCGGGATTGTTCATGCCGTCTGGCACGATGACCAATCAGGTGGCAATCGCGCTGCACACCCAGCGCGGGCATGAAGTGATCTGTGCGGAAGGCAGCCACATTTACGAATGGGAACTGGGCATGATGGCCGCGTTCAGTGGCGTGGTGCCGCGCTTCGTGCACGCGCCGCTGGGCATTCCTGACCCCGAAGGAGTGCGGGCCGCCGTGCGCCGCAGCATTCACCAGTCTCCTAGCGGTCTCATCAGCTTGGAGAACACGCACAACAAGGCGGGGGGCACGGTCATTCCGCTGGAGGTCTTGGCTGGAATCCGCGCTGTGGCCGATCAGGAAGGCTTGCCGCTGCATCTGGACGGCGCACGGGTCTTCAACGCTGCCGCCGCGCTGGATGTGCCGCTATCCGATATTACGGGCCAGTTCGATACGGTCAGCGTATGCCTCAGCAAAGGGCTGGGTGCGCCCGTGGGCAGCGTGCTGGTGGGCAGTAAGGCGCAGATGGCACAGGCGCACCGCTACCGCAAGATGATGGGCGGGGGCATGCGTCAGGCTGGAATTTTGGCCGCTGCCGCGTTGGTGGCCCTGCAAGACGGCCCCGCGCTGCTGAAAGAAGACCACCGCCGCGCCCGCCAGTTGGCCGAAGCCCTCGCCGGAGCCGGATTCGCCGTGAATCTGGCCGCCGTGCAGACCAACATCATCTACGCCACCCTGCCCGACGCTGCCGCCCACGCCGCACGCTGGGCCGCCGCCGGGGTGCATGCCAACGCGCTCGGCCCGGACTCGGTGCGCTTCGTGCTGCATCATCAGGTGACGGATGAGGCGCTGGAGCGGGCGATTGGGGTGCTGACGGGGGCTGTGGTGCAAGCCTAGGAGAACGTGGAGGGGAGATCGTGGATCGTGGGAAAGGCGCGGTGGGAAAGAGATATTGAATCTTGGTGGTGAGCTTGGCAAGAATCCCAGTGAAGCCATTCTTGTCACCACGATCTACGATCCACCTCCCACGTTCTCTCCCAGTTCTCCGCGCTAGGCTGGCCCCTATGACGGCCCCGGACGCCCCTTCATCCCCGACGCACACCCAGCCTGAGCCACCTGCGCCAACTTGGCCCGCCGACGAATTGCCCGCCGAATACCCAGTCAAGCCGCCCACCGATTCCGGGATTCGGGCGGTGGACGGCAACCGGGCCGCGCTGACCCTGCTCCTGACTCAAAATGTGGTGTCGGCCGTGCTGATGTCTCAGGGCGTGCCGCTGGGAACGGCGCTGCTACTGTCGTTCGTAGTCAATGCCATTTTGGCAGTCACCGTCTTTAAGCCCGCCATGCAAGCATTGGTGCGCGATTCGCGTTGGCGCACGCCGCCTTCTTGGGGGTTGGCGCTCGCCGCGTTCGTGCTGGCGTTCTTGGCGTCACGGGCCTTCGCGCTGTTTTTTTTGGTGCTCTTTCCGGCGGGCGCGGGGGCCATTCCGCAGTTTCTCAGTCAGGGGGCCGACTTGTGGGCGCTGCTGTTGGCGGCGGGCCTGCTGATTCCTTTTGCCGAAGAAGTGGCCTTCCGGGGCCTGATGATGCGCGGGCACGAGCGGGCGGCGGGCTTTACGGTAGCGGCCCTGATGTCCAGCTTCGCTTTTGCCGTAGCGCACGGTGTCCCGGCCAGCATCGCGGGCATTTTGCCCTTGGCCTACGCGATGGCCCGCCTGACGCAGCACACCGGAAGCCTCTGGAACGCCGTCATCGTCCATGCCCTCAACAACTCCATTGCTGTCGGGCTGGGCGCGTTTTTGGCGGGCCGCAACCTGCCCGATCCCACCGAGAGTGCCGAACTGCTCCGCAACCCCGCGCTGACTATTCCGCTGGCACTGGGGGCACTCTTGTTCGGCAGTGTGGTGCTGCTGGTGCTGCATCTGTGGCTGGTGCCCAGACCTGACCCTGCGGTGAAAAGTGCGCCGGGGCCGTGGCTCAGCGCCGCTTACGTGGGCGTCGTGCTGTTTGGCGTGGTGGCGGGCGTGCTGACCCTGCCCGCCGTCACGCAGATGATCAGCGGATTGCAGTGAAGCTGATGTTGCTGCTGCGCCCGTCCAGTCTGCTTCGCAGCTCTACCAGTTCGCAGGCAGCCCCCTTGGAAGGAAACGAAAGAGCAGTTGTCCTCCCCTGTAAGGGGGGGCGTTGCGTCAGCAACGGGGGGTTCACCTTCGGCGTTGGAATGCAAACCCCCCAGTCTGCTTCGCAGCCAGCCCCCCTTGAGGGGAGCGCCAAAGCACAGTTGTCTCTACATTCGGGGGGGTTGCCCTGCCATGGCTCCAAGCCCCAACAGACCTGAACAAAAAGAGAACGGCCTGAACATGGCCCATAGGTTGTGCAGGGCTGGCCCCCTACACTGGGTACAATGTCTCGTTCTTCCCGCTCCCGTAAGCCTGCCCCTATCGTGCCGCCGCCTGCTACTGTTTCTGCCCCGCTGCCCACCGACTTGCTGAGTGGGCCGCGTAGATTTGGCGCACAGTTGGCCGAATCTGACCCCCTGACGTGGCGGTACTGGGCGGCGGTGGTGGTGCCTGCGGCGTTGTCGGGGGTGGCGTATGCGCTGTTGGTACGGCCCGCCGCGAATCTGGCCGCCGAACTGACCAAAACAGCCGCGCCGCCCTTCATTGCCCACGTCACCAACGCCTTCGGCAGCTTTTTTCTGACCGTGCTGACCTTCGCCGTGATGTGGGGCTTAGGGCGCTTGGGCGCGGGCCGGGGCAAAAGCCTGCGCGGCAGCCGCGTCGCGGAAATCTTCAGCGCCTCGTTTGCCCTGCTGGTGCCGCTGTATCTGCTGGTCATCGTGTTGGCGCTCAGCACCCCGGCTGCCGCGTGGTTGCCCTCCGACGCGGCGTTGGCGGCGGCAGGCCAGAATCCGCAGCAGATTCAGCGGGCGGCGTTGGCGGCGGCGGCCCAAACCTCGGGGGCGTTGGCGCTGGCCTTTGCCACGTTGCTGGGCACAGCGGCGCAGTGTGCCTTGGCCTTTTTCGCTTTGCGCGTCACGGTAGGCCACACCGGACGGGCCGCGCTGGGGGCGCTGTTGCCGCTGCTGCCTGCCCTCGTGATCGGCTTTATTGCTATTGCCCCGCTGATTTTGGCCCGCTGAAGGAACAATAAAAAAACAGGCTCCGGCGCATGGGCTGGAGCCTGTTTTGTTGTCAATTCTTATACGGACTCCGCTTGATTCCGCCACAATCGGAACGCCACCGCTTGCGGCTCCATAACGCGTAGCCCGTACTCTTTCCTACTCGCTCACTTCGTGCTGTGCCAGTCCGCTCGGATTGAATCCTAAAAAGTGCAGGATTCAATCGGAATCATTCTTACCCGAACACGCTCTTGGCCGGATCCCACAAGCGCCACAGTTCGTAGATGCCGATCAGCAGGTGCAGCACCAGTTTGGCTGCCAGTCCGGTCAGCAGCCCCACCAACGTGCCCCACGCTGCCCGAATGGCTTCTGGCACGGGCTTCCGCACCACAAACAACTCGGCAATCAGCGCCCCGGCCAGTGGCCCCACGATCAGGCCGAAGGGAATGAAAATCCCGACAAGCCCGCCGATCAGAGCGCCCCACACAGCTTGTTTGCTGCCGCCGTATTTGCGTGCGCCCCACGCACTCGCCACGTTGTCCACCATAGAAATCAGAAACGTGATGACGGCGAAGGTGAGCAGAAAGGGAAGGTCAGGCCAGACCTGAAAGCCGTCAATAAGGGTAGCGGCCACCGTTCCGGCGAAAATGATGATGGTGGCGGGCACGGCGGGAATAAACGTGCCGATCATGCCCACGATCCACGCGACAAGGAAGATTAAAAAAGCAAGACTCATACGCTGTGAGGGTACGCGGAAAGTGGGCCGAGGGTTCCGGGGGCGGCGCTACGAGCTTGCCCTGATTCCCAATTCTCCGCAAAAGCACCGGAGAGTTGTGCATGTGCACAAATTCGTCATTTTTTCTATTCGCGCCTCTGAGGTTCGTCTTCGACTGACCCCGACTTACAGCGCCGCTACCCGCGCATTCTTGGCCCGTTTGTACAGTTGGGCAGGCCGTCCTACGCCGCTGCGCCGTTCTCCGCTGGGGGTCAGAATTCCCTGAGTCAGCAGGCGTTTGCGGAAATTGCGCTTGTCCAGCTTGCGGTCTAGGATCGCCTCGTACACGCCCTGCAATTCCGGCAGCGTAAAGGTATCGGGCAAAAATTCGAGGGCAAGGTTCGCATACTCCAGCCGCAGTTGCAGCCGCTTGATGGCCCTATCCAGAATCAGGTGATGATCGAAGGCCAGCGGCGGCGGTTGGTGGGCACTCAGCCACGCCGCGCCCAGCGTATGCCCGCCCGCCGTCACGCGCACGGTGCCGTGCGGCAACACCGCCAAGTGCGCCACGCTCACGATCCGGCCACGCGGGTCACGGTCGACCTCGCCAAAGGTATAAAACTGCTCTAGGTGCCGGGGTTCCAGTTGCACCGTCGTTTCGGTACGCAATTCGCGCAGGGCTGCCTCGTGCAGTTCCTCGCCGCCATGAACAAAACCGCCCGGCAAGGCCCAATCGCGGGCGTGTGGCAGTGCGCCGCGCTGAACGAGCAGCACCCGCAGTTCTCCGGCATGCATGGCAAACGCGGCCACATCCACGGCCAAGCCCACTTGCATGGCCTGCGGAGGAAGTTCGAGCGTGCCTGTCATCCCCGGATGGTAGGGTTTGTGTCCGGGGTACGTCAAGGGCAAATCCCGCTATAAGTGTAGAGGGCGGTGGGGGCATGGCAGCAACCAGACGGGTTTTCAGCTTAGTTTTGGGTGTTGGTTTTGAGCGTCAGTTTTGGTTCAGCGCGGCGGCTTCGGCCCGTGCCACCAGCACATGCGCCCTCAGCACCTCGGCCACGCTCCAGGCCTGAAAAGGGCAGCCGCCGGGGGTCAGACTGTCTCCGGCAAAGACTTCCGAGACGTGGCCCAGCCCCGCTTCCCAAATGTGCCCGGTCAGGCCCGCGAGGGCAGCGCGGGCGCGGCGTACTTCTCCGCGCGACAGCAGCACTTCTACAAACGCGCCCAGCGGCCAGGGCCAGACCGTGCCCTGATGGTAGGCCGCGTCGCGCACCAGTTGTGGCCCGCCGTAATTGCCCAAGTAGCGCGGGTCAAGCGGCGAGAGGGTGTGCAGGCCCACGGGCGTCAGCAGGTGCGTTTCTATATCCCGAATCACGGCGTCGGTTTGGGCAGCGGTGGCGGGCGTATCGGGCAAGGACAGCGCGATGGCGGCGTTGGGGCGCACGCTGCGGTCAGGCTGCCAAGAGCCGTTGTCGTTGCTAGGGTCGGGGGCCAACAAGTCGGCCAAGGCAGCGGCGGGCGGCGTGGGCGCGGTGGGGGTGTTGAGGGGCGTGGGCGGCCTCAGCACCGGCCCAGACAACACATCGTTGCGGCTGCCCGTGTCGCTGAGGCCGATGCTACCCATGCCGAACATCCCTGTCAGGCCGCCCATGCCTAGTGGCGCGGGCGAAGGCGGGCCAAGTGAAGGATGAGGAGCAGACCGGGCAGGCGGGAGGTCAGCCCCCAGACCCGACTCCCACAGCGCCGAAAATCCCTGATGGGCACGGCCCAGCAACTCGGCGTACATGGGCGGCTCGCCAAATGCCTCCGACAAGCGGGCTTCGGCCCCCAGCGCGGCCAGCCACAACGCCTGAATTTCTACGGGTTTGCCGTGCCGGGGCGTCACCACCCAGTCCCTAATTTTCACGTCCATCCACGTCAGTTGTACGCCCGGTTCTCCGGCCCGCAGCAGACCGTCGGTGGGGTCGGCGGCAATCCCGTGATCGGTGCCTTGCACGTGCCAGCGCAACAGTTCGCGCAGTTGGGGCAGGGCCGCCCGCACAAAAGGGCCGTCTCCAGTGGTGCGGGCATACCGTTCCAGCGCCACCGCAAGCCACAATGCCCCGTCTACGGTGTTGTAGCCCGCGCCCGTGCCGTCATCAAGAAAATTATTGGGCGTCAGCCCGCGCCGCAGCGATCCCAAAAAGGTGCCCAAGATGTCGCGGGCTTCCTCGTACCTTCCCGTGACCAGTGTCAGCCCCGACAGGGCGATCATGGCGTCGCGGCCCCAATCGGCAAACCACGGATAGCCCGCGATGACGCTGAGGCTGCGGGAACTGCTGCCCACATTCACCCGCTGCACGAGGTAGGCGTCGGCGGCCACCGCCAGTGTTGCCACCACATCATCCCGCACGCCGGACGCCTGCCACGCCTGCTCGGCCAGTTGGCGGCGGCGCGTGGCCTCCTGCCTGTAGGCGGCCCAAGGATCGGGAATGGTCAGCGGCTCCTGTGCCTCCACCACGCCCTGCACCACCAGCGCTACCTGCCCGCCGCCCGCCGGAAACTGCACCTGCCAGAGTGCTGCGCCCTGCGTGTACTCCACGTCCGGTTCTCCGCGTGCGGCGTCGTGGCGGTAGTACACCCGCTGCGAAAAGGGGGCCGGGGTGAGGGAATCGGAGGTCACGCCCCCACCCTGCGGCAGATACAGCGTGGCCCGCGTTTCCCGCTCGCCCTGCACGCGCACCTGCCTTCCCCCCGGCTGCACGGCGAACCCCAACTTGGGCGCGGCGCGGTGAACATGGTGCATGTCCCGGTCTACAAAAAACCCGCCCAGTGTCAGGGTTACGGGCACGCGGCTCTGCACCTCGTACAGATACACCACCGCGCCGGAATGCCGGGGTGCACACATCCGGCGGCGCATCCGCACCCCGCGTACCAACTGCTCGCGTTCGGGCAGCAAGTCCCAAGTGGTCGCGCCTGTCAACGTTTCCAGCCCGCGTCCCTCAAAGACCCCCGGCGCAATTTCTAGGGCGTGCAGCACGATGTCTTCCGCGCCCACCCGCAGCACCTCCAGCGGCGACACCAAGTGTGAATAACGGCGCACCGGTGGCTGCTGACTGACCGCCAGCCCCGAATAACAGCGGGTGGGCACGCCTGCCAAACTGGACAGGGCAAATCCGCCGAGGCCATCGGTCAGCAGCACCTCCAGATCAGGATTGCGGACAGCGTGCGGCCCAAACGTGTAGGCCGAGGCAGGATGGGGAGGGGCAGCGGGCGAACCGGTCATGGCTACAGCATGGCAGAGCGCAGGGAGGGGAGAGGAGGGCACGGATAGCGCGGTGCTTAATTTCAGATGAGTGGACGCCATGCCAGAAAAGGCGGGGGCGCGTGGTAAACTCAGGAGTCTGCCCACCCGGAAGCTGGCCCAAAGCCAGAAAAGACAGGTGGGCCACAGCCGCCCAGAGCGCCAGCGTGCGCCGGGCGTGCGGAGGTGATGAACATAGCGAAAGAACACAAGGTCAACGAGCAAATCCGCGTCCGTCAGATCAGGTTGATCGGTGACGGCGGCGAGCAGATCGGCATTATCGACACGCGTGATGCCATGACCATGGCCCGTGAAAAGGCTCTGGATCTCGTCATGGTGAGTCCTCAGGCCGTGCCCCCCGTCTGCCGCCTGCTCGACTATGGCCGGTTCCGCTACGAGCAGCAGCAGAACGAAAAAGAAAACCGCAAGCGCGTGCGGTCTCAGGAAGTCAAGGCCATCAAATTCCGCGTGAAGATCGATGACCACGACTTCGACACCAAAGCAGGACATGTGCGCCGCTTCCTGAACGAAGGCCACAAGGTCAAAGTGACCATCATGTTCCGTGGCCGCGAGCGCACACACCCGGAGTTGGGCGAGCGCATTTTGCACCGCGTAGCCGATACGTTGGCCGATGTGGGCGCACCCGAAGGAATGCCTAGCATGATGGGCATGGACATGAACATGATCATGACCCCCAAAGCTCCCCGCAAGGTAGACCCCCGCACCGCCGATATCGATTTGGAAGCGGGCCTGCCCACCGACATGTCAGACGACGCCGCCGTGCCCGAAACGGCGACTCCTGCGGCAACGTCCGAAGCCCCGGCTCAAGCCTAAGCTTCAGGTTCATTTCAACGGTCTGCCCTTGCGGTGGGCCGTTTTTTGTGTTGAGAGGGCAATCGCTGGCGCTCATTTATCCCTCGCCCCTTGCGGGAGAGGGAATGAAAAACTCAGCCTTATCCCTTTAGACCTTCCCCTAGCCCCCACTTTGACTTTTGATGCTTTATTTTGTAAAGTATGGGCAGTGCCATCGGGGGTCAGAACCGCTCTGGCTCCACTCAACTTAGGAGGTTTCCCCAATGATTAAAATGTATACGACGACTTGGTGCCCCGATTGCCACGCTACCAAAGCCGCCCTGAAGAAGAAGGGCTTGGAATTCGAGGAAATCAACATCGAGCAAGACGACAGTGCGGCGGAATACGTGATGAGCGTGAACGGCGGCAAGCGCAGTGTGCCCACGCTGGTCAGCGGCGACGTGGCCGCTAGCCTCAGCGGATTCCGCCCGCAAAAGCTGGATGCGTTTTTGGCACAGGCCGGATTGTAAGCATTTAGCATTCAGTACAGCAATAGCAAAGGCACGGTTCCGGTTTGGGGCCGTGCCTTCTGCTTTGGGTTGATAGATCGGGATTGGCTGACCCACTGGACACCTACTCTAATTAAGTGGCATGATGGTCAGACTATGAACGAGTATCTGACGGTGTTGCGGAGATTCAGAGATTTCTCAGGACGTTCGCGTCGGCGGGAATACTGGATTTTTGTCCTCGTCAACTGGGTGATCAGCTTCGTGCTTGGATTCGTTGACAGACAGCTTGGGCTAGATTTTGGGGTTGAGGGCCTTCAAATCGGTATTTTGGGCGGGATTTTCTACCTGATCTTCTTTGTTCCTAGCTTAGCGGTAGACATTCGGCGGCTGCACGATATTGGCCGTTCCGGGTGGTGGTATCTCATTATTTTTATTCCTCTGGCGGGGGCTATCTGGCTTCTTGTTCTGAACGTCACCGATAGCGAACCCGTCACCAACCAATGGGGGCCGAATCCCAAAGGCGCGGCTCCAGTACAAAGCGGCGCTTGGGGCTAACCCCGCCTAACTTGCCCCCGCGCCCCTTCCCCCGCTATCCTGACACCATGAACTTCGCCGCACCACAACTCAGACCAAGACGGCCCGGTCTGAGGGAGCGCGGCGGGGTGCGGCAGCGAATGCTTTTGCAGCCCAGCCTGACAACCCGAACTCTACGCGCCTGAGACCCCACGCGGCTCTCAGGCGTTGTATTGGCAAGGGTGGGGCCGGGTTTTTTTATGCCATTCAAGACTCAGGGGATGCAGCAGGCACAGCAAGAAAAAGGAGCTTAGATGCACGTATTTTTACCGGATGGAAAACAACTGGACTTGAACGCTGGCGCAACCGCGCTGGACGCCGCCAAAGCAATCGGCCCCCGCCTCGCGCAAGACGCACTGGCGGCCACATCCAACGGCGATCTGGTAGACCTGATGACGCCGCTGCCCGAAGGCGCACGCATCACGCTGATTACCAAAAAGAATCCTGCCGAGGCCGCGCCCCTGTTCCGGCACTCGCTGGGCCACGTGATGAGTCAGGCGGTAGGCGAGTTTTACGAGCGCAAAGGCTTCGACCCGGAAGCGGTCAAGCGCGGCGTCGGCCCCAGCATCGAAAACGGCTTCTATCAGGATTTTGACCTGCCGGAACCCCTGAAGGAAGAGGAACTCCCCCAGATCGAAGCCATCATGCGCGAGATTCTGGGCCGCAATCTGGAGTTTTCGCGGGCAGAAGTGAGCAAGGCTGAGGCGTTGGCCCGCTTTAGCTACGACCCCTACAAGGCCGAGCTGATCGGCGCACTGCCGGAAGACGAGCCGATCACGTTCTACACTCAGGGCAGCTACACCGACCTGTGCCGGGGGCCGCACTTTCCCAGTACGGGCAAGCTGCCTGCCGCCTTCAAACTGATGAGTACGTCGGGCGCGTACTGGCGCGGCAACGAGAAAAACCCGATTTTGCAGCGGGTGTACGGCGTGGCGTTCGCGTCCCAGAAGGAACTGGACGAGTACCTGACGCGCCTAGAAGAAGCCAAGCGCCGCGATCACCGCAAATTGGGCCGCGAGATGGAACTGTTTGTCATTGACCCTCTCGTGGGGCGCGGCTTGCCGCTGTGGCTGCCCAACGGCACCATTCTGCGCGAAGAACTGATGCGCTTCCTGCGGGAGCAGCAGTTTCAGCGCGATTATCAGGGTGTTATTACCCCCAATATTGGTAACTTGGAGTTGTACAAGACCAGCGGGCACTACCAAAACTACGGCGACAGCAACTTCAGCCCGATTACCGTGGACGACGAGCAGTACATGCTCAAGCCCATGAACTGCCCTCACCATGTGCGGATTTACGCCTCCAAGCCGCGCAGTTACCGCGATCTGCCCGTGCGCCTCGCGGAATTTGGCACGGTGTACCGCTACGAGCAGTCCGGCGAACTGAACGGCCTGACGCGGGTGCGCGGCTTCACGCAGGATGACGCCCACATTTTCTGCCGCCCCGATCAGCTCAAGAAAGAGTTCTTGGACGTGCTGGATTTGACGGTGCTGGTGCTGAAAACCTTCGGCATGAACGACGTGCGCTTCCGGGTGGGCACCCGTGACCCCGAAAGCACGAAGTACGTGGGCAGCGATGAAAACTGGGTGACCGCCGAGCGCGGAATTATGGAAGCGGTGGAAGAAGTGGGCCTGCCCTACACCGTGGAACCCGGCGACGCGGCCTTCTACGGCCCCAAGCTGGACTTCGTGGTGCGCGACGTGATCGGGCGCGAGTGGCAACTCGGCACCATTCAGGTGGATTACAACTTGCCCGAACGCTTCGACATTTCCTATGTGGGCGAAGACGGCGCGGATCACCGCCCGGTCATGATTCACCGTGCGCCGTTTGGCAGCCTAGAGCGCTTCGTGGGTATTCTGATCGAGCATTACGGCGGAGATTTCCCGCTGTGGCTGGCCCCGCGCCAAATCGCCCTGATTCCGATTGCAGACCGCCACAACGAGTACGCCGAGAGCCTCGCTGCCGAATTCAAGCGCGTGGGCCTGCGTGCAGAGGTGGACGATTCCACCAACCGCATGAACGCCAAGGTTCGCAACGCCGAGCTGAGCAAGATTCCGGTGATGCTGGTGGTGGGCGATCAGGAGCAGGAGCGCCGTGAAGTCAGCGTGCGAGAACGGACGCCGGAAGGCCACAAGGAACGCAAAGGCGTCGGCTTTGACGCCCTGCTGGCCGAGTTGCAGGAGCGCTACACCACGCGGGCCTAAATGGGAATCAGGAGTGTGGATCGTAGATCGTGGTGAAAAGCTCTGACCATGATCTACGATCCACTTTCTACGCTTTACCGGAAGCTCTGAAGCCGCTGCCCGATCACCGTTCCCGCGCTGGGTTTGGCCGTCGTGATGGCCTGCGCCGTCGCCAGTTCTTCGGCATCGGTGTAGTCGGCCAACTTCACGCCGTTCAGGAAGACGGTGGGCGTGCCCTGTACGGCAACCCTTTTCCCGGCGGCAAATTGCGCGTCCACGCTGGCTTTCTTGCTGTGGCTGCCTAGGCAGAGTTTGAAGGTGGTGGCATTTAGCCCGGCGGTTTTGGCATAGGCGTTGAAGCTGGTGTTGGCAGCGGGGGCGGCCTGCGGCGTCCACTCGCTGAAGCGGGCGAACAGCACGTCGGCATACGCGCCAAATTTGCCCTGTGCCCCCGCGCATTCGCTGGCTTCGGCGGCGGCAAACGCATTTTTATGGAACGACAGCGGGAATTGATGGTGCAGAACACGGTATTCGGCGGGCTTGGCTTTCCAGCCCACCAGCGCCGTGTCCCACAACTGCTTGCAGTACGGGCACTGAAAATCGCTGAAAATGCGGATCACGTTGGGTGCGCCCGCGTTGCCCAGCGCGTTTGTGGTGGCCGGAAACAGACTGTCGGGCTGAATGTTGACGGCGGCGTACACGTTCCAGCGGGCCGCCGCGCCCGTCCCCGTCAGCTTCACGGCAATGAGATCTGCGCCCGAATCGTCGGTGGTTTCCACGAACCCGGCGCGGGCGGTGGCCTGAAATTTGGGGTCGTTGAAGGTCTTGACCAATCCGGCCAGATTTTCTTCGGGGCTGCCCCACGCGGCCAACACGGCGCGGGCGGCGTCTTCGGCGTTGCCCAGCGAGGCTTCGGCCAGTACGCCTACCGTGCGCCCGCCCACCACATCCAAAGTAATTTTGGTAGTGCCGCGAGTCAGGATAGTTCCGGCTGGGGCAAAAGGCTTGAGAATGGCCTGTGCCTGCGTGGCGGCCACGGGTTGCAACAGTTGCGCCTGTGCCGGGGCCAACGCGCCCAGCAGACCCAATGAGACAGCTTGAATAAGGATGGTGTTGGTTCGGTTCATCCCACGAGTTTAGCGGGAGGTGAGAAAACTAAAGAAGTGAATATGCGCTTGGTGGGGGGGTTGAAATGGGTGGGTTCGCTGCTCGGAGGCTTCCACAAGACGTGGGGCAGAAACTGACGGCTAGGTTTCAAGCAGTTCTTAGGCGCTTAGACCCTTGAACGCTCCTCCTACACCCTCTCTACGCCCCATTCCGAATACGAGTGATCAGGTTCAGTAATGCCGACGCCAATGCCGCCGGATCGTGGCGGGCCTGTCCATCTTGCAGCAGGGCGGCGCTGCGAACCCGGCCCCGCAGGTCTCGGCTGGCTCCCGTCAAGTCCAGCACCGACGCGCCCTCAGCGGCGTAGCGCTCGCGCACCGGCTGGGGCACGGGTTCGCTGTTCATCAGGATGCAGTCGGGCATACGGCCAAGGTGCGCGTAGATGGCGGTCACGTGGTCTTCCAATGTCAGCCCTGTGGTTTCGCCGGGTTCGGTCATCAGACTGGCCACGTACACCAGCGGCGCGGCAGAGTCGCACACGGCCTGCGCGATTTCGGGAATCAGCAGGGCCGGAATGATGCTGGTAAACAGGCTGCCCGGCCCCAGCACGATCATCTCGGCTTCTTCTATGGCCTCCAGCACGGCAGGCAAGGCAGGCAAGTCGGGCGGATCAAGGCGCACTTCGCGGATCCGGGCCTTGCCCAAGCTGGTCGCCAGTTGGCTTTCGCCCCGGATCTCGCGCCCGTCGTCCAGTCCCGCAACCAGTGTGGTGGGCTGCGTGGTGGCCGGAAAGACCTGCCCGCGCACGCGCAACACGTCATGGATGTCCTGCATGGCCGCGCCCAGACCACCCTGTTCCTCACTCAGCGTCGCCAGCATCAGATTGCCGAAGGTGTGGCCTTCTATACCGTCGCCGCGCCCGAAACGGTGCAGCAGCAAGCGGGCCAGCACAGGGCTGTCGCTGAGGGCCGCGTAACAGTCGTTCAGGTCACCGGGCGCGATCATGTCCAGCGATTCGCGCAGGCGTCCACTGGAGCCGCCGTCGTCGGCCACCGTCACCACTGCCGTGATGTTGCCCGTGTGGACTTTCAGGCCCATCAGCAGGTTAGACAGGCCTGTGCCTCCGCCCACCGCCACCACCCGTGCGCCGCGTGCCAGATGGCGTCGTTCGTAGATCAGGTCAACGACAGGCGTCCCCGGAGCCGTGCCCGTGCCGCGCAACATCGAGCGATTCAGCATGGCGATACTCCAGAACGCGCCGCCCAACGCCAGCCCCATCAGGCCGATGCCGACCACGTACAGCGGCATCACTTGCGGCTCCGTGAATCTGTTCAGCCACAAAATCCAGCGCGTGGCCGTGAAATGCAGCGGGCCAGTCCACGTGAAATGCAGGAATCCCAGCGCCCCGGCAAAAGTGCAGGCGGCAAACAGCACCAGCCAGCGCTTGACGCCCATGCCCGGAGACAGCCACATGCGGGCCTGACGCTGAACGTGGCGGCCAGTCTTGAGGGCCTCGTCGCGCCGTCTGGGGAGATTTGGCAGGTGGTCTGCTTCTTCCGCGTCTGCCTCCAGCGGCGTGCTGTTCGGGGGCGGCACGGTGGTCATAAATCCTCGTGCAGTTTCATGTCGCGGTGATCGGTCACGTGGGCGTCCAGATCGGCCAGATCGGCAGCCAGCCGCGCCGTGACGGCCACGCTGCGGTGTTGCCCGCCCGTACAGCCCACCGCCACCGTGTAGCCGCGCCGTCCGGACGCCTTGGCCCGGCTGGCTGCCAGCCGCACAAAATCCCGAACCTCATTGTAAAAGTCGTGCGAGGCCTGATCCTGAAACACGTATCCCGCCACATCCGCCTCCAGCCCCGTTCTGGGGCGCAGTTCCGGATCATAATAGGGGTTGGGCAGCGTCCGCACGTCCACCACCAGATCGGCGTCACGTGGCGGCGCGTGCTTGAAGCCGAAGCTCATCAGCCTCAGGTCGAATTCCTGTTCCAGCCGGAACAACCGCATCACCCGCTCGCTCAGTTGGGCGGCACTCAGCGGCGTCGTGTCAATCACGGTATCGGCAATGGCCCGCAGCGGGGCCAGCAGATCGCGTTCGCGGGCAAAGTCCACCATCAGCGATTCGCCCAAAGGATGCTCGCGGCGGGTCAGGTTGTACCGCTTCAGCAGCACTTCGGCGTTGGCCTCCAAAAACAGCACATGCAGGTCTTCGCGGCGGCGAGACAGCCGAATATAGCTGTCTTCCAGCGCCCCCAAAAAGTCGCGGGTGCGGGCGTCGGTACTCACGGCCACCTTGTCCAGTTTCCGCGCCACCGAGAGGTCGTGCATGGCCCCCCACAACTCTGGGGGCAGGTTGTCGGTGATAAAAAACCCCGCGTCCTCCAGCGTTCTGAGCGCGGTACTCTTTCCACTTCCCGACAATCCTGAGACGACTACAAACGGCATGCGGTCAGTTTACCCGGATTGGGGCGGGTGTGCGGTTGTGTTGCAGTGGGCAGCGTGGAGCATCGGGGGTGAAGGGGATTTGTCTAAGGGTCGAGGGTCGAAGGGTCCAAGGGCAAAACCAAGAGCGTTGTTAGCGGGGTTCACCTGCAACCTCAATCCCCTTTCCCAAAAAGCCACGGCCCACACGCTCTCCACGCGGGGCCGCAGCAAGATCAACAGGTTTCAGATCAACAGTGTTTAGCGAACCTTCGTGCCGCTCGGCAAATCCAGCGTCAGGCCCACCAGATCGAGATTGCCCTCGGCGTCCTCTGCGGCCAAGATCATGCCCTGAGATTCGATGCCGCGCAGCTTGGCAGGCTTCAGGTTCGCCACCAAGATCACTTTGCGGCCCACCAGATCTTCAGGGGCGTACCACTTGCGAATGCCGCTGACCACCGTGCGGATTTCATCGCCCATTTTGACGGTCAGTTTCAGCAATTTGTCGGCTTTGGCGACGGCTTCGGCAGCCAACACCTCGGCCACACGCAGGTCGATGCGGGCAAAGTCGTCTATGGAAATCAGCGCTTCGGCAGCGGCGGGCGTATCGCTGGCGGCAGCGTGGGTGGGTGCGGTCTGTGCGGGGGCAGCGGGTTTGGATTCAGCCGTTTTTTCTTCGATCTGGGTCATGGTCTGTTTCTCTTTTTTGGGAGCGGGGGTGTTGTTGGTAGGGACTAGGGCTTCGGCAGAGTCGGTTTTAAGACTCTCTGGCTTAGGAAAGAGGATCGGGCCGCCCAACACGCGGGTTCCGGCGGGGGTCAGGCCCCACGCGCCCCTTAGGGTGTAGGTCTGCCCGCCCAGTCCCAGTTGCACGCGCAGTTCTCTGGCTTTGGCCGGAATCACGGCTTCCAGACACACACTCGCTACACGCAGACCCTCTACGGCGGTGTACAGCACGGTATCTAGGCGCTGTTGGGTGTCCTCGGATTTTGCCAGCGTCCACGGCGCACTTTCGGCGATGTAGCGGTTCAGATCGCGCACGAAGTTCATGGCGGCTTCTATGGCCATATTGATCTTCAGGTCGTTCACCAGCCGCAAAATCTCGGAGGGCAGGGCCAACGCCGCCGCCTCTATGCCGTGTTCGCGCTCGCTGGGCGTATGCGCCTGAGGTACCACGCCCCCCCGGTATTTCTGCACCATGCTGACTGTGCGCGACAGCAGATTGCCGAGGTCGTTGGCGAGGTCGCTGCTGAGGCGCGACACCAGAATGCCCTCGCCATACGCGCTGTCTGCGCCCAATGTGGCTTCGCGCAGCAGCGTATAGCGGATCGCGTCTACGGGGTGGTCGCGCACCAGTTGTTCGGGGTCTATGGCGTTGCCCAAAGATTTGCCCATCTTGCGTCCGTCTTCGGCCAAAATGTGGCTGTGCACCACCAATTTGCGGTAGAGGGGCAGGCCCGCCGCCCGCAGCATGGTCGGCCAAAATACGGCGTGCGGCTTCAAAATATCTTTGCCGATCACGTGCCAAGCGGTGCCGATCACGTCGGGCGACTGGCCCCGGCTGACAGGTGCAGAGACGTAGTTCAGCAGGGCGTCGAACCACACGTAAGTCACGTGGTCGGCGTCCCAAGGCAGTTCTATGCCCCACGGCACACGCGACTTGGGGCGGCTGATGCTCAGGTCGCCAATCGGCTCGCGCAGCATCTCCAGCACCTCGTTGCGGTATCCAGCGGGCTGAATAAAGTCCGGGTTGGCCTCGATGTGTTCCAGCAGCCACGCCTGATATTTCTCCATCTTGAAAAAATAGTTGGCCTCGCGCCGAAGCTCTGGCGGGTCTTTGTCGCCGGGATAGCGCCGCACGCCGTCCGGGCCTTCGACGAGTTCCTTGTCGGTCACGTAGCGCTCTGCACCCACCGAATACAGCCCCTCGTATTCGGCAAAATAGATGTCCCCGGCGTCGTGTACCCGCGTCAGCACTTCCTGCACGTAGCGTTTGTGGCGGCCCTCGGTGGTGCGGATAAAGTCGTCGTAGCTGATTTCGAGGCGATCCCACAGCCCCTTGAAGGCCCGCAAACTTAGGTCGTCCACGAAGGCTTGCGGCGTTTGCCCAGCTTTGGCGGCGGCTTTGGCAATCTTTTCGCCGTGTTCATCGGTGCCGGTCACAAACTGCACTTCTCGTCCCGACAGGCGCATATAACGGGCAATAGAATCGGCCAAAATCTTTTCGTAGACGTGGCCGATGTGCGGCGCACCGTTGGCGTAGTCGATGGCGGTGGTGATGTAAAACGCGCCCTTCTCAGCTTGATTCGTCATGGTGGCCTTCTCCCCGCCCGGCCCTTTCCCTGATGAGAGGAACGCCGGGGCAACTTGGCTAGGATACAAAACTCAGCCGCGACTGCGTGCGGCCTGCTTGGATTTCAGTGTCTATCCACAAAAAAGGGCCACTCTCGCCCGCGCCCCTGTGCTTCCGCCCAACCCTCTGTAAAACTCCAGCGTCAGGCCAGCCGGGGCATTCGCGCCAGCATTCGCCCGCTTGCCCGCCGGAGAGCGAGGAGGGGAGAGCGGCGCGGGTTCATAGATTCAGTGTAGCGGAAGCGTAGGGCGGGGGAATGCGCTAAGTGGCGCAGGGTTGGCGTGGGACAGGCGTTTCCGGGGGCGAGGTTTAAGGGTCTAAAGGTCTAAGGTGCTGGGGCGGGTTCGTCTCCGTGTGGAACGGCCTTCTGCTCCCGCCCTTGCCTTTCTTCGACCCTCAGACCCTTGACCCTTAGACTTCCGCCCCTTCGTCCCCAACACCCAGCCAAGACTTTATCTGACACACCGCTTGACTTTTTCAAGTTAGAGTGTCTGCTATGACCCACGCCGCCCCCGCTTCAGCAGACCCGAAACCCACGGCATCCGGCCCGCCCGGTGCTGTGCCAGACCGCCTCACCAGCCTCACGTTGCTGCTTTTGGCCGCCCTGACCATCATGTCGGGGGCCACCATCGCGCCCGCGTTGCCTGCCATGCAAGCGCACTTTGCCGATCAGCCCAACGCCAACCTGTTGGTGAAATTGGCGCTGACCATCGTGGGGTTGGTCATCGCCGTCAGTGCGCCTATTGGCGGTGTGCTGGCCGATAAATTTGGGCGGCGGCCCGTGCTGCTGTGGTCGTTGGTGTTGTACGCGGTGGGCGGAGCCAGCGGGCTGGTGGTGCAGTCGTTGGGCGAGGTGCTGGCGGGCCGCGTGCTGCTGGGCTTCGCGGTGGCCGGAACCATGACGGCGGGCGGCGCACTGGTCAACGACCTATTTTCGGGGCCTGCACGCGGCAAATTCCTGAGTCAGCAGGCGGCCTTCACCAGCTTTGGCGGCGCGGTGCTGCTGCCCCTCGGCGGCGTGCTGGCGGGCGTGGGCTGGCGTGCCCCGTTCGCCCTCTACCTGATTTCGCTGCTGCTTATTCCGTTGGTGCTGCGGTTGCCCAGAGGTGTGCCAGGCGGCATATCAGTAGCAGAAGCCGCCGAAAAACCGCGCTGGTGGCCCGTGATTCTGGTCTACTTTCTGGCGCTGGCCTACATGATCGCCTTTTACCTGATGCCCGCGCAGGGGCCGTTCCTGCTGCAAGCGTTGGGGGCCAAACCCGCCGCGACGGGGCTGCTCCTCGGCGCGTTTACCCTGATCGCCGCACTCACTTCGCTGGGGTACTCGCGTTTTGCTGGGCGCTTCGATCCCCGCCGGGTGGCCGCGTTGGGCATGGGACTGCTGGCCGGGGGCTGGGGCCTCGTGGCGGTTGCCCAGAGCATTCCCGCCGTGCTGGTGGGCCTCGTGGTGGCCGGACTGGGCGGCGGGCTGGTGTTTCCCAACCTCTATGCGTGGCTGGCCGACCTGACTCCCCCGGCATGGCGGGGCCGCATCACCGCCGGAATGAGCAGCGCCGTGTTTTTGGGCCAATTCCTCAGCCCGCTGGTGCTGGCTGCTCCCGCCGCCCAACCCGCTCAGGGCTTCGTGTGGGGAGCGCTGGGCATCGCGGTGATCGGGGCCGCGCTCTTTGCCCTGAGCTTGGTTCGGCCCAAAGTGGCTTAGGAGGTGTCGGTTGTGGGGCGTGGGAAAATAGAATCTCAGCTTTGAACGGAGGCGTTGCGGTGAGCGGTTCCGGGTCAACCCCCAGTCTCCTTCGCAGCCAGCCCCCCTTCCTGCGGGCCGTACCAGTCAAGGGGAGCGCAAAAGCGCAGTTGTCCCCACCTCTAAGGGGGGGCGGTGCGCCAGAAACGGGGAGGTTCACCTTCCGACTTCAGTTGAGCCGGGTTGATCTGCGGAGGCCTCAACTCTCAACACTACCGCAACCCACACCCCCGCTTCTGGCCCTTTCTGCCCGCCCCCGCCGCACTAGAATCTGACGTGTGATTGCTTACCTGAGTGGCGTAGTGCGCGAAATTCGTGAGGGAAGCGCCGTGGTGGTGGCGGGCGGGCTGGGCTACGAGGTGCAGTGCCCGGTGAGTACGCTGGGCCGCCTGAAAGTGGGCGACGTGGCCGAGTTCAATATCCGTTTCGTGGTGCGCGAGGACGCCCAATTGCTGTTCGGTTTTTCGGACGCCGATAGCCTGCGCCTGTTCGACCTCCTGATTGGGGTCAGCGGCGTGGGGCCAAAGCTGGGGCTGGCGATGTTGTCTGGAATGCCCGTGTCGGCACTGGCGCAGGGTCTCCTCAGCGGCGACGTGAAACTGCTGAGCAGCGTATCGGGCGTGGGCAAAAAAACCGCCGAACGGCTGGTGCTGGAGCTTCAGAACAAAATCCCTGAGCATCTGGCCGCGCCTGTGGTGGGCGGCGTAAAAGTGATGCCCGTCCACAGCAGCGCGGGCCGCGACGCCATAGACGCGCTGCTGGCGCTGGGATTCCGTGAGCAGCAGGTGCGCGGGGTGGTGGCCGAATTGCTGGGCGCTGACCCCGAACAGACCGCCGACGCCCTGATCCGCAAAAGCTTGGGGCGGCTGAGATGACGCACGGCCAGCCAGACGACATCGATATTGAAAATAGCCTCAGCGTGTCCGAATCCGATTCGGCAGCGGGCAAGGCAGACGGCGACGCGCCCGACGAACAGAAAGTCTCGTGGCTGGAACTGTTCTTCGACCTGATTTTCGTGGTGGGCTTCGATCAACTTGCCAAGCGGCTGGGCACGACCCCCAGCGCCGAAAATATCGGGGTGTTCCTGCTGATGTTTACGGCGGTGTGGTGGGCGTGGGCGGGCAACACCACCTTCGCCGGACGCTACGGCAACGATGGCCGCGCCTACCGCTGGGGCACGGTAGCGCAACTCGTGTCTATGGCCATGATCGCGCTGTCATTGCGGGGCGACGTGCAGGACATCGGAGCGCTGTTTGCCGTGGCGTTTGCCTTCAACCGGGCCGTGCTGGTGGTGATGTACCTCGCCGTGCTGCGGCAGTCGCCCGAAGCGGTGCATTTTGTGCGGCCTACGGCCATAGGTTTTGGCGTGGCGGCCCTGCTGTGGTTGATTTCTGCCCTGTTCGTGCAGACGCCCGCCGCCCTGCTGGGATTCTGGGGGGCCGCACTGGCTGTCGATATTCTCACGCCTATCCTGATTCGTTCGCGCAGTCTGGACGCCTTGCCGCACCAATCGCACCTGCCAGAGCGCGTGGGCCTGCTGCAAATCATCGCGCTGGGAGCCATCGTGACCGAAGTCGTGGACGGCGGGCGGCAGCAAGACCTGACCCTGACTTTTCTGGCCCCCGCCCTGTTTGCCATCCTGACCACCGTGGCCCTGTGGCGGCTGTATTTCGATCAACCCCGCCTGCTGCCCATTTTGTCGGCGCACAACGAATCCAGAGTCGGGGCGCTGCTGGTGTGGCTCTACGGCCACTTGCCCTTCACGCTGGGCGTGGTCATGTTGGGTGTGGGCTTTGGTCACGGCATCAGTCAGGTGGGGGAAAAGGACGCCGCCAACTTGCAACTCGTGGCGTGGCCGCTGGCCGCCGTGTTCCTGACCTTGGCCGCCCAACGCTGGAACGCCGCCCGCCTGACCGCGCACCCGCCCTTTGACCGCAGCATGATCACCCTCTTGGCCGGAGCCGTTGCTGGCGTTGCCCTCGCCTTCAGCGGACTGGAAACACAGCCGCTCCATGCCGTCGTCTTCGGTATCACCGGTCTGGCCGCCCTGATCGTCGCCACCGATCCCGGCACACGCCGCCTCGGCGTCATAGAAGAAAAGCGCGGGGGCGAAGAAGCCCCGCTGTAGACGGCCTGCGGGAGAGGAAGCGCAGTTGGCTGAGCGTAGCGGCTCTGCTTCCACACTCAGACATGTCCCCTACCGCACCACCCCAACCTCAATTTTTGGTGTCGTAGGGCGCGTGCATGGTATGGCTCAGGCTATGAGTGGACGACTTATGTTCCAGTGTGCCGGGCAGCGTGTGACCCTCAGGGGTGCTGGGCGGCGGCGTGTCGTAGAGGGCGGCGGCGGCCAGCCACGTGCCTTGGCGCACCAGCAGCAGGCTCAGGCCCGGCACGCGCACCACCAACAGGTCGTGTAGGGTGGCCGCCGGATGACCGGGAAGCACCGCTGCGAGTTCGCCCTTGTAATCCAGCCGCAGGGTCAGGGCACGCTCGCCGGTTCTCAGGGTTACCGGGTCTTGGCCCAGCAAAATGCTCCTGAACGCTCCTGTATCGGCCAGATTGACCGCCGTATGGGCCACCGGGTAGGGCAGAGGTTCCGGGGTAAAGGTGGCGATATGCAGCACTTCATGGAGCCCGGTCGCGCGGTCAGCGTCCAGCTCCAGCCGTTCAGCGGCGGCGTGAATACTCGTCGCTACGCTGGAGGGTGTAGACCGCTGGAGCCGGGCCATCAGGGCATCTATCCCTTTGCGGGCAAAGGCGATCAGCGTCTCCGGCGGGGCAGAGGCGTACTTGTCGGCACTTGCCGCGCCGAGAGCTGCAGTGTCGACCGTGCCGTTCCGGATCAGTTGGGCGGCGGCACGGGCCAACCGCAAATTGGCGTAATCTTCTTCGGCGTTCAGCAGCAGCGCAATGGCTCTGGCTTTAGAGGCCAGCCGTCCAATTTCCTCGTCGGGACGGCCATCGACCCGGAGCAGCACATACGCGCCGCTGACGAACGCCCGAATCTGTGCGCGTGCTGGCCCGATGACCACGCTGCGTTCGGCGGGCGGCAGGTCGGTTCGCAGCAGCACCACATGCGGCCCAAACTGAAGTTGCCAGTTGCTGCCGATAGGTTGCCAGCGCAAGTCCATGCCGCGCCAGTGGGCCGCCTGCCCGCCTGCCAGATAGATCACCAGTTCGTCTGTGCCGTCATCGGGGGTGGGCAGGGCCGACTGCGGCTTTTGGGCGTACAGAATGCTATGGCTGGGTGTGCCCGACATCGTGTTGGTGGGGGCACCGGCCAGCAGATCGTCCAAGGTGCGCTGGAGGTGCCGCGCGGCCTCCCGGATGGCGGGGCGTTCGCGGGGGTCGCGGGCCTGCGGGTACTGGGCACGCAAGGCGGCCACCAGCGCGGCGCGGGCTTCGGGGGCCACCCGTTCGCGTTCGGCGGCGGCCAGGCGGGCTTCCATCACGTCCTCGTCGGGGTGGCGGGCAAAGGGTTCCTCGTGAACGGCAGACAGGGCTGTTTTCACGCGCAGGCGGCCCTCTTCGGTCAGCAAAAGATCGGCGAACCCGGACGCGACCCGCGCCACGACTTCTGCGTCGTGCAGGGACACCAACGGGTCGCCCACCGCTGGCACAGGGAGCCGCGTGCGGATGCTGCGGCCTTCGCGCTCGGCATTTTCCTGCACGGTGTACATCACCCTCAGAGCGGTTCGGTCAGGCTGGCGGCCCCACACCTGAGCCAACTCCAGAATGGACGTTTTGAGGTGAACGTGCCAGGCCATGCGCTGTAATTCTTCCCAGGACTGGGACTCTGGGCTGTCGGCGCGGGCGGGCGCGCTCCATTCGGGTACGGCGTTGGCGGCTGGGCGCGACGACACGGGCGAGGCGTGAGCAGACTTGAACATATTGCGGTAGTTGCGGTCACACTCCATCATGCGGCGCAGCAACATCGGCTCCAGCGGCGCACCCAACAGTTCGTCGCGCAGCTCGGTCAGCGAGCGTTTGCCCCCACGTGGAACCCGGCCATCGAGTGCGTCGGCGACCTTGTACTCATACAATTCCACCAGTTCAGCCCAGTAAGTCACGCCTCTAGTATAGGGACAGAGCGTCACGCAAACCTCTCTGCTCAGCTTCCTTCAGAACCGGCCTCAGAGCGGGGCAGCGGCCTTCCGGTACAGCTTGGCCCTTATACGGGCGACATCGCAGCAGGGAGTGCCCCCGCTGACTTGGGCGCTTGACTTCCCTTTTGTAGAACGCCGTAAGTCCAGCGAAAGACCCGTCCGGTATAACTAGGAGGACATGACGCCCTTTTTGCGCCCACCGCCTGCCGCCTGCCCCGCGAGGAGCGGCCTTTGAACCTGCTGCTTCTGGCCGCGCTGTTCGTGGCTGGCCTGCTCCTGACCGTGCGGGCTGGCGAGCGGGTTCTGGCTGTGTTGGTGGCGGTACTCAGCGTGGCCATTGCCACAGTCCTGGTTGCCCTGGCGGTGGGTGCGGGGGGCGGGCTGCTGGCGCTTGACCGGGCGCAGGGGGTGCTGAGCGTGGTGGCCGTGTTGGTCGCCAGTGGGGTCTTCTTGTTGGGTGGGCGCGGGTTTCCGCCTTCTATTCGGCCTGCCGCCAAGCCCAGTCGGCCGGTGCGTGTGCAGCGTACAGCGCCGCCCGCCCCCCCGCCGTCTCGCCGCGCCACCCTGACCCAGACGGCCACCGATCTGCGTTTTCAGGACTATGAGGTTCTAGACCGCATCGGCATTGGCGGCATGGGTAGCGTGTACCGCGCCCGCAGGCGGCAAGATGGCCGGATCGTGGCCCTGAAAGTGCCGCAAGAAAAATACTTGGCCGACGCCAAATTCGTAAAGCGTTTTTACCGCGAGGCCGAAGTGCTCAAGCGCTTCAACCATCCCAACGTGGTGCGGGTCTACGACTACCGCATGCAGCCGCAGGAGCATTACATCGCCATGGAATTTCTGGACGGCGACAGCCTGGAAGCTGTGCTGGAAAACCGCACCATGAGCTTTCCGGAGGGCGTGCAGATTATCCGCGCCCTGGCCGACGCCCTGCGCCACATTCATATGCAAAATGTGGTTCACCGCGACATCAAGCCCGCCAACGTGATGGTCGTCAAGAACGCCTTTGTAGAAGGGCAACTGCGTGAAGGCGGCATCAAGCTGATGGATTTCGGCATCGCGGTGGGCAAGGTGCTGACCCGCCTGACCATGACCGGGGCGCGGGTAGGAACCCCGATCTATATGGCCCCCGAACAAGCCAAGGGCAACCGCGTGGACGCCCGCAGCGACGTGTATTCGCTGGGTCTGCTGGCCTACGAGATGGTCACGGGGCAAACCGCCTTCAAGGGCAGCTATGAGGCGGTGGTGCATCAGCAGGTGTTCGAGTCGCCCAAGCCGCCCAAGCAGGTGCGCCTGGAAGTGCCGGGCAAACTGAACGACCTGATCCTGAACATGATCGAAAAAGACCCGGCCATGCGGCCCACGCTGGATGAGGTGATGGCCCGGATAGATGCGGGCGTGCTGACCGACGAAGTGTTCACCGATCCGGTGACGTTGGCGATGAGCGTGCAGGAAAAACGCGGCACGCTGCGCCTGCTGGATTTGAAGGGCAAACTGCGGGTCAGTATGCGCGATCAGGGCAACGCGGAAGGCAATCTGCCCAGTGTCCCCAACGCGATGGCAGGCGACGCCGAGGGCAACCTGTACGTGACTCTACTGGAGTACCGTCAGGCCAAAACGGGTGCCCTGATTCGCAAGCATTCCCCCGATGGACGCGAGATTCTGGCGTTCGGAGCTTACGGCCTCGGCGAAGGCGACCTGCTGCATCCTGTGGGGATTGCTGTCGCGCAGGGCCATGTGTATGTGCTGGACGGCGAGGCCCATCATGTGAACGTGTATACCACCGAGGGCCGGTTCGTGCGGAGCTTCGGCGGACGCGGACAGGGACTGGGCCGCTTCGAGCGCCCGCGCACCATCGTCGCCGCCCCCGATGGGCACGTGTACATCCTCGACAGCGGCAACAACGAAGTGCAGAGATTTACCGCGCAGGGCGAATACATCAGCCGCTACGCCTTCCGCTTGGATCGCAGCAGCGAGAGCCTGCGCCCACTGGAAGGCCTAGGCATCGACGGCTACGGCGCGGTGTACATCGTGGACGGCGTGGCCCGCAAAATCCGCAAAATCGAGGTAGACGGCACCCCCGGCGTGACCTTTACCCTAGAAACTCTGGTGGGCGAACCCACCGACGCACCCTGGCTGCTGCAAATCACCAACGACGGCCAGATTTTCGCCGTGCGGCAGGGCGGGCAAGTGCTGCGTACCTTTTCGGGCGTGGGCGACCTGATCACGTCTAACGATATGTACGCGCCCGTGCAGTCCATGGTGCTCCTGACCCGGCCAGTGCCGACGCCTGTACCGACCTCTACACCGACAGCCACGCGGGCCTGAGCCGTGCCGCCAGAATCCATCCTCCCGGAATTGACCTTCTACAGCCGCCCCGGTTGCCACCTCTGCGAGCAGGCGCAGGCGCATCTGCTGGCGCTGGACTACCGTTTCACGGAAGTGGATATTACCGGGGATGCGGAACTGGAACGCCTGTACGGGCACGATATTCCCGTGCTGGCCGCTGGAAACCGGGTGCTGATCAAAGGCGTGTTCGGCAAAGGCCGCCTGAGTACATTGAAGCTGCTGCTGGTGCGGGAAGCGCGGGAGAGGCAGTCGGGCTGAGGAGTTGGGTGGTGGGCGCACCCTCCAGTCTGCTTCGCAGCAAGCCCCCTTGTTTTGCAAAGCTCCGCAGGAGAGGAGCGCAACAGCTTTCAGTCCCCACCTCGAAGGGGGGCGTTGCGTCAACAACGGGGGGGTTCACCTTCCAACTCAAGTCGCAAGAACCATCCGCGCTGTCCTCCGAGAGGCATCCCGGTTCGCTGGCGCAGGCCGCGCTATCGTAGGGCCATGCTGTCTTTTGTTGTTTCCCCTCTCCACTTGTTCGCGGTAAGTCTATGAGTTGGCTGGAACGTCTGCGCGACGGCCTCAGCAAAACGCGCAAGCAGATCAACGATACCGCCGGATTCCTCGGCAACGATGTGCGCGATGTGTTCACCAGCCGTCTGGATTCCATCGAAGACCTTGAATATGCCCTGATTGCCGCCGATGTGGGCCGCGCCGCCACCGAAGAAATTCTGGAAGACATCAAGCGCAGCGAGAAGACCAATTTGCAGGAAGCGCTGATGGAAGCCCTGACCCTGCAACTGGAACCCGATGCCCGCCGCGCCGAATTCCGCAAATTGGGTTTTGCGCCCGATGCCCGCCGGGGCCGAGTTGACCCCAAAGGGCACGTGATCATGGTCATCGGCGTGAACGGCGTGGGCAAAACCACCACGATTGCCAAGCTGGGGCAGTACTACATGACGCGGGGCAAAAGCGTGATGTTTGCTGCCGGGGACACCTTCCGGGCAGCGGCGGGCACGCAGTTGGGCGTGTGGGGCGAGCGCCTCGGCATCCCGGTCATTCAGGGCGCAGACGGCAGCGACCCGGCAGCCGTGGCCTTCGACGGCGCGGCGGCCCGCACAGCACGCGGCACCGATCTGCTGTTTGTAGACACGGCGGGGCGGCTGCACAACAAGCACAACCTGATGGAAGAACTGAAGAAAGTGCGCCGCGTGATCGAGAAGGCCGACCCCGGCGAACCGTCCGAAGTCTGGCTGGTGCTGGACGCCGTGACCGGGCAAAACGGGTTACAGCAGGCCAAGAAGTTCCATGAATCCACGCCGCTCACGGGCGTCATCGTGACCAAACTGGACGGCACCTCCAAGGGCGGCATTCTGATTCCCATCGTGCGCGAATTGGACGTGCCCATCAAGTTTATCGGTGTGGGCGAGCAGGCGGGCGACCTGCAACCCTTCGACAGTCAGGAATTCGTGCGTGCCCTGTTCGACATAGACATTCCCAAAAGCTGAGTTTCACCCATTGGGACAGCTCTAAAGCTGAAGAACCCACCTCCGACCCTGCCCCGTCGCTTCCAGACCGGGCAGGCGTATTGTCAGACTTGTGTGTGAACCAGAGTCTTAATGTAGACGTCAGATAGAGTTCAGTCTTCTGGAAACGTGTGTCAGACGCGGGAAGCGAGGAAGCTCGGCGCAGGACAGGCCGGAGGGCCTCCTGAAAGTGATCCCAGTTTCGGCGGCGATGGGGCCAGTGTGCCGGATCGGGAGCGCAGAGTGGGGCGGCGCTGCCCCCATTCGGGCGATCAATGAGAAGTTTTATATGTGCAGGGCAGGGCAAGCGGGTTTGTGACGTTAATGATTGATCCTGTGAGCGGTCTGACAGCCTGTGATTTCTAAGGTAGGGGTACTTCAACCGCACAGCACTCTCTCCGTGCGAAAAAGGAACACCCTCATGCTCCAGATCAAAGCTGCTCGCCTGACCGCCCTGACCCTGACCATCCTTGGAGCCGCCGCCCTCACTTCCTGCGGTGGCAGCACGGCCCCCGCGCCTCAGGCCACTGCACCCGTCGCCACCGCCCCCAAAGCGCAGGACGCCGGAAGCCAGACCATGAGCGCCGAGGAAGCGCAGGTGCTGCGCGAAGTGAACGCGGCCCGCGCGGTGGCCCGCACCTGCGGCGACGTGGCGTATGCGGCCACCACGCCTGTCACTTGGAACGGCTTCTTGGCCGTGGCCGCCCGCAGCCACACGGCAGATATGGCCGCCCGCAACTACTTTGCCCACGTGACGCCCGAGGGCCGCACGATTGCCATGCGTGCCGAGGCCGCTGGCTACACGAATTGGCAGACGCTGGGCGAGAACATCGCTGCTGGCTACACGGTTCAGAACGTGGTGCAGGGCTGGATCGACAGCCCCGGCCACTGCAAGAACCTGATGGATCCTAAATTCCGGGAAATGGGTGCGGGCTACACCTACCGCCCCGGCAGCACCTACGGCACCTACTGGGCGCAGGAATTCGGCACCCGCTAAGGCGGAACCGGAGCCAAGAGCAGGACTGAATCTGGGTTGAAGTCAGATTCAAATTGCGACAAACAATGGGCGCGGCAGTCCTGTGAGGGGGGCTGCCGCGTCCGCTTTTTGGCTCTGGATTGGCTCTTGAAACAGGTGGTTTCAGCCGCCCAAGTACGCCTGTAACACGCGCTCATCGCTGACCAGTTCGGCGCTGTTGCCCTGCAACGTCAGTTGGCCCGCGTCCAGCACATAGGTTCGGTTGCTGCTCTGCATCGCCAGCCGCGCATTCTGTTCGACCAGCAAAATGGTCACGCCCTGCGCGTTCAGTTCCCGGATGATGTCGAAGATTTCCCGCACGATGATGGGCGCGAGGCCGAGACTGGGTTCGTCCAGCAGCAGCAGTTTGGGACGGCTCATCAGGGCGCGGGCGATGGCAAGCATCTGCTGTTCGCCGCCCGATAGCGTGCCTGCCATCTGGCTGCGGCGCTCGCCCAAGCGCGGAAATCGGCCATACATCCGGTCTATGTCCGCCTTCACTTCGGCGTTGCTGCGGGTGTAGCCGCCCAACTCTAGGTTGTCCTGCACGCTCTGGCGGGCCAGCACTTGCCGCCCTTCCGGACTCTGCGCGATGCCCAATTTCACGGCTTCGTCGGCGGGCAGGCGGGTAATGTCGCGGCCCATGAAGCTGATGCGGCCTGAAACAGGCTTCAGCAAACGCGACACGGCCCGCAGAGTCGTGGTTTTGCCCGCACCGTTGGCCCCGATCAGGGTCACGACTTCGCCCTCATAGACCACGACGCTCAGGTCGCGCACGGCCTGAATCGCGCCGTAGTTCACGCTCATGTTCTCGATGCTCAGCAGCGGCGTTCCTGTGTTGATTGTTCCCGTAGCCCTTGATGCAGTGGTCATTCTCCCCCCAAATACGCTTCGATGACCTTGGGATCACGCTGCACGCTGGCCGGGTCGCCCATCGCGATCAGTTGCCCAAAGTTCAGCACGGCCACGCGGTCACACAGGTTCATCACCAGCGGCACATGGTGTTCGATGACCATCACGGTCAGGTCGAAGCGGTCACGCACCTCCCGAATAAAGGCGGTCAGACTGCCCTTTTCCGAGGTGTTCATTCCGGCGGCGGGTTCGTCCAGCAGCAGCACGCGGGGTTCGGTGGCGAGTGCGCGGGCGATTTCTAGACGTCTTTGGTCGCCGTAGCTGAAGTTTCCGGCTTCCTCTCCGGCCCGGTCAGACAGGCCCACCAAATCCAGCAACTCCCACGCTCGCCGCTCCACCTGCGCTTCCTCGGCGCGGTTGGCCCCGAAAATGCCGCGCCACAGCCCCGCGTGAGTGCGGGTATGCTGCGCGATTTTCACGTTTTCCAGTGCCGAGAGCGCCTTGAACAGCCGGATATTCTGAAAGGTGCGGCTCATGCCCAGCGCGGCCACCCGGTGCGGCGCGAGGCCCAACACGGGGCGGCCCTCATACATTAAAGTCCCGCTGCTGGGCGGCGTCAGGCCCGTCATCAAGTTAAACAGGGTGGTTTTGCCCGCCCCGTTCGGCCCGATCAGTCCGAAAATTTCGCCCTCGCGCACGTCGAAACTCACGTCGTTGACCGCAATCAGGCCGCCGAAGCGCCGGGTCATGTTGCGGGCTTCCAGCACGGTTCTAGATGTGGGTTGAGGCACGGCAGCAGTCATAGCGTGCCCCCTTTTGCGTCCGGCGCTGGGGCTACTGGCGGGCGGGCCGGAGGCGGCGATTTGCGGAGTTTGCCCAGTGCGCCCACGATGCCTTGGGGCAGATACAAGCTGGCGATGACCAACACGAGGCCGTTGATGACCAAGCGCCAGTCTTGCAAGAAGCGCAGCAGTTCCGGCACGGCAGTCAGGAGTGCGCCGCCCACCACTGGCCCCCACATACTGCGCGAACCGCCGATCAGCACGAAGGCGAGGATGGCAATCGAGGCGTCGAAGGTGCCCTGTTTGGCATTCCACGTGTTCAGGAACGGCGCACTCATAGACCCCACGATGCCCGCGATCACGGCCCCGATGACGAAGGCCAGCACCTTGTATTGGGTCGGCGGTACACCCATCGCGTCGGCAGCCAGCTCGTCTTCCCGAATGGCACGGAAGGCGCGGCCTACACGCGATTTTTGCAGCATGTAGGTGAAGGCCAGCACCAGCGCTAGCAGCGGCCCAAAAATGAGAATGTATTGCCAGCGGTCTTGGAATCCGAAGGCTTGCGGAATGCCGAAAATGCCGATGGCCCCGCCCGTAATAGCCAAATTCAGCGACACAACGCGCAGGATTTCCACAAACGCGATGGTGGCGAGCGCCAAGTAAATACCACGTAACCGCAGTGCCGGAACGCCCACGATCACGCCCGCGAGAGCACACAGCAGGCCCGCCGCCAGCCAAGTCAGCGGAAATATGCCGTTGCCCAGCGCGTCACGCAGGCCCGCGAAGGCCGGATTGGTGAGCATGATGGCGGCCACATACCCGCCCAGCGCATAAAAACCGGGACTGGCGAGGCTCAGTTGCCCAGCCATCAGCGGAAAATACAGGCTGAGGCCCAGCAGTCCGGCCTGAATCAGCGTGACGATCAGGAAGCCGTAGCTTTGCAGAAAGTCGCTCATGGTTGTCCTGCGCGTTGGTCTGAAATCGTGGTTGTTGGTTTGAGTGCTGCCATGCCCGCTTTCCCCCTCTGCTGTGCAGGTTTAAAAGTTCCCACCTCATGCCCGAAGCTTTGAGGCTCAGAACGAAACCAACTCATCGGTGACATGAACATCACTGGATTACACCTTCTGAATCAGGTTGCGGCCCAGCAGTCCTTGTGGGCGCACCAGCAAAATGACGAACAGCAGGGCAAAGGCCACCGCGTCTTTGTAGGCGCTGTATTCGGCGGGTACGAACGCTTCGGCCAGCCCGATGACCAATCCGCCCGCGACTGCACCCGGAATGCTGCCCAGCCCGCCCAGCACGATCACGGCCAGTCCCTTCAGGCCGTACACCACGCCGAAATACGGCCCGGCCACACCAAACGCCGTGCCCACCAACGTCCCCGCCAGCCCGCCCAAAAAGCCCGACAGGAAGAAGGTGATCAGAATAAAGCGGTCTACGCTGATGCCCAGCAGACTCGCGGTGCTGGGGCTTTCGGCCACCGCCCGCAGCGCCTTGCCGACTTTGGTGCGCCCGATCACGTATCCCAGCACGGCCAACATCACCAAACTGACGGCAAAGATGATCAGTTGCACGGTGCGGATGATGACCACCTTGTCACCGATCTGGAAACTCAGCGCGGGCCGAACCTCACCGTAAGCGTCGGAGGGAAAGTTGTAGATTTCCGCGCCCACCAGCAATTGAATCAGGTTCACGATGACCAGGGCCACACCGAGGCTGCTGACCAACGCCAACAGCGGATCAGCGCCGCGTGAGCGCATGGGCCGGAAGGCCAGCCGCTCAATCAGTACGGCAACCGCCCCCGCCGCACACGCGCCCAGAATCGTCGCCAGCCCGAACATCACTGCGCTGCCCGAAAAAGGCGAGCCGTCTGGGAAAATGTTGATCCCTTTAAGCAACCCGTTGTTTTCGAACTGGCCCACCGCCAATGTATAGGTAAAGTACGCGCCCAGAGTAAACACGGCCCCGTGTGCAAAGTTGATGATGCCCAAGATAGAAAAGACCAACGTATAGCCCAGTGCGAAAATGGCATAGACACTGCCAATCGCCAGCCCGTTCATCAGGTTTTGTACAAATGAACTCAGTTCCATAGCTCTCCTCGCGGGCGTACCAAAGGCGACGCGTTCAGTCCAGACATTTAATCGACCCTTTCAACTCACACATTCAGTCAACATCTCGCCGCCCACATTCAGCCCTAGTTTTGCTGAATGTGGGCGGCGTTAAAGGTCTAGGTCAGTTCGGCCTTATTTCAAGAAGACAAACGAGCCAGTCTTGGCGTCTTTCATCTTGATCTGGGCCACGTAGAAGTCTTTTTGCACCACTTCGCCCTCTTTGTCGAAAGAAATCAGGCCCAGCGGCGTATTGTATTTGCCCGCCAGAATCTGCTTGTTCAATTCGACGCGCAAGTCGCCCAAGTCCCAAGTGCCGATCTTCTTCTTGCGGTCTACGGCGCGGAGAGCTTCCACGAACACTTGCACGCCCGCGTAAGCCTGCGCGGCAAACTGCGGGGGGTCTTTCTTGTACTGGGCGCGGTATTCCTTCACGAACACCTGATTGGCGGCGCTCGGCTGCGAGGGGCTGTAGGCCTGCGCGATGATCACGCCGTCGCAGAGTTTCTGGCACACGGGGAACATGTTGGAGGTGTTCAGGCCGTTGCCGCCAATGATCAGGCCCTTATACCCCAACTGCCGGAGCTGCTTCACGAGGTTGCCGCCGTCGGCTGCGAGGCCCGACACGATGGCGAGGTCTACGTCGGCGTTCAGGACTGCCGTGACCTGCGTGGTGAAATCGGTGTCGGTGGTCTGGAATTTTTGCAGCGTGCTGACCGTCAGGCCCTGTGCTTTCACAGTTTCCTGAAAAGTTCCGGTTTCGCTGACCGAGAAAGCGTCGTTTTGGGCGTACAGCACGGCCACTTTCTTAATTTTAGGATCAAGCCGGAGTGCCGTGCGAATGGCGTTGGGGGCCACGACGGCCACCGGAGCCGACACGCGCGCAATGTAGTTGCCGATCTGCGGCACGCCCTTGGCGGTGTTGCTTGGCCCCAGCACAGGCACCTTGGCGCGGTCTGCAATCGGATCGGCGGCAAAGGCCTGCTGAGACAGGGTTGGCCCCACGATACCCACCACGTTTTCCTTGGTGATCAGGTTCTGAAAGGCGTTGATGGCGCTGTTTTCATCGCCTGCCGCATCCTGAAACACCAGCTTGAAGGGCGTACCGTTGATGCCGCCGCGTGCGTTCAGGAACTTCTCGGCAAATCTGGCCCCGATGACCTGCTCTTGGCCCAGCAGCGCCGTATTGCTGGTTTGCGCGACGGCTACCCCGATGGGCACGGGGCTTTCTACTTTCTGTGCAAAGGCGAGGCTGGCCGTAATAGCCAGTACGGCGGCGGCAGAAACCTTGAGCTTGGTTCGGTTCATGTGTATGCCTCCTGCACAACCCTCCACACAGGCAAGGTTGGACACGCACGTACCTCAAGAGTTCCTTAAAGGTACGTTGGTTTTAAGATGCGTTCACTATGGTTGCAGACTCGGCTTAAGTCAAGCCAGAACGCACAAAAGGAGGCCGAATGGCAACATTGGCCACAGGTTGAGACGCCTCATGAAGCCCGCGCCGCCCGCTGCCGAGCCACGAAAGCCAAGAAGTCGGCCTGCCCCAGCGTATTGACCACCTGTGCCGGAGTCAGTCCAGCTTTGCGGGCTACTGCCACGCCGTAGCGGGTGTCGGCCAAGCCGCCGGGAACGTGTGCGTCGGTATTGATGGCAAACGTCAGGCGCTCCCGCCAGCGCAGCACGTCGCGCCAGTCCAGATCGAGGCGGTAGGCGTTGGCATTGATTTCGACGACTGTGCCGTTGGCCTCACACGCGCCCAGCACAGCATCCAGATCCATCGCGTACCCCGGACGGCGCAGCAGCAGGCGGCCTGTGGGGTGGCCCAGCACCGTAATCAGGGGGTGAGAGGCGGCCCGCACCAGCCGTTCGGTTTGCCGCGCCGCGTCCATCGTAAACAGGCTGTGCACGCTGCCTACCACGTAATCCAGCGCCGCCAACTCATCATCGGGGTAGTCCAGCGAGCCGTCGTCCAGAATGTCCACTTCCGCCCCGGCGATCACGGGGACGCCCGCCGCCTGCAACTCGCGCACCTCCTGAATGTGCGCCCGCAGCCGCTCTAGGCTCATGCCGTTCGCGTAGTGCGCCGCCCGCGAGTGGTCACCTGTGCCCAAAAACTCGTGGCCCAGCTTCACCGCTGCCGCCGCCATCTCGCGCACCGAGGCGGCCCCGTCTGACCAAGTGGAATGGGTGTGGATCATGCCCCGCAAGTCGGCCACCGTGACCAGTTCAGCGGGGGCAGGCAGCGTTTGCCAGATCAGGTCGTGTTCGGGTTCGCGGTACTCGGCAGGCCGCAGGGTCAGGCCCAATTCGCGGGCTACGTCCAATTCTGTAGGCGTGACAACCAACTCACCACCGCGCATCAGCCCCCGCCCACTGAGATCGAAGCCTTTGGCAGCAGCCTTGGCCCGCAGTTCTTCCCGGTACGCCGTGCCGCCGCCCATCATCAGATCCAGTGCGCCGCGTGCCTCGGCGGTGCTATAGGCGATTTCTACAGGCACGCCGTCTACCCGCCCACTCAACAGCGGCTTGGTGCCAACGGGGGAGAGGGCTTCCACCCAGTTGCCCACCCGCGCCGTCACTTCTTCGGGCGTGGCGGTGACGGTTACGCGGGCGCTGTGAACCGTATCTAGCCCGCGCCGCACGTCGCCGGATATGCGGGCGCCCAAGTCGTGCAGGCGGGCAGCCAACGCCTCGGCCACATCCAGCCCGGTGCTGAGGTGCTGGCGTTCCTGTGCGGCCAATGCAAAATCCACCGCCGCCAGAATCGCGGCGGCACTTTTGGCCCCAAAGCCTTTCAGAGCCGCGAGTTGCCCGTTGTGCGCCGCTTCCCGCAAGCTTTCCAGCGAGTCGGTTCCGGCGTCCCAGAGGGCGCGAATCTTCTTCGGCCCCAGCCCCCGCACCCGGAACAGACCCAGCACTCCCGGCGGAACCTGACTGGCGGCGTCCTCCAGCGGTGCAAAGGTGCCGCACTCGGCGTAGGCCACCAGTTCGGCGGCAATACTTTTGCCCACTTTCGGCACACCTGCGAAGCCAGCGGCCACCAGCTCGGCGGCGTCGGTGTCCAGCGCCTCTAGGCTGCGGGCCGCGCTCCGGTAGGCGTTGGCCCGGAACACTTCTTGGCCCAGCAGCTCTAGCAGATCGGCTGTGGTTTTCAGTACGTTCGCCAGTTGCTTGCGGTTCACTCCGACTTCGGCCATTTCGGACTCATGCACGTTAGCCATGTCGCACCCTTCCCGCGTAGTTCACCACGCGGCCCCCCACATCATGAATCTGCTTGAGGGCGTCGGTAAAGCGGGAGCCGACTTCCTGCGGCCTGTGCGCGTCGCTGCCCAGCACGAAGCCGATGCCCCGGTCTGCGGCGGCGCGGGTCAGATCGGGGGCCGGGTAGGCTTCGCGCACGGGTTTTCTCCAACCTGCCGTATTGAAATCGAGGCTCAAGCCGCGCTCGGCCACCACGTCCAGCGCGTGCAGGGCCGCATACCCGTCGGGGTCACGGTGCCCGAATTTTTTGGGCAAATCCAAGTGCCCCAGCGCGTCAAACAGCCCCGTGCGGGCCGCGCCTTCTATCAGCGTGTAGTAGTGGCGGTAAATACTGCCCAAGTCGCGGGCGTCGTACTCGGCCACAAACTCCGGATTGTCGAAGCCCCACGCGCCGATGTAATGCACGCTGCCGATCACGTAATCCCAAGTGTGCGCCTCCAGCACGCCTTCCACAAAGCGTTCGGTGCCGGGATGATAGTCGGCCTCCAGCCCCAGCCGCACTTCCAGCCGCCCCGCAAAGGCTTCGCGGGCGGCCAGCACACTGTCTCTGTACTCCTGCAACTGATCCAGCCGCATGCGCCAAGGCGCGTCGTACCACGCGGGCATGGGCATATGATCGGTAAAACAGACCCCGCTGAGGCCCGCGTCCAGCGCCGCCTGCGCGTACTCGGTGGGCGTGCCTGCCGCGTGCCCACACAGCGGCGTGTGCATATGCGAATCGAAGAGGGCGAGCGTCATGGGAACTAGGGTAGCGCAGATGATTTTGGAGTGGTTGCAAAACGGGAGACGCCGAACAGAGCTTTATGGGCTTCGGTTCGGCATCTGTGCTGAGAATGAACTGAATACTTACTGGCTGGGAACTCTGGTTAACATTCCCAAGAGTAGAAACATGCCCACAGCGCCCATATATTGGAGCCTCAGAAGCCTCTCTTTTTTGAAGGGATGTTCAAATTGAGCAAGAAGCTTAATGAAAGGCAAACTCAATAATGAAACGAAATAGATTTCGGGCCGAATGCCAAAAATATATAATTCTTGAATCCTAAAGCAATTTACGTAATCTTCTGCCGTCTTGAATTCGGAAGAGATACAAGGATAATTGTCTTGAAAATTAAACCTAATTGCGAGATACACCGCGACTGAAAATATTAACGATACTATCGCCTGAGTATTGGTTCGGGAGATAATGCAGAGTACCGTGAAGACTGAAAGCGGAATAAGAATTGTTACGCCGATGTAGTTTGGGCCTGTCGACATCTACTCTATGACCTCAGATGCAGAACAATGCACGGTGTACTCCTGCTTCAAAATCGATGACCGATATGTCAGTCGCATGGCGGCACGATACACCATTTGCCCTCTGAATTCCTTTGGATTAGCTCTCCTCAGCAGCATCCCTCAGCCACCCCGCCGGAAAATCAGTAGCCGGAAAGATAGCCCGAGCTGCGGCCAGAAATTCGGGCCAACGCTCCGGGCGGTAGCGGCGGGAGAGGTGCAGCAACACCAATTGTTCCACGCCTACCGCTGCTGCCAGTGCCGCGCCCTGCTCTACGGTGGTGTGCTGGTGCCGCTCGGCCAGCGGCGCGTCTTCGGGCAGATACTGCGCCTCTAAGTACAGCGTCTGCACGCCCGCCAACTTGGGGGCCAATCGCTCCTGTTCGGCGGGTGTCAGCACAAAGTCGGTGAGGTAGGCGAAACTTTGCCCCGGCGTCTGCTCCAGTAACTGCGCTTTGAGGGCGGCGGCGTCGTGTGGCACGCCATTCACATCTAGCATCCCCTCCGCCCCCGCCTTAAGCTGCGCCAGCCACGCGCCCGGTTTCAGGCCCAGTTCGGCCAGTTTGCCCGTGTTCACCGTGACCCGGCCCGCCTCGCGCACCACGTAGCCGAGGCTGACGCCGTGATGGTGCAGGGGCAAGGCTTCCACGCTGAACTGCGGCGTATTCAGGATCAGGCCGTCGTGCGCCTGCTGGCCCTCGTCGTGGGCGACCTCAAACGCTTCGTTGGCCTCGAAGCGGTAGGAGTGAATGTGGTTATGGTGGACATCGTGAACGTGCCACACGCCGCTCAGTTCGGGGGCATGGTTCCACCAGTAGCCCCGGAAGCGGTGAGACAGAATGCGGGCCGTTCCCGGTGGCCCCCACACCTGATTCCCCGCTGTGGCCGCCGCTGGACGATCGAAAATGGCCCGAAACAGCGTGTCGAATCCGCCCACATGATCCATGTGCAGATGCGAAAACAGCACGGCGTCTACGGCTTGAAGCTGGCTGAACGGCACGGCGTCCAGCGTGCCCGCACCGCAGTCCAGCAGCAAGCGGGTTTGGCCCTGCCCAGCGTCCAGCGTGGCCCACAGCGCATTGTCTTCGGCGGGGCGGCCCAATACATCAACCTTCAACATGGCGTTACCCTAGCGGCCTACAGGGGAGAGGGGCTATGGGCCAGATCGCTTAAGCTCGTCACTTGCCTGCAACTAAATGCAGCCAGATTGCATAATCTTCCTGTATACTCTCCGCCTATGCCGAAGGACAGCAAGGCCACCACCACTCCGAAACAAGCGGGCAAAACAGGCAAAAAGGCGGCGGCCCAAGCGGTTGCTCAAGCCTCCGCGCCATTCCTGCACACGCCCGAAACGCTTCCCGCCCCCGTGCTGGCAGGCCGCGACTTCCTCAGCAATTTGGATATGAGTGCGGCAGAACTGCGCGGGGTGATGGACACCGCCCATTCTATGCGCCGGGGCGAGTGGCGCGGCGTGAAACCGCTGGCGGGCCTCAGCATAGCGCTGGTGTTCGAGAAGGCCAGTTTGCGAACCCGCACCACCTTCGACGTGGGCATGTACCAACTGGGCGGGCACGCGATTACGCTCAGCAACGCCGAAATTGGCCTCGGCACCCGCGAGCGCGTGTCGGATGTGGCCCGCAACCTAGAACGCTGGGTAGACGGCGTGATGGGCCGCGTATACCTGCAACAAACCTTGCATGAACTTGCAGACCACGCCTCCATCCCCATCATCAACGGCCTGTCGGACATGCTGCACCCGGCGCAACTGTTGGCCGATTACCAGACCATCGAGCAGGAATTTGGCACCGATCTGACGGGCAGGCGCGTGGTGTACATCGGGGACGGCAACAACCTCGCCAACAGCCACATTCACATGGGCATTTTGACGGGCACAGAGGTCACTATCGTAACTCCGGTGGGCTACGAACCCAACGGCGCGGTGCTGATGGACGCCGTGAAGCGCGGCGCGAACGTGACCCTGACCAACGATCTGGGGGCCATCGCGGGCGCAGACGTGCTGTACACCGATGTCTGGATCAGCATGGGGCAGGAAGCCGAAGCCGACATTCGCCGCCGCGCTTTTCAGGGCTATCAGGTCACGCCGCAAATGCTGGATACGCTCGCGCCACACGGCATTTTCCTGCATTGCCTGCCCGCCCACTACGGCGAGGAAACCGTGCCGGAAGCCACCGAACACCCCAAGAGCCGCGTGTTCGATCAGGCCGAAAACCGTCTGCACGCGCAGAAGGCGTTGATGTATCACCTGCTGGGCGCGACCAAACCGCGTTGGTAAGAGCCTGAATGAAGCTCCGGCTTGATACGCTGCCCCACATGCCCCGCGCCGCCCTGTCTCGTTTGATGCTGCGCCCTTTTACCCGCGCCGACGCCCCGGCCCTCTGCGCTTACCGCAACGATCCCGCTGTAGCCCGCTATCAGGGCTGGAATTTGCCCTATGCACTGGCCGATGCCGAAGCCCTGATAACCCAGATGCAGGGGCGCACATTGGGGCAAGATGGCTGGACGCAAGTGGCCTTTGCAGACGCGACAAGCGGCAAACTGCTGGGAGATTTCGCGGTGCGCGGCATGGGCCAGCAAGCCGAATTGGGCGTCACGCTGGCCCCCACTGCACAGGGGCGCGGCCTCGCGTCAGAGGGGCTGAGGCTGGTGCTTGGGCAGATCTTTGGTTCACTGGGGCTGCACCGCGTCTATGCCAGCATCGATCCACGCAATCAGGCTGCTGCTGCCCTGCTGCTCCGGGCAGGATTCAGGCATGAAGGGACGACGCGCCAAAGCTACTGGCACCGGGGAGAATGGACAGACGACGCGACTTATGGCCTGCTGTACAGCGAGTGGCAAGCACAAACCCCGCAGGAGAAATGATGACATCCACCCCTCTACCCACCATTTTTATAGACGGCGAGGCCGGAACGACGGGCCTGCAAATTCGGCAACGGTTGGCAGGCCGCACCGATCTGGAAGTGCTGAGCATCGACCCGGCCCGCCGAAAAGACCCGCAGGCCCGCGCCGAACTCCTCAACGCCGCCGATCTGAGCATTCTGTGCCTGCACGATGATGCCGCCCGCGAAGCTGTGACACTGACCACCAACCCGCACGCCCGCCTGCTGGATGCCAGCACCGCGCACCGGGTAGACGCGGGCTGGGCGTTCGGGTTTCCAGAACTGAACGCGGGGCAGGCTGAACAGATTCGCGCGGCCCGCTTCGTCTCCAATCCCGGCTGCTACAGCACGGGCGCGATTGCTTTGCTTGCGCCCCTCACGGCGTCGGGCCTGTTGCCTGCTCACCATCTGGTGAATATTCAGGGTTACAGCGGTTACAGCGGTGGGGGCCGCGCCCTTGTCGACGCACACGAGCAGAGCCAGCCTCACGCCATGCGCGGCGAGTTCCTAAGCTACGGCTTAGGGCTAGACCACAAGCACATTCCCGAAATGATGCGCTACGGCGGCCTGACCCGCACCCCCATTTTTGTGCCGAACGTGGGCGCGTGGGCGCAGGGCATGACCGTCACCATCCCGCTGCATTTGGAGGAATTGGGCGTTAGCGCAGAGCAGATGTATACCGCGCTGGCCGACCATTACGCGGGCCAAACATTTGTACGGGTCACGCCGCCCGCCGAGAATCCGGCAATTCTAGACCCGCAAACGCTGAACGGCACGAATGATCTGGAATTGTTCGTGTACGCCAGCAGCGACGGAAGCCGCGTCTTGCTGGCCGCCCGCCTCGACAACTTGGGCAAAGGGGCCAGCGGAGCCGCCGTGCAAAACCTGAATCTGATGCTTGGGCTGGCTGGATGAAACCACCAATCAACAAAGACACGCGGCTTTGCATGAGCTTGTCAGGCCGCCCCGGCAATTTCGGCACACGTTTTCACAACTATCTGTACGAGGCGCTGGGGCTGGATTTTCTGTATAAAGCGTTCACCACCACCGATCTTCCCGCCGCCATCGCCGGAATCCGGGCGCTGGGCATTCGCGGCTGCGCGGTGTCTATGCCCTTCAAGGAAGCCTGCATTCCGTATCTGGATAGGCTGGATGCGTCGGCTGCCGTGCTGCAATCGGTGAATACCATCGTGAATGAGGGCGGCGTGCTGTACGCCTACAACACCGATTATCTGGCGGTGCGGCAGTTATTGGCGCAGCACCGGGTTGATCCAGCCCTGCGCTTTGTGTTGCGCGGCAGCGGCGGCATGGCGCGGGCGGTGGCCTTCGCCCTGCGCGACGCTGGATTTGCGTCCGGTACGATTCTGGCGAGAAACGAAGCGGCGGGGCAAGCGTTGGCTCATGATTTGGGGAGTCAGAACTGCGGCTTCATCTGGCAGCCCGAACACTGGCAACCGCAACCTCAAGAAGCCCAAATGCTGATCAACGTGACCCCGATTGGCATGGCGGGAGGCCCGGAAGCGGCGGCATTGGCCTTTGCCCCGGCCCAAATTGCTCAGGCTCAGGCGGTCATGGATGTCGTCGCCTCTCCCGCCGAAACGCCGCTGATTCGGGCTGCCCGTGCAGAGGGTAAACCCGTGATTACTGGGGCAGAAGTGATCGAGTTGCAAGCCTTAGAACAGTTCGTGCTGTATACGGGCGTGCGTCCCAGCGCGGCGCAGGTGCAGGCCGCCGCCGCTTTCGCCCGACTCTGAGCTGGCCCCAGCGTCAGCCTTTCGTCAGACAAGCATCAGCGGGCCTTCGCCGCCTGCTCATGCCTGTCCCACCTGCAAGGCGTCCCATAAGAACACCGCGCCAACACGGGCGAAACTGGGGGTTCTTATGACCGGAAACGACCAAGCCATGACCGACAGCGATCTGCAAACCCTCGACGACAAGGCGATGGAAAGCCTGCGGGCACAGATCACCGAGCACCTGCAAGTGAAGGACATCAACGGCGAGCATGTGGGCACGGTAGACCACCTTGACGGCGATCAGATCAAGCTGACCAAAAGCGGCAGCCCCGATGGTCAGCACCATTACGTCAGCCTCAGCGACGTGCGGAGCGCCGATGAAGTCGCTGTGTACCTCAGCAAAACACGCGAAGAAGTGATGGCTTAAAGTTTAAGCGGCGATTTTCAGCGCAAGTGGGGGGCAACAGCGGGTGTGTTGCTCCCGCAGTTTTGTCTAAAAGATGTAGAGTAAGAAAAATCACATCTTGAAAAGGGGCGAAATCATGGCTGGAAAGTTTGTAGTGAAGCGCAGCGGCGATCAGTTTATGTTCAACTTGCACGCGGGCAACAGCCAGATCGTGCTGACCAGCGAGCGCTACACGGCCAAAGCTGGGGCCATGAACGGCGTGGAATCGGTGCAGACCAACGCCGCCGACAGCACGCGTTTTGTACTCAGCGACAGCGGCCTACGCTTCAGCCTCACGGCCCGCAACGGGCAGGTCATCGGCACCAGCGAAACCTATTCCAGCGAAAGTGCCGCCCGCGCAGGCATGGACGCCGTGACCCGCGCTGCGGAAGGGGCCACGGTAGACGACCAGACTCAGGACTGAGGGCCTTGTACTCCAGTCCCTAGATCAGCCCTCTTCTAAGTGCGACGTGATCAGGATTTCTCCGTTCACGTCGTCTTGCTGCACGCTGAAGTTGCCCTCTTTGACGCCTTCCAGCAGGGCGGCGAAGTAGGTGGTCTGCTCGCCCCAGTTCTGCGCCGGAATGCCCCGAAAGGTGAAGGTTCGCAGCCGAGTTCCGAAAGCCCGTAACGCACCCAGGGCGTCGGCCAGCGTCAGGCGTTCACGCGAGAGCAGCGGCACGTCTACCTGTCGCACGGCATTGTGGGCGGCCCGCACCAATTTGCTGAGGCTGCCCGCCGGATTGCGTGGGCGTTCCCGGCGGGGCAGGATCACGGGGACGGCGCGGGCGGCGATCAGTCCTTCCCGCTCGCGCCTCCGCGCTGATAAAAAGCCCACCAGCGCGTCTAATTCCGCTAAAGCTTCTACACCTTCCACCAGCTCATCCAGCAGATCGTCGGGCCAGCTTTCCTCGGTGGCTTCAGGCTGAAGTTGGGGCAGCAGCAAGCGGGCTTTGAGGGCAATTACGCTGGCTAAAGTGGGTAGCAAGTCGGGCTGAGCGTCGGCATACAGCGCACCAAAGCCTTGTGCCCAAGCCAACACTTCCCGTGTGAGGGACAGCAGCGGCACTTCGGGCGGCAGCACCCGGCCAGAGCGCAGGGCCGAGGCCAGTTCTGCCAGCGTGCCCGAAAAACAGGGCAGTTGCACAGCAAAACTGGTCTGAGGAGCGGGGGCCAGAGCTACAGCCGTTCCCACACCCTACCGCCCACGTCCCACATTCCATTCACGGTTTTGGAAATCACAACTTCAGGAATCCAACCTTCTCCCGCGCTTCCTCGAACACGGGCTGGGCAATGGCGCGGGCCTCTTTTGCACCCTGCACCAAAGCGTCGCGCACAAAGTCGGGGTCGGCACGCAGGGCGGCGGCCCGCTCCTGTATGGGCGCGAGTTCCTGCGTCATGCTGCCCAGCAACAGTTTTTTGCAATCTACGCAGCCAATCCCGGCGGTGCGGCAGCCCGTGTACACCGTTTCCAGCGTGGGCAGATCGCTGAACAGTTTGTGGTAATCCCCGATCAGGCACTTGTCTGGGTCGCCGGGGTCGGTGCGGCGCACGCGGGCGGGGTCGGTGGGAGCCACCCGCAGCTTTTGCCAAATGGAATCCAGCGGCTCCAGAATGCCGATGGTGGTGGCCTCGCCCTTGCTTTTGCTCATCTTGCCCGATCCGTCTAGGCCGGGAATCCGCAGGGCGTCCTTTTCCAGCACTGCCTTCGGTTCTGGGAACATGTCGCCAAACGCATGGTTGAACTTGCGGGCAATCTCGCGGGTCAGTTCGATGTGCTGCACCTGATCCTCACCCACTGGCACGGTGTCGGCCTTGTACAACAAGATGTCGGCGGCCTGAAGCACCGGGTACATCAACAGGCCCGCCGGGGTACTTTCCAGCTTTCCGGCTTTGTCTTTGTACTGCGTCATGCGCTCCAGTTCGCCCACCGGAGTGATGACCGTAAAGAGCCACGCCAGTTGCGTATGCTCCGGCACATGCGACTGCACAAAGAAGATGACTTTCTCGGGGTCTAGGCCCGCCGCCATGTTCGCCACCGCCATCTCGAAGGTGCGCTGGGCCAAGAATTTGGGGTCATAAGCGCTGGGATTGGTGGGCGCGTGCAGGTCTACCACGCAATAAATGGAGTTTTTGCCCAACTGGTCGCCCAATTTCACATAATTTTTCATGGCCCCGAAGTAGTTCCCGATATGGGGATCACCCGTAGGCTGAATTCCAGAAAAGACGCGCGGCATCGCGGAGAGCGGCAGGACAGAAGACATAGTGTCGGCAATTCTAGCGGGCCGGGGCAAGCTGAGGCGTGGGCCGAATGGCGCAGAGGCGGAAGTCGGTCACTTTTTTGCTGATCTGAGTGACGATTGCGGACAGAACCCTCCAGTCTGCTTCGCAGCCAGCCCCGCTGAGAGGGGAGCGCAAAAGATGTTGAGTCCCCTCTCAGGGGGGCATTGCGTCAGCAACAGGGGGGTTATCCAAACTCTGACCAAAAATCGGGCGGCCCCATCATGCGGGCCGCCCAGATCGGAAGGGGAGAGGATTAAGGCGTTTCTGCGGGTGTCGCCGGAGTTTCCGGAGCGGGCGTTTCCGTCGCTGGGGTGTCGGTGGCGGGCGTTGCGGGGGTGCCCGTCGCCGGAGTGTCCGAACCCGTTGCCGGGGTTGCAGGCGTGCCCGGAGTGGGCGTGGCCGGAGTCGTGGGCTTGGGCGCGGCTGCTGTCACACGCTTTTCCTGCGCGGCCAGAACGGTCTTCAGGTTGTCGGTGGGCTTCAGAGCGGCGACTTGCTTGGCGACAAATGCCGTGCCGACTTCATTCTTTTTGGTGCCCAACACCTGTTGCTCTATTTGGGCACGCACGGCGCTCAGGGGCTGGGTGGTGGCGCGTTTCAGATCAGCCACGTAGGCCACCGAGTAGCGCGTGCCGACTTGCACCACGTCGGTCAGGCTGCCATCTCCGGCAGTTTTCAGGGTGGTGGCGGTAAACACGGCGGCGTTCAGTTCCTCGCCCAGTTTGCCGTCGCCGCCCGTCACGGCTCCGCGCTCGCTGACGGTACCGCCCGCTTTGGTGGCGGCCTGCGTAAAGTTGCCGCCTGTCCAGCTGTTGCGGAAGGCCACAGCCTGCGCCCTGTCCTTAAAGCTGGCCTCGGTCACGGTGCCGCTGGCCGGGGTTTTAAACTGCTCAAGGTTCTCTTGGTAGTACTTCTGCACGTCGCTGTCGGTCACTTGCACGTCACGCGCACCGTAGGCGGCGAGGGCGGCGGCCAATTCCGGGCGGGTGCCCACCAACGCCAGTTTCTGATCCTGCGCCACTGTGCGGGCGGCGTAACCCTGAATCAGGCTCTGCACGACTTGCGGTTTCAGAATGCCGTTCACCAGTTGCGCGGCCTGTTCGGCGGGCACCTGTTGCAGCAGGCCAGTAAATTGCTCGTTGCCCACCACTTGCCCGATCACTTCCGAGTAGGGAATGTTCTGGCCCGAGACTTTCGCTACGGTGGGGTCTTCGGCCTTCCAGTTCAGATCGATGTATTCGATCTTCATGTCGGCGGCCAGCTTGTCGCCCCACACTTCTACGGCGGCGTTCTTCTTCTGCTCGTTCACAGCGGTCAGCACGTCGGTTTTGGCGTCGGCAAACGGCTTGGGCGCGGGCGCGAGGAACTTCTCCACCTTCACGATGTAAAACTTGCCGCCGCTCTTGATCACGTCGGTGACGCCGCCCTCGGTGAGCGCGAAGGCCGCCGTGCCGACTTCTGCGGGCAAGGCCACCTGCGCCACCGGGCGGGGAGCGCCGTTTTCCAGCGGGCCGAGTGCGCCGCCCCGGTCTTTGTTTTCGGTGCTGTTGGCGGTGGCCAGCGCTGCAAAGTCGCCGCCCGCCTTCACCTGTGCCAGCAGGCTCTTGGCCTTGGCCTCGTCGGCTACCACGATCTGACGGCCCACGATCCGGGCGTCGCTGACAAAGTTGTCCTTATTCAGCGTGTAGTACAGCTGCGCTTCGGCGTCGGTGGCGGGCGCGGCGGTGGCCTTGATGGAATCCACCTTGCGCTGCACGGCGAGGCCGTCGCGTACCTGCTTGCGGAAGGCCGCGTCGGTCAGGCCCGCGCCTTGCAGAGCGTCCGTCCAGGCCTTGTTGTCGGTCAGGTTGTTCTGCTCGCGCACTTTGGTCACTTCGGCATTCACGTCGTTCCGGCTCACGTCAATGTCTTTGGCGGCCTGAATGTACAGCACCTGACGAGCTTTCTGGGCCACTACGTAGGTCTTGAAATCGTCGCCCAGCAGCCCGCTGTCAGCGCTGCTCAGCACAGGATTGCCGCGCCGCAGGGCTTCGAGGTCTTCTACCGTCACGGTTTCGCCGTTCACTTTCAGGGCGGGTGTTCCGGTCTGGCGGTTAAAGAGGCTGCCGAGGTTCGGCGTGAACTGGTAAGCCATGCCCACCACCAACATCAATGCCAGAACGCCCAGCAGGACGTTCACGAACTTCTTGTTCTTCACTTGATCTCCTTCATGCAAAGTGCTACTTTACCTGAGCTTTGTGGGTTCCGGTTCGGAATCTGTGCGGGCACTCGTAGCTCAGGTGGATAGAGCGTTGGCCTCCGAAGCCAAAGGCCACAGGTTCGAGTCCTGTCGAGTGCACCATCCAAGAGCAGGTCAATCGGTAAGCCAGTCACGTCGCCCCAAGAGGCGGCGTTTCTGTTTGGGCGGCTTCCAGCAACGCCTTTTGCAGACTGTTGGCTGCTGGAATTGGGATGAGACGAGAAGGACACGGGCAGGATTCTAGCACGCAAGGTTAAAGGGGCGTGAAGGCAGAATCTCTGTTCTGAACGGTGTTTTTGGTTGCCTTTGCGCCGCCGAGACTCTGGCCGGACTGCTGGTGCGCCTCCCCCAGAGCGCCGCCTCACCCAGAGTGCTTACGCCATGTACGCTAGGCGGTATGACCATCCCTCCTGCTCCTGCTCCCGCCAGCGACTTGTTTGCGCTGCTGGCCCGCTTGCCCGGCAGTTACGCTGGCCCCACCCGCCCTGAAGAAGGCCCGCACGCCATTGTCGGCGTCGGTGAGGGCACGCTGGCCGTGCAATTGGCCGAAACCTTGGTGGCCGTCAACTTTACCCGCACGGGTACGCAATTCGTGCTGGACAGCGCCGACGCCGGAGACGCCGCCCGCACCTTTGCCGAACTGGCCGAAGTTGCGGGGGCAAAGGTTCGCCGCGTCAGCACGGGCGGCAGCGCCAGCGAAATAGACGTGCTGGTGCCGGGCGGCCCACTCGCCACGTACCATTTTGCCCAGTTTCTGGCCCACGCCACCGGGCACGGCGAGCAGGCGCAGGCCGCCGACGCGCTCCTCACCGATCTGGCCTACCGCTGCGCCCCCAGCGTGGAGCAGGACAATCCCGCCCGCGATTTGGCGTGGAGTTTGTGGGGCCGCACGCCACTCTTGCTGGCCGCGCCCGACGCCGAGGTGCTCCCGCAGGCGTGGCAGACCTTGCTGGCCCGTATCGGCAAAACGCTGAGTATTCCGGTTATGGGTGATCCGCTGCCCTTCGTCACGGGCGCGTTCGAGGCCCAGCATGAAAAGGGCGACGGCAAAATCGCGCTGCTGCTGGGCGACGCCGATCCTGCCTTGCTGGTGGCCCGCGAAATCTTGGAATCGCGCATCGATGAAGTCGTGCATGTGCCGTACTTTCAGGAGGAAATAGGCGGGTACGCGGCGCAGTTGGGCCTGTGGTACTTCGGCGCGTGGGTGGCCGCGTACCTAGCAGAACGCTACGAGCAGTCCCCCAATGACCTCGCGATTTTGCGCCGCGCTCAGGCCGTCCTGAGTGGCGAGGCCGCCGAGGACACCCTGAACGCCCCCCGCGAAGATGTGCGCCGCACGCCGATCATCAAGGACTGGCGCGATGATGACTCCGACTTGGCGGAGTTGGACGACGGCGAGGACTTTGATGGGGAAGACTTTGACGAAGATGTGGATGAGGACGAGCAGTAAATCCAACCCATTAACTAGCTGTGTGTTCTTGAAGCCCATCAATTAGAATAGGTGGATGACCACTGCTGTTGCCGCTCCCACTGTCCTTGACCAGATCAAAGCCTTATCGCACGAGATCCGCTTTGATCTGGTGCGGTATTTGGCAGGGGGCGAACGATGTGTCTGTGACCTAGAAGCCCTGCTCAGTCTGCCCCAATCGAAGGTGTCTTACCATCTGGGTATTCTGCGTGACGCCGAGTTGGTGCGGGCCGAGCAGCGCGGCAAGAATATGTATTACATCCTGCGGCAAGAAGCCCTGTTCAGCTTGAGCGGCTCTCTTCTCACCGAATTATTTGCCCAACCCGTCCACTTGACGCATCAAAATAATTCGATATGCTAAGCGGGACATGACCCGTGTTCTGATCCTCTGCACCCACAATTCGGCCCGCTCGCAGATGGCCGAAGCCCTCACCCGTGATGCAGCGCGGCGGCTCAGCCTTGATCTGGAGGTGCATTCGGCAGGCACCGAGGCCACCCGCGTGAAGGACGACGCTAGAACGGTGATGGGGGAGATCGGCCTGAGCTTGGACGCCCACACCAGCAAGACGCTCTGGGACGTGCCAGACGCGCAGAACTTCGATTACGTGATCACGGTCTGCGATTCTGCTGCCGAAGCCTGCCCTGTCTATCCCGGCAAAACGAACCGCCTGCATTACCCGTTCACCGATCCGAGTGGCGGCAGCTTGGAGCGTTGGCGGGCCGTGCGCGATCAGCTCCGGGTTCAATTTGATGCGTTCGTGCAGAGCTTGAAAGACGGTCAACCTGTCCCAGCCACCTACGAAAACAGCCCCGCCGTCGCGGTGGCCTAAGTGGGTGTTCTCCTGCCGCGTGCCCTCGCCGCCGAAGGCATCGGCACCTTTGCGCTGGTGTTTTTCGGCCCCGGCGCGGCGGTGGTGCAGGCGCAAACGGGAGCGCTCGGACATGCGGGGGTGGCCTTGGTCTTCGGCCTGACTGTCGCCACCGTCATTGCCGCACTTGCCCCCATCAGCGGCGCACACATCAACCCGGCAGCGACTTTTGCGCTGGTGCTGGCGGGCAAATTCCCACTGAACCGCGCCGTGCCGTATGTGCTGGCCCAACGGATGGGCGCGGCTTCGGCGGCTTTTGTTTTGCTGGCCTGTTCGGCGTGGAGGGCAATGTGGGCGTGACTGTGCCCGCCAGAAGCGTGGGTCAAGCTTTCGCGCTCGAAACTGTCCTGACCTTTTTCCTCTTGCTCGTCGCCCTGCGCTCCGGGTTGCCGTGGGTGGTGGGCGGCGTGGTGGCGCTCGAAGCCATGATGGGCGGCCCGATCACCGGGGCCAGCATGAATCCGGCCCGCAGTTTTGGCCCGGCACTCGCCAGCGGCATCTGGACGGCGCATTGGCTGTACTGGGCGGCTCCGCTGTTGGGCGCGGCCCTTGCAGTGGCGGCCAACCACTTCCTGAGTCCCAGCGAACCGATTGAAACCAAGTCCCATCAGGCCCAGGAATTCGCGCTCATAGGGGAAGGGCGCTGATGTCGCTGCTTTCGAATCGAAGCCCCTGCCGCCGCTGGCCGTGTACTCAGCCAAATATGTCTCTCCTACACGCACTCTATTGCTCCACAGGAGACAGCTCATGACCCTTCAAACGCTTCCCGGCCTCGCCGCCTAGACTTCTACCCTCGCCTTCCTGTCGGCCCTACGCGGCACCGATCAGCGCCCGCTGGAATTCCATCTGCACGGCGCGGTGCTGGTGCCTGCGGGCTACCACGTCACCGAAGTCAAGGCTGTGACTATCGAGGCGATGGACTGCGGCGGCAAGGCGACGGCGTGGCGCGAAACGGTGATTCAGCTGATGGACGGCTCTGCCGAGGAAGCGGAAGCCGGATTTATGACCAACCGCAAGTTCTTGGCTATTTATGATCGCGCTGCCAAGCGGTTGCCTGTGCAGGACGCCGCCGAGGTGCGGTTCGAATACGGCAACAGCTACACGCCCGCCCTGCAATACCACGTCACCCACACTGAAATGTTGCCAGAGCGAATGATCGTGCATCTGCACACGCCGGGTGTGCAGTGCAAAGCGGGCGAGGCGTGTGGACTGCCCGCAGACAAGGCGGCTGAGGCTGACTGCGCCCCTGAAAGCGGGTGCTGCACGCCTCAAGCGCCGATTTCTTTGAGTTAGGCGTGGAGGTAGGCCAGCTTAATTCAGCTAGGATGCCAGTTAGGCGGCAACTTCATTGCTCGTGGAGTTGATTGCTCACTTCGCCCTCAATTTGGATCAGATTGCCTGCGGTCGTCTGACTGTTGGAGTTCCATGCTTACACTCGCTTCTATAACTACCGCCAATCTCGAAGAGTATCTCAGCGTGAAGAAGATGGACGCCGCACCATCCGATCTGTTCCGGGGGCGCTTTGAGCGGGGTGAAGTTGCTGCCGAAAGTGCCAAGTTGTTGTCTAGGGACGGTCAGTGTATCGGCGGGTATTCCATTGCCAATGCCGGGCAGAAGAAAATAGTGTTCGTACATATCAATGATGTGTTGAGTACTTTGGAAGAGGCTGAAGTGTTGACCGAGCTGGCTAGTGGTGTTGGCGATAAGGCCGCCGCTCTCATCATCATCAATAAGTCAAACTCGGCACACGCTTTTGCCGCTGATTCTCCATTCATCTCTGTTCAGTCGCATTCATTCCATCATCTCACGCCCTTGGATAGGCCGTTGCCCCAGCCTGAAGCATTTGAACCTGTTGGAATAGAGATTCTCTCAACGCAGGAAGTGGCAGAATTTCTAATCCATTCGGACGGCGAATTTACTGTAGAGGGCCAGCTCGATTATTACGAATCGTGCAGCACTGTGGGCGGATTGCTGCAAAGAGTGAACGGCGTCATCGTGGCTCTGGGGATGGTCTGTGAGCCACGACCCGGCATGGCCAGCATTCAAATGATCGGCGTTCACCGGGATTATCGGCGGCAAGGCCGGGGTAGCGCCTTGCAACTGGCGCTGATGCACCGGGCCAAAGCCTTTGCGGATGTGTACGCGGGGGCCACCCATACAGACAATGCCGCCATGCTGCGGGTCATGCAAAAGAATGGGTGTCAGATCAGCGACGAACAGTGGGTATACACCTTCCGCTGAGGGGAAGAGCTGTTCTCAGAAGTCGCCCGTTCTAGTCGTCGGCCACAGCCAATACATGTTCCGCCGCTTCGGGCCTATCCACTTCAGGAACCTCCAATCCCAGCATGGCGTGGACACTGGCCGTCCAGCCATCATCGTTCAGCGTGCGGTGGTGGTGCGCCCATTGCCAGCGGCGGTAGGCGTCGGCGGCGCTCTCTAGGTGTGCGTCGTCCTGCGTGGCGTCTAGCAGCGGGTTGGGCGGCGGCGGGGCCAGATGATGCCGGGTCAGCGCGCCTTCCAGTTCGGCCAGCGTTTTGGGGCCAAACGCGAAGGCCACCCGCCCCGCTGTGACCCACATCCGCAGATCGGATTCGGTGGGCAGGGCGTACAGGATCAGTTCGCCGCCAGGGTGCGGGTCGCCCGGACGGGTCAGGGTCAGGCCTGGCACGTTGCCGCCCAAATACTCGGCCACCACGCCCTCGGCATAGGCACTGGCCCCGGATTTCAGGTGCTGCATGGCTTGTTTGGGGTCTAGGCGCGGGGTGGGGGAGAGGTGCGCCGCGTCCAGATGTTCTACCCCCAAAGTCGCGGGCAGACGCAACGCCTGACCGTGCAACTCCAAATTCACTTTGCCCCGGAATTCGTTCAGCACCAATTGTGTGGCAAGGTCGCGACTTCCGGGTGTGGCGTCGGTTTCGCCGTATTTCACGCCCTTCAGCGGCCCCACCCGGAATTGCAGGCTGTCGCCGCGTTTGCCCACCAGGCGCGTGTCGGTCAGGGTGTCGCGCACGTGCCAGAGCGGGGGGCGGTGGCCTTCGCCGTAAGGTTCGAAGCTGGCGGCCTCGGCCACTAAGTCCATCGTCGCGCCCAGCGTGGGTAGGGGGGCATCAAGCAAAAAGGTCGACACAGGCGTCGGAAATTGCCGGGCATACGCATGAATCCGGTCACGAAAGGCCGAGATGTTTTCCGGCGCAATCGAAAAACCCGCCGCGCCGGGATGCCCGCCGTAGCGTTTCAGCAAGTGTTCGCTGTCGCGCAGGCCCTGTACCGCGCTGATTCCCGGTGTGCTGCGCACCGAGCCTTTGCCCTGCGCGATGATGTACACGGGCTTGTGATACGTCTCTACCAATTTTGAAGCCACGATGCCCATCACGCCCGCGTGCCAGTCGTCGTGCGTGACCACCAGCGCGGGTTCCGAAGGGTCGGCAATTGCCAGTGCTTGCTCGAACATCTTGTCTTGCAGCACGCGGCGGTCTGCATTGCGCGTTTCCAAATACGCCGCGAGGGTGGCCGCCTCATGCTGGCTGTCGGTGGTCAGCAATTGCAGCGCGATATCGGCCTCGCCCAAGCGTCCAGCGGCATTGATGCGCGGGGCCAAGATAAAAGCCACGTCGCGGGCGGTGGGGCGGCGCACCTGTTTGGTGTCCATCAGGGCACGCAGGCCGGGATGCGTGGTGCGTTCCAATTCCTGTAATCCCGCCCGTACCAGCGCCCGGTTTTCTCCGATCAGGGGGGCCACGTCGGCCACCGTGCCCAGCGTCGCCAGAGCCGTGAGGGAACGGGGTTCGGGCAGGCCCAACTCGTTATAAATGGCCCATAGCAGGTGATAGGCCACGCCTGCCCCGGTCAGGTTGTGCAGCGCCCCGTTGTAGCCGCCCGTCAGCTGCGGGTGAACCACCAGCGTCGCGGGAAACTCCTTGCCGGGGGCGTGGTGGTCGGTCACGATCACGTCTACACCCTTGTCTAGCAGCGCCCGCACTTCTTCCACGTTGCTGACGCCGCAGTCCACCGTGACCAGTAAGTCGGCGGCGGCGGCGTGTTCCTCCACCCGGTCAGGATGCACGCCGTAGCCCTCGTTCAGGCGGTGCGGAATAAAACCGTGCACATCGGCCCCGACTTGCCGCAGCCCCAGCACCAGAATCGCTGTGGCGGTCACGCCGTCGGCGTCGTAATCGCCGTGAATGCGGATGCGTTTGTTGGCGGCTACCGCCTTCACGATTCGCCGCGCTGCTTCTATCAGGGCCGGATTGGGCGTCAGCGTCAGCGGGGGGTCAAGCAGTTCGCGGGTCAGGCCGCGTCCATGCAGCACCTGTGCCAGCGGCGGAGACACGCGCCAAGCCCGCATCACGTCCAGCAGTTCTTCCCGGCTGGCAGGCGGGGCCAGCAGCCAGCGCGGTTCGGGGGCGGTTTTTGTTTTGACTGGACTCATGGCTGGGTTCCTTGTGGCGTCTGTTCTGATTCGGTGGGTGCGGCGGGGGCCAGATTGGCCGGGGTCATGGCTCCCAAACGGGCTTGCAACGTGGCGGCCAACCGCTGTTCCAGCGCCGAACGTTCGCGCACGTCGCGCCTACGCTTGGCCCGCACATTCCAGAGGGGCGGCACGAACAAGAGCGTCGCGTACACCGCCCCCGTCACCAAAAACAGCGCCACCGCCGCGCCGACGGGCAGGCTCAGTTCGCCGCGTCCGAAGGGCAAGGGCAGCCGCACCACCTGCGGGTTTTCCAGCGCCACCAGCAGGAGGTACGCCGCCAGCGCCAGCAGCAGCAGAACTTGAAGGAACGAAACGAGCCGCATCAGGGAACAGTTTAGCGCCTACGCCGGGTCAGAAAGGCGAGACAAGCCCGGTCTTACGGGACGGCTGGCCCGTAGTTCACCGCTAGAATAGGCCCGATATGGTGCCCCGCCTGCGTTCCGTTCCGCGTCCTGCTCTGCTGCCACTCTCCCGGCTGCTGGCGGTGTCGCGTCCGGCGCTGTGGGTCAATACGGTAGGTACGCTCATTACGGGGCTGTGGCTCAGCGGGCATTTGTATAGCACCGCGCTAGAACTCTGGGTGCTGTTGCTGTATTTCACGCTCCCCTTCAACCTGCTGATTTACGGCCTGAACGACCTGTCTGACCGGGCCGAAGATGCCCGCAGTGGGCGCAAAGGCGGCTGGCAGGGGGCAAGGCTGGCAGCGGGCGAGGGAGCGCCCCTCCTGACGGCGATTCTGGCCGTGAATCTGCCCTTTTTGCTGGCGCTGGCGTGGCTGCTTCCGCCCGCTGCGTCGTTGGTGTTGGTGCTGTCGGCGGGCCTGTTCGCGGCGTACTCGGTGCCGCCCCTGCGCTTTAAGGGCCGCCCGGTGCTAGACGGCCTGAGCAACGTCGCTTACGCCCTGCCGCTGGTATTGCCCGCGCTGGTATTGGGTGGCCCCATTCCACTGCTGCCCTTGCTGGCCCTCATGGCCTACTCGGTGGGCAAACACGCCTTCGACGCCGTGCAGGACATTCCCGCTGACCGGGCAGGCGGCACGCGCACAGTGGCGACAACCTTGGGCGCGGCGGGGACGGCCTTCTATGCATTGGTCTGGTTCGCGCTGGCTGGGGCGCTGTTATGGGGAGAAAGTCGGCTGGTGGCCGTGACCTTGTGGGCGGTGTGCGGCGGCATGGCTCTGGCCCTCGCCCGCACGCCCACGCCCCAGCAGGCCGCCCGCCTGTACCCCCTCAGTATCGTGTCGCCTTGGCTGGTGGGCACGGTGGCGGGGGTGCAGTTGGTGTATGGGCTGGCGCGGCAGGGGTGAGCGGGGTTGTTGACCCCCTCCCTTTGTGGGACTCGCAGAGATGCGGAGCAGAGAGGGGCTTTGCGAAGCAAGGGGTGAGGGGGTTCTGTCTGCAACATGCTGTGGGGATCATCGGCGGCGGCTTGGCGGGCCTGACACTGGCGGCACTGCTGGCCCAGCGCGGTCACGCCATCACCGTGTATGAAGCAGACCGCTTGGGCGGAAAGCTACGGCGGATTGAGGTGGGCGGCCTGAGCGTTGACACCGGCCCCAGCCTGTTTACCTTTCCCGGCGTGTGGCACAGGGTTCTGGCCCGCCTGAAGGAAAGTTCAGACCCACTGGATTTGCGCCCGCTGCCGGGTGGGTTGGGCATCCATCACACGCCGTTTGGCCCGGTGCCATTGCCTGTGCGGCCCGGTCACGCGCTGCACGCCGACTGGCTGCGGGTCTGTGAGGCGGCGGCTCCAGTTGCGCCGCACCTGGAAACGCTACTGACCACGCCCCCCCGCTTCACTTCCCCCGCTTTCCTGCGGGCAAGCGCGGCATTGGCACGCGCCACCGGGCCGCACCCTACCGCCGAGGGCTGGATTCGGGCGCGGCGGGTGCATCCGGCGTTGGCCCACGCCCTGCGCACCCACGCCCTGAATGCCGGATTGCCGCCCGCCGATGCCCCGGCCCTGTATGCCCTGCTTCCGGCCCTGATCGCGGGCCATGTCTGCCGTCCGGCAGGGGGTATGGGCGTGCTGCTGGACAGCTTGCACGGCTTCTGCACGGCGCGGGGCGTGCAATTTCGGGGCGGCGTGGGGCAGGTGGATGCGGCGTCGGGAAGCCTGACGCTGGATGGGGGAGAGGTGGCCCGCCACGATCTGCTCGTCAGCGCCATTGACCCGGCCCGGCTGGCGGCGTTGCGGGGCTTGCCCATGCATTCGCCCCTGCCCCGGCGCACGGTCAGCGGCGTGGCCGTGTATGCCGCGTTCACGCATCCCGTCGCTTTGCCCGCCACCAGCATCATTCCACCCAGCAACTTTGCCGCCTTCCGCGCCGCCCTGCGTGCCGGAGCACTGCCGCCCGATACGCTGGCCCTCGTTCACGCCGATGGGCCGCGCTTGGCGGTGTTGCTCACGGCTCCGGCCACCGCCCGCCCGCTTACGCCCGAGCATCCTTGGGTGCGGGCGCAACTGGCGCGGGTAGAACAGGTCTTGAATATGCCGGGGCTGCTGGCTTCAGCCTCCGCGATAAGGGTGCTTGACCCCAGCCACTACGCACAGGGCGGGCATCCCGGCGGGGCCATCTACGGCCTTGGACACCCCGTCTGGCGTGGCGGCCCACTGCATCCCCAGCCTTACTGCCTCTCGCCCCGGCTGTGGCAAGTGGGTACAGGCGTGCATCCGGGCGGCGGCATTCCGGCCATTCTGGGCGGCGCTCTGATCGTGGATCAATTGCTGGCACAGTCATGATTTCGCAAGAAAAAACCCGCCGCAGGGCAGGTTCAGGATAGGAACTTGAGTTTAAATTCAGGTGGGGCCATGCACATTCGGGCCGACGTAGCCAGCCTCGCGCCTCGAATCGTCGTTGCTGTCCATCGCCCGGTTCAGGCGGGCTTGTTGGTGGGCAAAGTAGGCCATGATTCCCAAAAACACCAGCACAAACAGTAGTCCCATAGCAGTCGCCTCCCTGCCCGCAGCGTAGCAGGCAGAGAGGCGGGGTGTGTCAGCCGGGGTTTACTGCCCGGTGATGGCCTTCAGCGGGTTCACCAGTCCGTGTCCGAAGTTGTTGTCCTTGCCTGCCGCGCCCAGATCAGTGGCGGTGGTGGTGAGCAGGTTCAGCAGTCCGGTGTTGGTGAGGGTGGGTTTGGCGGCCCAGACCACGGCGGCGGCGGCGCTGACGTGCGGCGTGGCCATGCTGGTGCCGTCGAAGTAGGCGTAATCTGCGCCCGTCACACTGAGGGTGGCGGTAGGTGCGCCAGCGGCCAGCAGCGCTTCACCGTCGGCCTGCGTGATGCCCACCACAGGAACGGTGTAGGCATTGGTCAGGCCGATGCCGGGTGCGCCCAGTGCGTTGTTGTAGATCAGGACGCCGGTTGCGCCGCTGCGAACTGCGTTGGCGGTTTTTTCCTCAAAGGTGCAGGTGCCGCGCTTGATCAGGGCGATTTTGTCCTTGATAGCCGCACTGCTGGCGGTGGTGCCGCAAAATTCGTTGTTGGTGCCGCCCGCAACGGCCACTGGGCCTGTTACGGTGCCCTTGCCACTCAGGTCGGCGCTGGTGACTTCGGCAAAGCTGCGGCCCAGTGCGGTCACGTTGGCTGCCGTGCCTTTGCCCAGCGGAACGCTGCTCAGAACGCCCACGCCGGGGCCGACCAGATCCACTTGGGTGCCAAAGTTGCTGAAGCTGGCCTTGGCATTGTCCGCGTCGGTTGCGCCGATGGCCACCACGTTGTCGTAGGCCGCCGGATAGGACACCGCCGCGCCGTCGTTGCCTGTAGCCGCTATGATCAGCACGCCCTTGTTGTGCGCGGCAGTGTAGGCCCGCTGCTCGGTTCGGCTGGCCCGGCCTCCGCCCAGAGACAGGCTGATCACGACTTTGTTTTCTGCGCCGCCCTGAGACTTCAGCTGCGCCGCGCACCAGTTCACGCCGTTGATGATGCCGCTGCTGCTGCCGCTGCCGCTGTCGCCCAGCACGCGGGCCATGTACAGGTTCACGCCCGTTGCCACGCCCACCACACCGTTCGCGTCCATACCCGGTTGTCTGGCTGCCGCGCCCGTCCCTGCGCCCAGCTGGGCAAACACGGTTCCGGCCACGTGCGTGCCGTGCCCGTCCACGTCATTGAGTTTGTAGGGGTCTTCGCGGTTCACGTCGGTGGTCACGAAGTTCTTGTACCCCTTCAGCTTGCGTGCAAATTCGGGGTGGTTGGCGTCGATGCCCGTGTCGCCCACACACACCGCGACGCCCACTCCGGTGTAGTTGCTGGCCCGCAGTTGAGGCACTTTCAGCGCGTTGTCGCCCCAAGTGTATTCACCGCTGGGGTTGAAGATGGCCTGTGCTTTCAAGGCCTGAGAGGACAGAGCAGGGCTGCTGCCTTCGCGGGTCAGACTGCCACTTGGCCCGCCCAGCGCCTGATGCACGGCTTCCAGCTCCACGTATTCCACGTTCGGATTGGCCTTCAGTGCCGCCAGCGCAGAAGGCGACAACTGAACGGCGGCGGCGCTGATGTCGGCCCACTGCTGCTTCAGCGTTCCCCCAGCGGCAGTCACGGCCTGCGCCTGCAACACGGCCTGAGCCTCTAGCGCCTGTGGATTTACACCCTGTGCACTCAGCGGATTCTCTTTAAAGCCCACCAGATAGTTGCCACTGGAAGACAAGTCCGGCGTGCTGGCGTCGGGGACAGCGGCATTCTGCTGAGAGCAGGCGGCCAGCGAGAGGGCGAGGGTGGCAGCAAGCAGGGCACGGTTCAGTGACATCAGACTTCTCCTTGGATCATGCACAAAAGGGAATAGAAAGCCGTGTAGACGCCCAGCCTCATCCAGAGCGTCAGGGGTGGAAGCAAACTTGGTGTGGAACTTGGGCCGGATGCTATGCCGCAAGTCAGTAGTCTAGCGATATTTGTCTAGACAGAATTAGACTGAGTTTATAAAAATCTACAGGAGTGCGCGGTGGGCCGGAGTTTTCCCACAAGGGCCGTGAATTCGGTTCCATTTCAAGGTCAATGCCCCGACTCTGACCTGTGGGAGCAGGCGAGGGTCGGGGCAGTGAGATTTATGACCTTAAGGTGCTGACAGCGAATTTACCAGCGCTCTGTCACCGTTTTCAGTTGCATAAAGTTGGCGAGGTAATCCGGGCCGCCCGCCTTGCTGTCGGTGCCGCTCATGTTGTAGCCGCCGAAGGGTTGCACGCCTACGATGGCCCCCGTAATTTTGCGGTTGAAGTACAGATTCCCGGCCTCGAACTCATGTCTGGCCTGCTCCAGACGGGCGCGGTCACGGCTGCACACGCCCCCGGTCAGGCCGTACTCGGTGGAGTTGGCGATGTCCAGCGCGTGATCCCAGTCGCGGGCGCGGATGACCGAGATGACTGGCCCGAAGATTTCCTCCTGTGCAATGCGGGCGTCGGCGGGTACGTCGCCGAAGATGGTGGGCTGCACGTAATAGCCCTGCTTGCCGCCGTGTTCGCCGGGAGTTTCGCCGCCCAGCAGCAATTTGGCCTCGCCCTTGCCGATGCCGATGTATTTGCCGATCTTCTCGAAGGATTCTTCGTTGACCACTGCCGTCACGTTGGCGTTGTCTTCGCCCGTGCCCACCCGCAGTTTTCCGGCGCGTTCTACGAACTGGCCTACCACGTCGTCATACACGCTGTCTACGACGATCAGGCGGCTCATGGCGCTGCACTTCTGGCCGTTGAAGCCGAACGCGCCCTGCACGGCGGCGGTCACGGCGGTTTCAATGTCTGCCGTTTCGTCCACGATCATGCCGTCTTTGCCGCCCAATTCCAGAATGACTTTCTTGATCCACTTCTGGCCAGGTTGCACCTTGGCAGCCACTTCGTTGATGTGCAGGCCCACGCCGCGAGACCCCGTGAAGGTGATAAAGCGCGTTTTGGCATGCGTGGTCAGGTACTCGCCCACTTCCTCGCCCACGCCGGGCAGGAATTGCAGCACCCCGGCAGGCAGGCCCGCTTCCAGCATGATGTCGGTCACGAATCCAGCGATCAGGCCCGAATCTTCGGCGGGTTTGGCGATCACGCAGTTGCCCGCCACGATGGGTGCGGCCAGCATGCCCAGATAGATCGCGCAGGGAAAGTTCCACGGGCTGATGGAGACGCCCACGCCGATGGGCATAAACATCAGCCCGTTTTCCTCGCCTGCATACCAGGTGGTCTCGGCGGCCCCGAAGCCCGAATATTTCATGGCGCTGCGGGCGTAATATTCGAGGAAATCAATCGCTTCGGCCACTTCCACATCGGCTTCGGCGTAGTTTTTGCCCACTTCAATGCTCATCAGGGCGCAGGCTTCCAGACGGCGGGCCTTCAGCAGCGAACTGGCCTTCAGCAAAATGCGGGCGCGGGCGTCGGGCGTCCACTTTTTCCACGACTCGAATGCTTTCCACGCGCCGTCCAGCGCTTTCTGTGCATCGTCTACAGTGGCTTTGGCCGTGCTGCCCACAATCTCGGACGTATTGCAAGGGTTGATGGATTCCAGCTTTTCAGCAGTGTCCACGCGCACGCCGTCAATGATCAGCGGGTAGTGCTTGCCCACCAGTTCGGCGCGAACTTTCTTCAGTGCAGCTTGGTAGGCGGCCACGTTGTCGGCCTGCGTGAAGTCAATAAACGATTCGGGGCGGTACTCTTGGATTTTCAGCATATTTTCCTTTGATTCAGATAACTGTTAAGGGCGAGGGTCATAAATTCTGGTAAATGCAGCTTTGGAATAGTCTCTTTTCCCCATTGGAGAAACCGACACACAGAAGTATTGATCAGCGTCATGTTTGGTGGTTCCAAGCACAAAACCACTTAATTTGACGCCTTGGCCTCGTACATCTTTCGAACAGTTCACATTACAGCCTTTATAGGGGCCGTCAGAAATCACTGTTACCTTCCACTCGCCTTTTTCCCACACACATTCCATGTCAACTTCAAGCAATGGCCCATGCATTTAAGTTACCTCCTGATAGATTTATTCTAGTTTTAGCCCTTCAGCATCCCCCGCAACACGAACATCACGTTCGCCGGACGCTCGGCGATGCGGCGGCTGAAATAGGCGTACCAGTCGCGGCCATAGGGGATATAGGCGCGGACGCGGTAGCCTTGCGCGGCCAGTTCTTTCTGCAAGTCGCGGCGAATGCCGTACAACATCTGGAATTCAAAAGCGTCTTTGGAAATACCGTGCGCCAAAACGAAGTGCTGCACGTCGGCAATGATGGTTTCGTCGTGCGTGGCGACGTTCACGTAGTTGCCCGCCTTCAGGTGCGCGTACACCAGCTTGCGGTAATTGGCGTCCACGTCGGCCTTCACGGGCATCGCCACCGATTCGGGTTCAAGGTAAGCGCCTTTCACGATTCGCAGATTGGGTCGCAGATCATCGAGGCTGGCACGGTCTGCTTCGGCGCGGTACAGGTAGCTTTGTAGCACCGTCCCCACATGCTGCGCCCCGAATTCGCCCACCAGCACGCGGAATTGCTCCAGCGTCTGGTCTACGCGGGGGTGGTCTTCCATGTCTAAGCACACGAAACCGCCGTATTCCTTGGCCTTGCCGATAATCCGGCGGGCGTTGGTCAGGCCCAAATCTTGGCCGTCCACGGTCTGGCCCTGACCGATGCTGCTGAGTTTCACGCTCACATACGGCTTGATGCCCTCGGCGCGGGCGGCGTCCAGCAGGTGCAGCACTTGGCCCGCGAATTCGTTGGCTTTTTCGGGCGAGGCCACGAATTCGCCCAGCAGATCAAGGTTGCTCAGGATGCCGTCGGCGGCCAATTCTCCTACGGCGGCGATGGCGGTCTGGGCACTTTCGCCCGCCACAAAGCGCTGCGCTACGCTCCAGCCCCGTGAGCGCACCAAGGATTCAATTTGCTTCTGGCCCGAAACGGTCAGGACGGCTTTGCGGTAGAGCTGGTCAATCATGCGAGTTCTCCAAGGTTGTGCATCACGAGGGCGGCGAAGGTTCGGACGTGCAGGCGGGCGGCGGCTCTGGCCTCGTCTGCGTCGCGGGCCAAAATGGCTTTGAGAATGGCCGCGTGCTGGGCAGCCGTTTCGGGGTGGGCATTGTAGGTGCGGGTCTGGTGCTTGATGAGGGCCACCCGCTGTTCGAGGTCACGGGCCAGATCGCCCAACGCCCCATTGCGTGCGCCCTGTGTAATGGCCCGGTGAAAGGCCAAATCCAGCCGGGTCTGCGTGCGGTATTCGCCGTCGACAGAGGCATTCAGGTCATTCAGGGCGGCGCGGAGAGCGTCGGCGTCGGCGGGGGTGTGCTGGGCGGCGGCCAGTGCAGCAGCCAACCCGTCCAACTCCTCGCGCACCACGTAGGCGTCACGCGCCTCGGTTGCCGTCATGGTTCGCACGCGCACGCCCTTGTTGGCCTCGGCCACCAGCAGCCCGTCTTGCACGAGGCGCATCAGGGCTTCCCGAATCGGGGTACGGCTCACGCCCAGTTTCTCGCCCAATTCCACCTCGCCCAGCCGCTCTCCGGGCAGCAGATCGCCGTCCAGTACTGCGCGGCGCAGATGGTCGTACACCCCGTCGCGCACCAGCGTCGGGCGGGCAAAGGACAGTCCAGACGAACTCGGGGCGGGCAGACTCATTGTGGATACTGTATACAATCTGAGACAGGCTGACAAGAGGCAGATGGTACAGGGTTAGCGTTCTGCCGTTGGTCACGAAAGAGGTTGCGGCTCCCGAGCGAAAGACACGGACGCAACAGCATTCCGCCTAGGCTAATCAGTTCTTAGACCCTTAGACGCCGGGCCACAGCCCCAAGCCTCAGCCGTTCTGCCCTTCCCGCTTCTGCTCCGAACTCTTCGCCTGCTGCTCGCCGTTGCGCCCGTTTTCCCATTCCGACACGCGCCACAGCACGCCCAGCGTCAACAAAAACAGCGCGGTGGCCCCCGTTGCCAGCACGTACAGATGCAGACCGCACGCCACGCCAATCCCCGCCGTTGCCAGCAGGCCCGCTGCGGTGGTCAGGCCTTTGGCTCCCTCACCGTGCCGATCCGAAAAGATGGCTCCTGCGCCCAGAAAGCTGACGCCACTGACCACCGCGCCCAGAATCCCGATCAGATCGAAGCGCACCTGATTGTCTTCTTTGGCAAAGGAGTTGACCAGCGATTCGCCCAGTACCATGAACAGCGCGGCACTCACGCCCACCAGAATATGCGTGCGGAGGCCCGCGCTCCGGTTGCGACTTTCCCTCTCCCAGCCAATTGCGCCGCTGAGCACGAAGGCCGCCAAGAGTCCCTGCATCAGCCTGAGTTCGGCCCAGAATGCTTCCATCATGCCAGCTTAGGGGGGCGGCGATTGACCCGCATCTGACACAGCTTGCCGTTTTCTTGAGATCAGGTCAGTGGAATGTCAGGTTGGCAGCTTCAGCGTTCGTCGGCCCTGATGGGTTCGATGGGGAAAATGCGGTGGGCGAGGCGCTCCAGCCCCGAACGCCCGGCGCGTTGCTGGCAAGACTGCGTGCCTGTGCAGAGGGTGACGTAGCGGGTGCGGCGGGCGGCCACATGCACGCGGTACAGCGCCGCCTCGGTGCGCGAGCGGGTGTAGTGGCACAGGTCGCAGTGCAGGGCCCCCTTGGCTTTGGGATCAAGCGGCGTAAATTCGGCCAGTTGGTCGCCCTGAACCAGTGCCAGCCGCCCATCGGCCACCGGGTACAAACCCAGCGTGAGGGGCGGCGGGGCCGGGTGTGTGGCGTCGGCTTCGTGCCCGAACAGTTCCCGGTGCGTCTCTGGAAACAGTTCGCGCAGCAGGTCGCGCACGCTGTGTTCTTGGGGGCGGTGATCCTTCATGTCCATCAGTTTAAGCGGAGCTTTGGGGGGCGGAAGGTGGGCTTGGGCACGCCTTGCGGGTGGAAAAGGGAACCCCTCCGTCTGCTTTGCAGCCACCTTCGCTCAAAGGGAGGCCAAAAGATTTCCCCACCTCTAAGGGGGGGCGTTGCAGAGCAACGGGGGGGTTTACACGCCAGCGCTTCCGCCCAACCGTGCCCCCTCGCCCCGTTTCTTGCCCGCCGCCGCACTAGACTAGGGGCGTGAGGTCTAGAACCGTCAACCGCAGCGGCATCGTCATTCGCCGCCGGGTCACGCCTGCGGGCGACATTATCGTCACGCTGCTCACGCCGCAGGGCAAGCTGAAGGCCATTGCACGTGGCGGCGTGCGTGGGCCACTTGCCAGTCGCCTGAACCTGTTTCATCATGTGGGCATCCAGATTTACCAGACACCGCAATCTGACCTTGCCAGCGTGCAGCAAGCCGTGCTGGAAGGCGCATTGCCCAAGCTGGCCGAGCCGGAGCGCTACGCCTTTGCCCACCTGATGGCGGAATTGGCCGACGCCCTGTTTCAGGAAGGGGAATTTACCGAGCAGGCCTTCGAACTGTTCGCCGGGGCCTTACGCGGTATCTCTCATCAGCCTGACCCGGAATGGGTAGCACTGGTGATGGGATTCAAGCTGCTGGGCCTCGCCGGATTCGTGGCGCAAACGGCCCGCTGTGCCCGCTGCGGCGCAGATCAGCCCGCGCACCCTGACCCGCTGGGGGGCCAGATGTTGTGTAGCAACTGCGCCAGTCTGCCCGCCTATCCGCCCGAAGCGCTAGATTTTGTGCGCTACGCCGTGCGCCGAAGCGTCCGCGCGAGCATAGAAGCGCCCGTGCCCACCGAGCAGCGGGCCATGCTGTGGCGGGCACTGGAGCGCTTCGTGACCGTGCAGGTCGGCAACGTGCAAAGCTGGCGGCAGCTGGTGCCCCAGCCGCAAGAAAGCGTGAGGGTCTAATCTGGGCAGTTGCCCTTCTCAGACCCTCAGACGTTCCTTACCGCGCCCGGTACTTCTCTATAAAGTCAATCGCCTGCTGGCGCGTATTCCCTAAGAAGGTCAGAGGCCGCGCCACCGCCGCCATGATCGTCACATGGTTGACGCGGGGAATCACGTTGCGCGTCACGGGAATGCCCGCCGCTTTCAGGGCCGCTTCCATATTCACGGCGTTCATCGGGTACACCACGCTGTCGTTTTCGGCCACCAGCAGCAGGTGCGGGGGCGCGTCTTTGCGGACATGGCGGTCTGGCATGATGTCGTCGGGGTTGCCGCCTACCGGGAAGGCACGGGCACTGGGGAAGTCGCGGAAATCGTAGGAATACGGCCCGGCAATGCCGATCACGCCGCGCACACTGGCAATCGGCACGCCCGCCTCACGCAGCCAGCGTTCGTTGACCACGGCTTCTACAGCATTGAACCCGCCCGCCGAGTGGCCCATCACGAACAGGTTGTCGGGGTTGCCGCCTACCGACTTGGCGTTGTCGCGCATCCACTTCAGGGCGGCGGCGGCGTCCTGCACGTAGCTGGGGTAGCGGTTGGTGGGGGCGAGGCGGTAATTCATCACGCCCGTCACGTACCCGGCACGTGCCAACGATTCGCCTGCAAACTTGTGGCCTTCCTTGTCGCCGCCTTCCCAAGAGCCACCGTGAATAAACAGTACGACGGGTGCGTTGGTCACGCCTTCGGGCGAATACACGTCAAGCACGTTGCGGGCATCGGGGCCGTAGCGCTGGTTGTACTTCACGTCTAGGCCACGAGTGGACACCACGCGGTTGAGGTTCTCCTGCGCGTTTTGCGGCGAGCAGGCGGCGATCAGCAGCGGCAGAGACACGGCCCCTATCAGCAGCGCGGCGGTGCGGGCGCGGCGGGGGCGAGCGGTGGAATGAGGAATTGAGGAGCTGGCCTTGAACATGACTCACGCTAGCGGGTGCGGCGGCGGCCTGCGGGCACTTGGGGCACACTCCGGCCTTGGGGGAAGCCTGCGCGGGCCTTGAGCATTTGCTGATGTTTTGGCGGTGGAAATTGGAGTGTGGTGGCTAGGGCGAAGGGCGTCTATGAGTCTAGGGTCTAAGGGTCTAAGGAGGGCTGCTGGCTTAGGCTCAGGCTGTTGCTCCGTGCTGGAGCAATTCAGCGACACCCTGCCCCATCACCTTAGACCCTAGACCCTTAGACAATCCCCAGCCCTCCCCAGAATCAATCCCCACACTCCCCCCGCCCCGGCCCGCGCTAGGCTGAGCCGAATGCAGCACGACACGGCGGCCAGCCTTCCACATGCCACCTCCACAGACAGCCCCATGACCGATGTTCTAGTGATCGGCGGCGGCCCAGCGGGTGTGGCGTTGGCGGCTGAACTGGCGGTGCGCGGCCTCCAGGTGCGCCTCGTGGCCCCGCATCCGCCCCGGCGTTTTGCGCCCACCTACGGCGCGTGGCTGGACGAATTGCCTGCTTGGGCACGCGCCTGCACCGCTGACGTGTGGGCTGATGTGCGGGCTTACACCGGGCCGAAAGCCACCGCCCTCACGCGCCCGTATGCGCTGATAGACAACGCCGCGCTGCTGGAGTCCATGCTGGCCCGCGCAGGAAAGAATCTGACTTGGACGCAGGGCACCGTCCTTCGTGCCGATCCTCGTTCTATCCCCGGCGCGTTGCTGCTGGCGCACGGCGCGGCGGGCGAACGCTGGCCCGCCCGCGTAATCGTGGATGCGGGGGGGCATGGCGGCACCCTCACGCAGCCCACGCATCCGGGCGGCGCGGCCCTGCAAACGGCTTATGGTATTACGGCCACTTTTGCCCACCCACCCAGCGCACCCGGCGCGATGGTTTGGATGGATTGGCGGCAGCCTTCCAATTTGCTGCCGGATGCCGCCCCTACTTTCCTGTATGCCATGCACCTCGGCGGGCAGCGGTACTTCGTGCAGGAAACCAGTCTGGTGGCCCGCCCCGGCCTGACCCGCACCGAGTTGGAAGCCCGCCTGCACGCCCGCCTGAACGCGGCTGGCACGCCTCCCAGCCACATAGAATTTACCGAGTGGGTGGCCTTCCCCATGAATACGGCGGCCCCCGAACCCGGCCCGGTGCTGGCTTACGGCGCGGCGGGCGGCTTGGTGCATCCGGTCAGCGGGTTTCAGGTGTCGGGGGCGTTGGCCGATGCTCCGGCGGTAGCGCAGGCTATAGCCGACGCCCTGCCCGATGGAGAAGGAGCCACCCAAGCCGCGTGGCACGCCCTCTGGCCCCCCGAACGCCGCGCCGCCCGCGAACTTGGGTTAATGGGACTGGACGCCCTGCTGAGGCTTCCGGCAGATGGCCTCCCCGCCTTCTTCCACTCATTTTTTAGGCTACCTGCCACGCACTGGCACGCCTTTTTAGCCCCGCGCACGCCTACGCCCGCTTTGGCCCGCACCATGCTGCGCGTGTTTGCCCACGCCCCCAATTCGGTGCGCCTGCGGTTGGTAGAGGCGGCGGTGGCGGCGTCCAGCGTCAGTGTGCGGGCGTTGGGGTCTGTGTTCTCGGCCCAGCCGTCCATAAATACGGCCTTGACCTTTTTCCCGGCGGGCCTTCATGCTCATGCTTCAGGCTCAGGTATGACCCAACCCGAACAGAGCCAGCGTGAAGACCAGCATGAAATTGTAGAAGACGGCATGCAGGGAGCCACCGGAAGCGCCGACGCCAACGGCCTAGACCCCAATGTAGACCGTGAGGAGAAGTTGGCCGAACTGCGCGAAAATTTGGCCGATGTAACGCACGAAGAGGGCCAGCGGTTGGAAGAAGCCAAGGCCGAGGTTGCAGCGGAGTAGGTTGTTGATCTGATTTTACCGAATCAAGTTTTCACAACTAAATCTGCCCCAGTCTCGCTTGGTCAGCAGGAATCTGGGGCAGGTTCTTGTAGGTAATCGGGTTCAGCCAGTGCTGCTCTCTCCCAGCGCCCCATCCAGCGCTGCCAGCATTTCTTCCACTTCTGCCGCCGAGATACTCAGCGGTGGCCCCAACAGCAGATGATCGCCGCGCACGCTGTCTAGCGCGCCACTTCCGGGGTAGGTGATCAGGCCGCGTGCCCGTGCAGCGGCGGCTACCCGCTCGGCCAAACCGGGTGTCGGGTAAGCTTCCCCAGTGGCCGGATTGCCCAGCACCATGCCCAGCAGCAGCCCTTGCCCTCGCACCTCCAACACCTGTGCGTATTTGGCTTTCAATTCACGTAGTCCGGCCAGCAGGTGTGCGCCGCGTTCTTGTGCCTTTGCCACCAAGCCTTCCCGCTCCACGATGTCCAACACGCTCAGGCCCGCCGCCACGCTGACCGGGTGGCCCGCGTAGGTGAATCCGTGCTTGAATGCGCCGCTGCCGCCCATCACGGTGTCGTAAATCTCGGCGCTTGCCATCAGTCCGGCGAGGGGTGCGTACCCTGCCGCCAGCCCTTTGCCCAGTACCACGATGTCGGGCGTCACGGGATCGGTCAGACGGACGGCCAGCGGAACGCCGCAGCGGCCCATGCCGCTCATCACTTCATCGGCAATCAGCAGCACGCCGTATTCCTTGCAAATCGCGTGCAGGCGCGTGTGATAGCCCGCCCCCGGCGACAGCGCCGCATCCGACGCGCCCACCACAGGTTCCACCATCACCGCCGCCACCGACTCTGGCCCCGCCGCTTCCAGCACGGCCCGCAGGCGTTCAGCGTCGGCTTCTCCACTGAGCGCCGGGTCAGGCTTGGGCATTTTGGGCCACGCATCCTCACGCATCAGCGGCAAGTACAGGCTGCGGCGTGCGCCCATGCCACTGGCCGCCAGCGCTCCCAGCGACGCCCCGTGATAACTGGGAATCCGCGTCACAATCTTGAACCTTGCCGTGTCGCCCCGCTCGGCGTGGTATTGCCGCGCTAATTTAATGGCGCTTTCGGTGGCCTCCGATCCGCCCGATACGGCCCAAAATCGGTAATTCGGCAAGTCCAGAAAGGCCGCCAGCCGTGCCGTGTATTCCTCCAACACTGGCGACGTGAACTGCGAGCCGTGCACAAACGCCAGAGTGCGGGCCTGCGCCGCCATCGCCTCACCAACTTCTGCCCGCCCATGCCCGATATTTGCCACCAACGCCCCGGAACTGCCGTCCAGATAGCGCTTGCCGTCCGAATCGTACAGATACACGCCTTCGCCCCGCACGGCCACTGGGTAAGCCTTGCTGGAGCGGTAAAACACGCTGGATGTGGTGGACTGAATGGGTTGATCGGCGGGCGTTGGGGCGGTCTGGGTCATGGTTGGGGGCCTTTTATGCAGAGAGAATGGAGATGGAAGGTGAACCCCCCCATTGCTTCGCAATGCCCCCCCTTAAGGGGAGGACAACTGATTTTGCGCTCCTCTTTGAGGGGGTTTGCCCGCCTCACCACGTATCGCCGCCCCCCGCTGGAGGCCATGCTCCCAATGCCTGCCGCACGGTCACAATTTGGCCAAAGTGGTGCGCCGTGTGCAGGGCCATATCGGCCAACAGTTCGCCAATGGTTTCCTCGTGGTTCACCGGGCTGGCAAGGTCAGGGCGGGCGGCGTGTGGGTCTATGCGGGCCAGCAGTTCGTAAAAGTCGTTGCGGGTGCGCCGCCAATCGGATTCCTGAACGGCGGGCCATGTTTCGGCGGCGTGGGCAGGGTAGGGCTGAGCGCGGCCTTCTTCGATAATTGCCAGCATCCAGCGGTTCCACCAATTCACGTGGGCCAGCAGTTCGGCTACGCTGTGCGGTAGGTGCGGGGGGCGTTGGCAAGCGGTCTCGGCATCTAAGCCCGACAGCGTGGCTTCTACACCTACAAACGCCTGCCCGCCGCGAAACAGCTTGGGCAGCAGGCGGGCAAAGGCGATCTGGGCGCGTTCATTGCGGTCTGGGGTGGGGGCGTCGGTCATGGGGACAGTTTAGGTTGTGGGGGGGTCTAAGGGGACTTGTGAAACTTTGTGTTACTCCCTCTCCCTTGGCTGGTACAGCTGCGTAGGAGAGGGGGACTCGCAGAGCTGCGAAGCAGTGGGTTGGGGAGGGGGTGAGTGAGCGTCAGCGAATGCCCTTCTTAATCCCTTAGACTCTCGACCCTTAGACAATCCTTTCCTCAGTACCTCTGCGCCACCGTCTTCGTCTGCAAAAACCAGAACAGATAATCCGGGCCGCCCACCTTGGCATTCGTGCCGCTCATGCCGTAGCCGCCAAACGCGTGCGTGCCAGACAGTGCGCCCGTGCATTTGCGGTTGATGTACAGGTTGCCCACATGCATTCGCCGCCGCGCCTCGCTGATTTTGTGGGGGTCGCGGCTGTAGAAGGCGGCGGTCAGGCCATAGTCCGAATCGTTGGCGAGGTCTATGGCGTGTTGCCAGTCGCGGGCGCGAGTAAACGCCAGCACCGGGCCAAAGATTTCCTCTTGAAACAGGGGATCGCGGGGGTCGACATCGGCAAAGATGGTAGGGGAGACGTAGCCGCCTTGTCTGTCGCCCATATCGGGGGTCTCGCCGCCCAGCACCAGCCGCGCCGTCTTCTGTCCGGCTTCTACCGCCCGCCCAATCCGCTCGGCGCTTCCGGCATGAATCACTGGCCCTATGGCCCCGTTGTCTTCCGGCAGGCCCACCTTCAGACCCCGCGCCAGTTCGGTTACACGATCAAGCAAGGCGTCGTACACGCCGTCTTCAGCAATGACCCGGCTACAGGCGCTGCACTTCTGGCCCGCGTACCCGAACGCCGCCTGCACGATCCCCACCGCTGCGGCTTCCACGTCTCCGTCGGCACACACCACCGTCGGGTCTTTGCCGCCCATTTCGGCCATCACACGCTTGATCCACTTCTGGCCCGGTTGCACTTTGGCGGCGCGTTCCACGATCCGGCAGCCGATTTCCTTGCTGCCCGTGAAGGCGATCATTCGCACCTGTGGGTTGTCGACGAGGGGGTCACCCAATACGTCATCGGTTCCGGTCAGAAACTGCACCGTGTTTCTGGGCAAGCCCGCCTCAAACAGCAATTCCAGCATCAGCAGGCTCGACAGCGGCGTTTCACTGGCTGGTTTCCAAATTACGGTATTGCCCGCCGCCAGTGCGCCCAAGGCCATGCCCAGCGGAATAGCACTCGGAAAGTTCCACGGGCTGATACAGACCACCACGCCCAACGGTTCGTACACGGTGGTCACGTGTTCGTCGGGCATAGGGTACACGGGTTTGCCCTCGGCCCAGCGCAAGGTTTCGCGGGCAAACACTTCAAAATGATCTACCGATTCGGCCACTTCGCCGTCGGCTTCGGCCCAGTTCTTGCCGTTTTCCAGCGTCATCACAGCGTTAAATTCCATGCGCCGCGCCCGCAGCAGTTCGGCGGCCCGCTTGAAAATACTGGCTCGCTGCAACGGATCGGAAAAGCGCCACGTCTCGAAGGCGTGCTGCGCGGCGGCAACCGCTTCGTCCCGTTGCTGGGCGCTGGCTTTGGGAAAGCACCAGACCACTTCGCGGGTGTCGGCGGGGTTGCGAACCTCGTAGGAGCCTTGGCCCTCTACCCGCTCGCCGCCGATGTACAGCCCGAACGTGCGGCCCCTGTATTGCTCCCGGACTTTTGCGAATGCTTCGCGCTGGGCCTGCGCCACGGCGGGCTGGGCGAAGTCGTGGTAAGGCTCGTGTTCAAACGGCAGAAACCCTGCCATCAGGTGTGCGGTCATGGATACCCCCTTTGGGTGGTACTGCTCGGTCATGCTGGTTTAGGCCAGAGGTTAACACGCGCCCACCACAGCTACAAAACCCTTCTCAGACGGCAAATTTTGCGGACAATCTCGCTGATCTGGGCCGAGTGTTTCAGTCTTCACACTTGGCGAATGTAAGCCACTGCGACGAATGTAATTTTTCCCAGTACAGCCCAAGCTCGGCAGTTTTAAGCTGAACAGTAACTCAGGCGCAAGACCTTCCTCCGGCGACTTGTCCGGTGCCCTGTTCCCCCCCCTGGAACCAGAAAGCCTTGTGCCTAGGAGTCACCATGCTTGCCGTACCCACCGCGCCTGACGGAACCCATCCGATCAGCAATTACCGCCTAGATTTGCACAATCCTGCCGATCCTTACCGTCTGGATGTTCAGATTGTCGATCAGTGGTACCGGGTAAAAACCCAGTGCCTCAGCGACGTCTTGATCTTGGTGGGCGTGCTGCAGTCTCCCCCGGTTCAGGTGATCGATGGTTGGATCGTAGGCAACGATTCGGAATAGGGCGGCAAGCGGGTTCGGCTGTGCTGCGAGGAGCGTCTAGGAGTCTAAAAGTCAAAGGTCTAAAGTGCTGGGGTGGGGGCACTCACTGGGTGGCCCTTGACCTTTCTTAGAGCCTTGACCTTAGACATTTTCGCTATTTCAGGTACGGCCCAAACCGCGCCAACGCCCCCGCGTCCGGTGCGGAGGTGCGGGTCAGGCGGTTGCCCGCGAAGGCCAGCAGCAAGCGCTCTCCCGCTGCGCCCGCCTTGGCTCCAGCCGAGGTTTTCAGACTGAAGGGGCCGCCCAGCAGCGTCTGCATGGTCTGACTGTCGAAGACCAGTAGCGCACCCGACAGGGCCGGAGTGGTGGCCTTGACGCCGCCTGTGGCCGTCACAAATCCCGTTTTTACGTACAGTGTGATGGTATTGGCGGTCACGCCTTTCAGTCTCGCGTCGGCGTAGGTCACGTTGCCTGTGGCAGTCAGAGTTCCGGCCTTCAGGTCGTAAGTCACGTTTTGAGCCCGCAAAGTGCCGCCCTGCCGCGTGGTCAGCGTGGCGTTTTGGGCCTTCAGTGCGCTGCCCGGACTCAGTTGCATGGCCGACGCCACCAACTTGATTCCGCCCCGGCTGTCGGTGGCGGTTCCGCCCTGTGGCAGTTCGGTTGCGCCCGTTTCCAGATTCAGCGTCTGGGGGCCACGCGGCGTCACGGTCAGGCCGCCAAACGTGACCGCCTGCGCCGTGCCGAGGCCAAGCGCCAGCAGCGTGAGGGTGAGTGTTTTAGAGGGAGTGAGCATCTCTGTACCCTACTGCCCAAGCCCTGAGCGGCGTGAGGGTGCGCATCAGACGGGCTTCAGACTGTTCAATCTTAAAGCAATCTTTAGAGGGTGTCGGATACCCCCGCCAGTGTGAAGTTTGAACTATCTAAGGTTGTACAAACCTTGTACAGTCTACGTACAAAGGCACGGCAGCCGACCGTCTGGACGCACCAGCGGCCCCGCCGTCCTCACACCAAGGAGCGCGTCATGGCCCTGTATCCCTCCAACCCAGTCAGCACCACCGGCAGCATGTCGCCCAACGCCCTCGACCTCCGTAGCCGCCCGATTCGCCGGGGCGACACGCTGTACTACGCCGGAGATCAGGCCCCTACGCTGTACCGGGTCGAAACTGGACTCTTGCGGGCCGTGCGTCTGACTCCTCAGGGCCGCAACCTGACCGTGCGCCACATGCGCCCCGGCGACATTTTCGGCGAAGAAACCTTGCACGACCAGCCCCGTAGCCATCAGGTCATGGCGCTTACCGACGCCACCATCACGCCCATTCATTTGCAGCACCTCACGGGCGCAGAGCTGTGGGAAGTCACGCGCAGCCTCAGCACCCAACTCCAGCGCGTGATGAACGACGGCGTTCACATTCAGGACGGCGAACTGCGCGAACGCATTGCCCGCTACCTGCTGAACTTGGCCGATTCCAGCCTGGGCGGCACGCACCCCGACAACCTGCGTTTTGTGCGCGCCACACACGAACTGATTGCCGAGGGCACCGGAGCCACCCGCGAAAGCGTGAGCAAACTGATCGGCGAGATGCGCGACGACGGCCTGTTGACGCCCGCCTATCGCTGCCTGACGCTGACCGATGAGCGGCAACTGCGGGCATTGAGCGGGTATCACGGATAAAGAACCGTTAGTCGTGAGTAGTCAGTGGGAAAAGAGGAAGGCGGGGCACCTGAATAGGGGTGGCTCGCCTTCTTCTTTTTGAGGGGGGATTTAGACGACGCTTCCGTGTGAACCCCTCCGTCCCTTCGGGCCACCTCCCCTTAGAGGGGAGCGCAAAAGCTGTTGTCCCCACCTCTAAGGGGGGGCGTTGCGCCAGCAACGGGGGGGTTGCCCTTTCCACTCACCACTTACCACTCACCACTGACAACCCCTCTACAATGCGCCCAATGCGGATTAGACTTGACCCTTGGCCTGTAGACATAGAGGGCGGGCAACTGGCCCTGACGCCCTTTGAAGGTGAATTGATCGACATAGAAACGCCGCGCTGGGCGGCTGTGGCGGCGCGGCCCATTCCCGAACGCTTGGAGCGGGTGTACGTGGTAGACGGCAAGCGGCGCATGGAATCCCGCGTGTTTATTGAAGACGATGACGGCGCGGCGGGCATGGGCGGGTTCGGGGCGTATGTGGTAGGCGCGGTCAGTCTGTGCCCACACGGCACGCGGCCTGCCGAACTGACCGACGTGAAGGCCAAGCGGGTACTGGCGCACGCGCCGGGGCTGCGGCTTGATCCCTGCACGCTTTCGCCCCGCGACCCGCACACGGGAAGGTTGCTGTATAACCCGCTGGAGAACACCACATCTGACCCGCTGGCCGCGCTGCACACGTTGCAACAGGCGATGCTGGCCGACGAACAGGAACTCTCGCATGGGTACGCGTCCGCTGTGCCCATAGACGAACAAGATGACCGCGAATGGCTGACCACCCTGAGCGTGCAGGACGGCACCTTGCGCGGCAAAAACCTGTACGGCGCAGTCGTGGGCTGTGTCAAAACCATTCAGACCATGTACTTGCCCCCAGACCGGGCCTCATTGCTGGCCGAGCTGAAACCGGGGGAGCGCACGCCGATTTTGCACATGCAGTACAACAACAAAACGGTCACACGCTTTATCTGGTACGTGCGTTTGTGCGAGGCCGCGTTCTATCAGCACCCCATGAGCGGCGTGATGAGGCTGGAAATGTACGCGCCCGACGAACCCGACTTTTTGCCCCCGATTGTCCGGCAGGTGGCGAACCTGAGTGGCAACCTGCTGCTGAGGCTGGGCAGCCACGCCCACAAAGACCCCCGCGCCCCCCAGAACCTGATTCCCACAGCCGCGCTGGAGCAGGCGATGGCCCGCAGCATGGGCAGCGCCGATCTGGTCACGCGCCGGATTCGGGCGCATATCGCCCGCACCTTCGACCCAGCGGTTCTGGCATGACGGGTGGCCTGAGATTGGCGGAACCCGCCCGCACGATTGGCATGGTGTTGGGCACCGAAGACGCCACGCCCACGATCTTCTGGTTCGCGGTCACGCCCGGTTCCAGCGTGCAGCTCGACGACTTGGTGGTGGTGCAGACGCACAAACCAGACGGCCAGCCCGTCAACTTTTACGGCCTCGTGGACAGCGTTCGCAAGCGGCACGAGGGCATTACCTTCGAGTCCGATGTGGCCGATGTGGTGGCTGGAGTGCTGCCCGCCGCCGTGTCGTATGCGGCCCGCGTGCTGGTGACCCGTGTCAGCCCCGAAGACTTTATTCCGCCCCAGCCGGGGGATCTGGTGGCCCACGCACGCGGCGAGGCGCTGCACATGGCCCTCAGTGCCGACAAGATGGAAGAAGCCGCGTTTCCGGCGGGCCTGCTGGCCGATGGGCAGACCCTGCCGCTGAACTTCCGCTTCATCAACGGCGAAAGCGGCGGCCACATCAACATTTCCGGCATCAGCGGGGTGGCCACCAAAACCAGTTACGCGCTGTTCCTGCTGCACTCCATTTTCCGGAGCGGCGTGATGGATCGGGTGGCGGCCAAAAGTGGCGGCCAGATGGCGGGCACAGCGGGCGGGCGGGCCATCATCTTCAACGTAAAGGGCGAGGATTTGCTGTTTCTGGACAAGCCCAACTCCAAAGTCATAGACCGCGAAGACAAGGCCCGCCTCGGCAAAGGCTTTGCCCAAGACCGTTACAGCATGTTGGGCCTGCCCATGACCCCCTTCCGCGACGTGCAGTTCTTGGCCCCGCCCCGTGAGAGCGCGGTGGGCGGCGTGATCGTGCCACACGTCGATCAGCGCTCCGAGGGCGTGACGCCATTCGTGTTCACCCTGCGCGAATTCTGCTTGGGCCGGATGCTGCCCTACGTGTTCAGCGACGCGGGCGGTAGCCTGAACCTGGGTTTTGTTATTGGCAATATCGAGGAAAAACTGTTCAAGCTGGCGCAGGCGCAAAAAGACAACAGCTCCGCGCTGCACGTCGAGGACTGGCAGGCCGAACCGGATCAGATCATCGACGAGGGCCTCAGCTTCGATGACCTCGGCAAAACCCGCATCCAAACGTTCTCGCAACTGATTTCGTACCTCGAATACAAACTGCTGGAGGAAAACGACGGCCTAGGCGACAAACGCTGGGTGCTGAACCAAAATCAGGGCACCTTGCGGGCCTTCACGCGCCGCTTGCGTGGCGTGCAAAAGACCCTGACGCCCCTCGTGCGCGGCGACCTGACGCCCCAGCAGGCCGAACAATTCCGCCCCAACCTGATTCGCGGGCCGTACCAACTGAGCGTCGTGGACATTCACAACCTGTCTGGCCCCGCCCAGATGTTCGTGGTAGGCGTCCTACTGCGTGATCTGTTCGAGCACAAGGAAAAAAACGGGCGTCAAGACACCGTATTTGTGGTGCTGGACGAGTTGAACAAGTACGCCCCACGCGAGGGCGGCGGCCCCATCAAAGACATTTTGCTGGACATTGCCGAGCGTGGCCGCAGCCTCGGCATCATCCTGATCGGGGCACAGCAGACCGCCAGCGAAGTGGAGCGCCGGATCGTCTCCAACGCCGCGATTCGCGTGGTGGGCCGCCTAGACCTTGCCGAAGCCGAGCGCCCCGAATACCGCTTCTTGCCCCAGAGTTTCCGGGCGCGGGCGGGCATTTTGCAACCCGGCACCATGCTGATTTCTCAGCCGGATGTGCCGACGCCACTGCTGGTGAATTATCCGTTTCCGGCGTGGGCCACCCGTAAAGACGAGGTGGATGATCTGGCGGGGCGGCCTGTGGCGGAGGTGGGGGAGGACTGGCTGCGGTAGGCGTTGGGGTTTTAGGGGAAATTTAGTAGGTTTGTTGAATCTCTCCCACGTTCTCCCCCACCCCCCCGCCCCCGCCCCCAAAGGGGTCAGGGGAGTTAGCGCTCCGCTGAGGAGGATTGATCTTGTCGCGTTTCAAGTCGGCGTTCTTGCTCATCTGAAGCGGAATTGCCAGTTGTCTTGGAAATGGAATTGGCCCACCCGCTGCGCGGATGACGGCCTCACACGCACTTGGGCGGGGACGGTGTGGGGTGGCGGTGTCGTGGTTTTAGCTCCTCACCCTTGAGGGGGGAGGCTGGGACTCGCAGAGCTGCGAAGCAGAGAGGGTGAGTGAGCAACGCGATTGCCCTCAACACGAGTGATAGGGCAATCCTAAATGTTCGAGACTCTTTCTAGTCCCTCACACCCAAACTGCTTCCGGCTCCAGCCCTTCCGCTGGGGCTTTTCCGGCTTCCAAACCGCTGTTCTGTACGGTCTGCACAGGCGTCAGGCTCATGTCATGGTGGCATTCGATTTGGCAAGACAGGCGCACGCCGTCCGGGCCGCCGATCTGCATTTCCTTTTCGGTCAGCTTGTCTTTCTCGGCCTGCGTCATGGCTTCCGGTTCGCCCGCGCTGAACTGCACTCGGCAGGTGGTGCAGCGGGCCACGCCGCCGCAGCGGTGCAAAATGTCCACTCCGCCGCGCTCTAGGGCCAACACCAAACGTTCGCCTTCGCGGGCCTCTACCGTTCCGTACCCGTCAACTGTGATCTGAATCATGAGGTCAATCTACCTGACTCGGCCCGCACCACCTCCACAATCGCTCTCGCGCCCGCTTCTATCTGCGCCACCGTCAGGCCGCCGTAGCCCAAGACCAAGGCTTGCTGAGCAGAAATTTTTACCGTGAAGGGGCGCAATGTTCCCACAAAAATTCCGCGCAGGGCGAGGGCGGCGGCTACCGCTTCTGCATTCAGGGGCGGCGAGAGGTGTAGGCAGGCGTGTAAGCCCGCTTCTATCCCACCCAATTGGGCCAATTCCCCTTCGGTCAGAGGCGCTAAGGCCGATGCCAACGCTGCCTGCTGCTGCCCGTGCCAGCGCCGCGCCCGCCGCACGTGGCGGTCAAGGTGGCCGCCCAGAATGAAGTGGGTCAGGGCGTCCTGAGTCACCGTATTGTGTCCGGCGTCGGCCAGTACCCGCGCCCGCTCCAGCGCAGGCAACAACGCCGCCGGAGCCACCAAAAACCCCGTGCGAACCGCTGGCGTCAGCACTTTGCTCAGCGTGCCCAGATACAGCACCCGGCCCCCGCCGTCTTCTCCCTCATCCAGCGCGGTCAGGGGCGGCAACGGCGGCGCACCGTAGCGGAATTCTCCGTCGTAGTCGTCTTCTACGATCAGGGCGTCGTGTTGCCGTGCCCACTCCAGCAAGGCCAAGCGCCGGGGGACACCCATCCTCACCCCCAACGGGTACTGATGAGACGGCGTGACCACCGCCAACCGCGCCGGGGGAAGAGTATCCGTGATCAGGCCGTTTTCATCTACGGGAACTGGAATCACCGTGTGGCCCGAATCCAGTAGGACTTGGCGGGCGGCCCGGTAGCCCGGATTCTCGAACAAAACGCGGCTGCCACGCGGAAGCAGGCCCGCGATCAGGCCCAGCGCACTGAGGCTGCCAGCCGTGACCATCAGCCGCGCCGGGTCAGCGTTCAGCCCCCGCGAACGCGCCAAAAATGCCGCCAACGCCACCCGCAAAGGCCACTGCCCCGCCGCCGGGCCGTAATCGCCGCCGGGTGCGGTGCGCGTTGCCGCTTGCCACGCCGCCCGCCACGCCCGCACATCCAGCAGATGCGAGGCGGCCACACCGGGCTTGAACGAGATGCCCCCATGCGGCTGTCCGGCATCGACTGGAGCGGGCGGCGGCATGACGAACCACGCGGGCAGGGCTGCCGCGCTTGGCAGCGTCACAGGGCGGGCGGCTCCTGTCGCCACGCGCATTCCTACCCCCGGCACCGCGTCCAGCACGCCTTCTGCGGCCAGTTCTGCCAGCGCCAGCGTCACCACGCCCCGCGTCACCTTCAGCGCCCCCGCCAGCGCCCGCGATCCCGGCAGCACCACCCCCGCCGCCAGCGTGCCAGACGTGACCCCGGCCCGCAGTTGGGCGGCCAGTTGCAGATGCAGGGCGTCCGGGCTTTCCCGATTGAGGGTCAGGGCCAGAGGCAGATTCACGGCTACAGGTGGACTGGTCTTTTTTGTCAATCGCGGTACTGTTGTGGGGGCCACCATAAGGGTAGTGTAACGCTATGGGAAGTGATGCGATGAGTGATTCGAAACGTGGAGTACTGGGGGAGAGCGGCGCGGCAGCTCCTCATCTTCGCTCGATCACGGCGGCGGAGGCGCACTTGGCCTTGCCTGCCCTGCGCGAACTGCGGCCCCACGCGCCTGCTTTGGCAACTGCCGAAACGTTGGCCGCCCACTTGCAAGCCGCCCAGCCCGAACACTACCGCCTCGCCGGAGCCTTCGAGTCCGGGCGTGAGGAGGCCGCAGCGGTGGCAGGCTACCGGGTCATGACGACGCTGGCGTTTGGCCGGATGCTGTATTTAGATGATCTGTCCACGCTGCCTTCTGCACGCGGGCGCGGTCACGCTCTGGCCCTGCTGCGCTGGCTGGAATCCGAGGCGCGGCGGCTGGACTGCAAAGCACTTCATCTGGATTCGGGCGTGGGGCCGCACCGCTTCGACGCCCACCGCCTGTACCTCAAAGCGGGCCTGAACATCACCTGCCATCACTTCGAGAAGGTGCTGACATGACCTCTTCCTACTACGATCCCCGCACCCGTGACCCCAGCATCAGCCGCCGCCCCAACAATCGGCGCGACGATGAGTGGATTACGGCCCTGTTGGCCCGCGTGCGCGTAGGCCGGATTTCCAGCGTCTGGGTGGGCGACGACGGCGAAGCCTTCCCGTTCATCACGCCGCTGGCTTTTGCCTACCGCCCCGCCACACACGACATCGTGTATCACACTAATATCGCGGGGCGGCTGCGGGCCAATACGGAACAGAGTACGCCCGCCCCAGCCCGCACCACCTTCGAGGCGTCCGAATTGGGGGCACTCTTGCCCAGCAACGATCCGCTGGAATTGTCGGTGCAGTACCGCAGCGTCATCGCGTTCGGCACGGCGCGGGTGCTGACAGATAAAGCCGAAGCTCGCGCCGCGCTGACCGTCATGTCCGAGCGGGTGTTTCCGGGCCTCGTCGTCGGACGCGATACCCGGCCTATTTCGGCGGGCGATCTGGCGCGTACCTGTGTGTACGCCCTCAGCATCACGCACTGGAGCGGCAAGGAAAACTGGCAGCCCACCGCCGCCCAGACCGACGAGTGGCCCGATCTGCCTTCCGAGTTGACCCGTCTGAATCCCGCCCAAGACTGATCAACCCAGCACTGACCGGCTTAAGCCTAAACTTTGTCCAATCTTGGCCCCACTTCCGTCCTACACTGAATAACAAGTAGAGCAGGAACCTTCAAGGAGGTCTTATGACCGTACAAGACCCTATTCAGACCGAAACCAATGCCGCCCCTTCCAACTGGCTCAGCGCCGAAAATCGGCACGACAGCGGTGTGTACAACAAGCACCAAGTCGTGATGGTGCGGGGCAAAGGTTCAAACGTCTGGGACGAGAGTGGCCGCGAATACATCGATTGCGTGGGCGGCTACGGCGTCGCCACTATCGGCCACAGCCACCCCGACGTGGTGCAGGCTATCCGCGATCAGGCCGATACGCTGCTGGTGATGCCCCAAAGCCTGCCCAACGACAAGCGGGCCGAATTCCTGACCGAACTCGTGAGCGTGCTGCCCGAAGGCTTAGACCGTGTGTTCCTGTGCAACAGCGGCACCGAGGCGATGGAAGCGGCCAAGAAATTCGCCATTACCGCCACGGGCCGCCAGCACTTCGTCAGCATGAAGCGCGGCTTCAGCGGGCGCTCGCTGGGAGCCTTGGCCCTGACGTGGGAACCCAAGTACCGTGAGCCGTTTGGTGACGCTGTAGACAACAAAAACGTGTCGTTCGTGACCTACGGCAATATCGAAGAACTGCGTGCAGCGATTACCGAGGACACTGCCGCCGTGATTCTGGAACCCGTGCAAGGAGAAGGTGGCGTGCGCCCCGCCAACGCCGACTTTATCCGTGCTGCACGCCAGATCACCCGTGAGAAGGGTGCGCTGCTGATCATGGACGAAATTCAGACCGGATTTTGCCGCACCGGAAAAATGTTTGCCGTAGAACACTTCTGCGCCGAAAGCTGCCAAGACGCCGACGGTATTCGCTGCGGCTGCAACGTGGCCGCCGACTGCTTGGTCAAGCCCGACGGAATGACGCTGGCAAAAGCAATGGCGGGCGGCGTCCCCATCGGCGCATTCGTCATGACCGGCGACGTGGCCGACAAGATGCCCAAGGGCGGACACGGCACCACGTTTGGCGGCAACCCCCTGAGCATGGCCGCTGGTGTGGCCGCCATCCGCGCCATGAAAAACGAAGGCATGGCCGAGCAAGCTCGCGTGAAGGGCGACTACTTTATGGAGAAACTGCGGGCCATCAAGTCCACCAAAATCCGTGAAGTGCGTGGCCTTGGCCTGATGATCGGCGTGGAACTGAAAGAGAAGAGTGCGCCCTACATCGACGCGTTGGAGCATCAGGAAGGCGTGCTGGCCCTGCAAGCCACGCCGCTCGTCGTGCGGTTCCTGCCCCCAGTGGTCATTACCACCGAGCAAATTGATAGCGTTGTTGCCGCCTTTGAGCGTGTACTGAACAGCGTGAACCCCCGTGCAGAGCGTGTGGCACAGTTGGCGGAACAGGCTGGGGAAAAGCAGAGCGAGTAATCGGCCCCTGTCCTCCCCTTTAAGGGGGGGCGTTGCAAAGCAACGGGGGGGTTCACCTTCCAAGTTAGATTGAAGCCGCGTGCAAACCCTCCAGTCTGCTTCGCAGCCAGCCCCCCTTGAGGGGAGCGCAACTGCTTTTGTCCCCACCTCTCCTGCGGAGCTTCTCAAGTCTAAGGGGGGGGCATTGCGTGAGCAGCGGGGGGTTCACCTTCCACCTCAACTTCCAAGCAGGACAGCCCGCCCTTCCCGGCCAGCTGTCCTGCACTCTTTTTGCCCCCTTCATACCTGTTACCCACCGGGTTCACGTCTGCCTGCCCCGCCAAAGTGCTGATGCTGCTCCGGCCTCAAGCGTGTAGCGTGAATGCTATGACGGTAACTTCTCCCCCTTCTTCTGAATCGATTCAAAATTCGCTGCCGCCGCCTACCCCGGCTATTTCTCCTGCCCGTGAAATGGCGAGTATTGCCGTGCCCGTTAGCCTTGAAATGGTGTTGCAACTGGTCTTGACTTTCGTCAATCAGGTCATCGTGGGCACATTGGGCGCGGTGGCAGTGGCGGCAGTCGGCCTCACGGGAAGCGTCAGTTTCATGTTCTTCGTCACGCTCGGCGCACTCGGTTCGGGTACCAGCATTCTGGTGGCGCGGCGGGCCGGGGCAGGCGATCAGGCGGGTGTGAACGGCACGCTCACCGTCGCGTTGGGCGTCAGTCTGGTGGTGGCGGGGCTGCTGACCATTCCTATCGTGCTGGGCGCAGAACCGCTGCTGCGCTTGGCGGGCGGCGCGGAAGATGTCACGGCCATTGCCATTCCGTACATGCAGGTGGTCATGCTGGCGCTGGTGCCGGGAGTCATGGGCTGGATTCTGAGTGGAGCGCTGCGCTCGTTGGGGCACGCCCGCACGCCTATGGTCGCCACCATGATCACGGTGGTCATCGAAAGCATCATCGCGTATGGCCTCGTGTTCGGCGTCGGCCCGCTGCCTGAACTTGGCGTCGTGGGGGCGGCGTGGGCTATCGTGATCGCGCAGACGCTGAAGCTGGCGCTGCTGGCCTATCAGGTGTACGGGCCGCGCCACTTGGCCGCGTTTGCTGTGCCAGATCGGGCCGCTTGGCGCGGTATTGCTACTCCGTTGGTCACGGTGGCCGCGCCGCTCGCCTTCACCGAATTCGCATGGAGCCTCGGCGGATTCATGTACGCTGCCGTCTTTGCCCGCGTGGGCACGGTGGCACTGGCCGCCAGCCAGATCGTGCTGACCTTGGAGGGCATCTTTATCGTAGGCAGCTTTGGTCTGATGAGCGCCGCCACCGTCCTGATTGGCCGCTCGCTGGGAGCCGGAGACGCGCCCGGAGCCGTGACTTGGCTGCACCGGATCACCCGCGCGGGTCTGCTCACGGGCCTCGGCTTCGGCGTGCTGTTCGCGCTCAGTGCCCTGTTGTTGCCGCTGGTGTTTCCGGCAGTCGGGCAGGAGGTTCGCAATATCGCCTTCTTCGGCATCCTGATCAACGCGGCCACACAGGTCTTCAAGGTTCGCAACATGATCGTGGGCGGCGGCGTGCTGCCCAGCGCAGGCGACGGCAAAGGCGTGATTATCGGTGACGTGATCGGCGCGTTCGTGGTGGGCCTGCCGCTGGCGATTTGGCTGGGTCTCTACACCCCGCTAGGCGTGTGGGGCGTATTTTTGGCGCGTGGCCTAGAAGAAGTCGTGAAGGTCATCATCTTCGAACTCCGCAGCCGCCGTATCAACTGGCTCAGGCTGGCGCAGGAGCAGCGGGGGAAAGAGGTGGTGAGCGGGCACTGATACGATTCCGATTAAAAGCCGTGCAATTTGGCTTTTAATCCGACTGGAAGGAGAAGGAAAAGTGCGGGTTCCGGGAGATGGACGGACAGGCGGCGCTGTCCCGACTGTACGGGAATCATACGGAATCCGTATGGTAAGCTCTCGAGTTGCACCTGAAAGACAGGCAACCTTGCGACGGGTTGCCTGTCTGTTTTGATTCACTGTCTTCTAAACTTCCAACGTTTCCCGCAATTGCTTCACACTCACGTTTTTGGCGCGGGCGTCGAGGGCCACTGCGCCGTCTTTGAGGGCCACCACGCGCTGTCCCAGATGCAGGGCTTCATCCAGTTGGTGCGTCACGAAGACCACTGTGATTTTTTGCTGCCACCAGATGCCCAGCAGTTCATCGGCCAGCGAGGTGCGGGTCTGGATGTCGAGGGCGCTGAACGGTTCGTCCAGCAGCAGCAGCCCCGGCTGAGTCGCCAGTGCGCGGGCAAGGCTCACGCGTTGGCGTTGCCCGCCCGACAGTTCATGCACGCGGCGGTCTCCGTATCCGGTCAGGCCCACTTGCCGGAGCGAGTCGGTGATTCGGCTGTCGCGCTCGGTGCGGGGAATGCGCTGGCTTTCTAGGCCAAAAGCGATGTTGCCCGCCACCGTGCGCCACGGAAACAGAGCGGCTTCCTGCTGCACGAGGGTCAGGCGCGGGTGCGGCCCCACGACGGGCGTGTCGGCCAGCAAAATTTGGCCCTGCTGCGGCTTCAGGAATCCGGCCAACAGCGACAGCAGCGTGCTTTTGCCACTGCCGCTCGGCCCCACCACGCACAGGAATTCCCCGGCGTCTACCTTCAGGTTCAGCGGCCCGACGCCTGCTTTGGCCCCAGCGCCGCGCCCGGAATAGCGGTAGCTCACGCCGTCTAGGGTCAGGCTGGCCCCACGTCCATTGGTGGTGCGGGGGGCGGGTGGGGCTGGAGTCTCCATCGTGGCTGTCATGATTGCACCTCTAAGCCGTAATCGCGGCGTACCCGGCCCTCGATGGCCCGCAGCACGGTATCGAACAGGCCGCCAATAATGCCGATGATGATGATGGTACCGAGTACCAAGCCCACGTTGGCGGTGTTGCGGCCCACTTCTAGCTGCTCACCCAAACTAGCGACGCCCGCGATCAGCAGTTCGCCCCCCACCAGTGCCCGCCAAGAAAAGCTCCAAGCAGTGCGGAGTCCGGTCAGGATATTGGGCACCGACGCAGGCAGCAGCACCCGCAAGGTCAACCCTAACCCGCGTGCGCCGAGGGTGCGGCCCGCCACGCGCAGGGCAGGGGGGACGTTCAGAATGGCTCCCGACACCGCCAGCGCCACCGGAATGAAGCCTTCCAGAATGACCACGAACAGCACGGCGCGTTCGTTGAGGCCCAAAAACAGGATGGCGAATGGCACGAAGGCGATGCTGGGCACGCTCTGGATGCCCGTGAGGTACGCGCCCAACGTGGCCCGCAGCGGTAGCCAAGCGCCCATCAGCAGGCCCACGATGCCGCCCAGTACCACAGCTATGGCGTATCCGGTCAGCACCCGGCGGAGGCTGCCGCCGATAGCATCCAGCAGTTTGCCGTCTTGCGGGCCAGTGCCGAACAGCCCGTATTCGATTTCCTTCCAGACCGCACCGGGGCTAGGAAACACGTAGGGCGGATAGAGTTTGAGGACATCGGTGACCAGCCACCAGACACTGAGAATCAGGGCCAGACCAATAATTTGCCAAGAGATGACCCGCCAGCGCGAAGGCTGACCGGACGAGGCACGCGGGAGTTCTGCGGGGCGCGTGGTCATCTTATTTCTTCAGGAACTGCGAGAGGTCGGGGGCGGTGCGGGCGTATCCGGCGGCCACATTCAGCGCCGAGTACTCTTTCAGCGCCTCCAGATCAAGGGCGGTGGTAAAGCGTGTCCGGGCAAACGCACGCTGCATTACGCGGGGATCGATTTTGGCCCCGGTCAGCTTGAACAACTGGGAATTGACCGCTGCCTGCGCCGCTGCCGGACTCTTGTTGAGGAAGGCCACCGCATCGGTGTGGGCCTTCAAAAACGCGGCCACCAGTTGCGGGTTGGCCTGTGCGAATTTGGTATTCACGATCACGATGGTGGTGGGGTACTTTCCATCACGCCACACGGTCTTTTCGGTGCCGATGATGCGGTGTCCCTGCGCCTGCAGCACCGCGCCCCAAGGCTCCGGCACCAGCGTCGCGTCTACCCGTTTGGCAGCAAAGGCGGCCACGATGTCGGCGGGCGCAATCGGCGTAATCAAGACTGTGCCGCCGTCCGTCTTCGACTTCAGCGCGTTCTCGTTCAGGATGTGGCGCAGGCTGATGTCCTGCGTGTTGCCCAGACTCGGCACGGCCACGTTCTTGCCGCCCAGATCCTTATAACTCTTGATCGGGCTGTCTTTGCGGGCCACCACCACCGCGCCAGCCTCACTTGCTCCGGCAATAAACTGGATGGGCATCCCGCGCCCCGCCGCGTTGATGGCGGGGCCGGGGCCGATATAGGCAATGTCTACCTGCCCAGCCGCGAACGCCTCGGTCAGCGTGGTACCCGAGACGAATTCTTTGGCGTCCAGTTTCACAGCCCCAAACGCCTTCTGAAAGGTGCCGCGCTCTAGGCCCACAAGTGCGGGCGCGTGGGTCAGGTTAGGAAAAAAGCCGAGGCGAACGGTGGTGGCGGCCAGTGCGTGGGCCTCAGGCGACAGGGCGGCGGCCAGCAAAAAAGGCGTTGCCAACGTCAAAAAACTTCGTTTTGTCGGGGGCGGTTTGGATTGCATAGGATTCCTCCAGAGGCGGCTGAGGGCAGTGAACACGTTGGGCGCTCGGGGCACAAGCGGAATAGACCGGGAGCGCCTTCACAGGTTGTTCACGGCCTCTTTCGACTCTTGCTTGGGCAGATTTAGGGCTGAACGCTGTACGCTGCCCGTAGCACTTCGGCCACTTCTGGGCGGGTAAACTCGGCGGGCAGATGCTCTCCGGCCCGCAATTTTTCGCGGACTTTGGTGCCGCTGAGAATGAGGTGGTGGCTGCTATCGTGGGGGCAAGTGCGTGGGCTGACCAGTTGGCCGCAAGTCTGGCAATAGAAGGTGTGCTCAAATTTCAAAATCTGAATACCCAGTTCCTGCGCCGTGTAGGCCCCGAAAATCTCCTGCGCGTCGTAGGTGCCGTAATAGCTGCCCACGCCCGCATGGTCGCGCCCCACGATGAAATGCGTGACGCCGTAATTGCGCCGAGACAGGGCGTGCAAAATCGCCTCGCGTGGCCCGGCGTAGCGCATGGCCGCCGGGTACACGCTGAGCAGCGTGCGGGCCTGTGGATAGTAGCGGTCTAGCAGCACTTCATAGGCTTCTACGCGGGTGTGCGCGGGCACGTCGTCGCCTTTGGTGGTGCCCACCAGCGGGTGCAGCAGCAGGCCGTCCACCAGTTCCAGCGCCACTTTTTGCAGGTACTCGTGCGCCCGGTGAATCGGGTTGCGGGTCTGAAAAGCCACGCTGGAGCGCCAGCCCCGCGCTTCGATGACCTCGCGGACTTCGGCGGGCGTGCGGTGGTGGCGGGCAAATGCGCCGCGTGGCACCTCGAACAGGGCCACCGGTCCGCTCAGGTTCACGTCACCCTGCGCCAACAGGGCCGCCACGCCGGGATGCGCTGGGTCTTCGGTGCGGTACACCTCGCGGGATTCCAGCCCTTTTTGCGCGTCGAACTGCTCCTGCACGTCTATCCAGCCCACCGCCTCGCCGCCCCGCGTCAGCACCACACGGCCCCGGAGTGTGCCCGCATCTTTGCGGCGCACCGGCAGCGTAATCGGAATGCTCCACGGCGTGCCATCGTCCAACCGCAGGTGCTGAATGATGCTGAGGTAATCGGCCTCATTCACGAATCCGGTCAGTGGGGAATAGGCTCCCGTCGCCAGCATTTCCAAATCGGCGTAGGCGCGGTCATCCAGTTCCAGTTGGGGCAGGCCCACCAGTTCGGCAGCCTCAAAGTCATGTCCAGCGCGACGAATACGGTTGACCAAGCTTCCGCCGAGGGGCTTAGGCAGTGTGGCGGTGGGGTCGGTGGGGAGCAGGATGGTCATGGGGGATACCTCGGGGCTGTAGCCGTAGTGAAGGTTCAGACTCAAAAGATTGAAGGTGGATAAAACAGGTCAACTATTGAAGGATTAAAAAAGCTCTGAACATCGCGTCATCGTCATACCGGCGCAGCAATGAATCTTCACAGCTTCCCGTCCCCGGCCCACAGGCCACATTCGGTCTTGCCTTTGCCTGCCCAGCGTCCGGCGCGGGCGTCCTCTCCGGGTTTCACGGCGCGGGTGCAGGGCCAGCAGCCCACACTCAGGAATCCATCGGCGTACAAAGGATTCACGGGCAGGGCGTGGGCGGCGGCGTAGGCTTCCAACTGCTCCCGTGTCCAGAACGCCAGCGGATTGATCTTGCGGCGTGTGCCTTCCTCGACAAACGGAATGTCGGCGCGGGTGCTGGCTTGATCGCGGCTGCGGGCATTCAGCAGGGCCGAGGGCGCACGCTGGCGCAAGTACGCCTGCAACGGGGCCACCTTGCGTACCGCGCAGCAGGCGTCCGGGTCAGTCGAATACAGACTGGCATCGGTTTGGCCGTCTTCGGGCGTAGCTCCCGCGTTCAGCGTCACAAAAGTCATCTGGGGGTAGCGGGTGGCCAGATTGTCCCGCGTGGTCAGCGTTTCGGGGAAGTGGTAGCCCGTGTCCACGAACACCACTTCGCCCGTGTAGCCCGCCCGCCCCGCCAAGTCCAGCAGCACCACGCCGTTCAGATTGAAGGCGCTGGGCATGGTCAGATCAGGGTGGGTCTGGAGCGCCCAGCGGATCACGTCCAGCGGGTCGGTCTGGGCGTCGAAGGTAGGGGAGAAGACGGCGGCAGACTGTGTGGGCCGTTCTTCTAGGGCGGTCATGCGGAGACAGTCTCTTTAAGGCCAGCCAGAGGGCGCAACAAGCTCAAGCATTCCTCCACGCTCAAGCGGTCTGTTCTGAGGTGCAGATCGGGCGCTGTCGGCGCTTCGTAAGGGTCAGACACGCCAGTAAAATGTGCGATCTCTCCAGCGATGGCTTTCAGATACAGCCCCTTCACGTCACGTTCGGTCACGGTTTCCAGCGGGGCGTCCACAAAGATTTCGGCGGTATTGGGCAGGGCGGCCAGTACCTCGCGGCGGGTATCGGCGTAGGGCGAAATGGCACTGACCAACACCGTGACGCCGTGCTGGGCGAGCAATCCGGCCACGAAGGCGATCCGGCGAACGTTGGTATCCCGGTCAGCCTTGGAAAAGCCGAGGCCTTTGCTGAGGTTCTCGCGCACGGCGTCGCCGTCCAGCAGTTCGGTCTTCACGCCCGCTGCCAGCAGTTCGGCGTGCAGCGCAGAAGCCAGCGTGCTTTTGCCCGCGCCCGACAGCCCGGTAAACCACAGCACGCGGCCTTCTGGGGTGGCAGCCGCGCTCATGCGAACACTGCCTCAGCTATAGGCGCGTCGATCAATACCGTATCGGGCAAAAAGTGGCCTTGGCCTACGCGGTCTGCGTACTCCACAAAGCTCTCGCCCGCGCCCTTGTTCGCCTTGAAGTCGCTGAGTACCTTATCGGTGTATTCGGTCAAGCGCGTGGCAGGCACGATACCCTTCAGCTTGGCTCCCAGCCGTTCCGCCTGCCCGATGCTACCCGCCAGATGCACGTTGTAGACCTCTTCGGCCACGTCCTCGCCGCTTTCATCTTTGCGAATGCGCTGCGCTCCCATGAAGCCCAGATCGGCCACCTGATAGCGCGTGCAGGCGTTGCTGCACCCAGTCAGGTTGATCACGAAGGGCACGTCCAGATCGGCGTGCTTCGGCTCCAGCTCATCAATCATGCCCGCGACTCGCGCTTTGGTTTCGGTGAGGGCGAGGCGGCAAAACTGCGTGCCCGTGCAGGCAATCGTGGTGCCGCGTAGGGTAGCTTTGGGGGCCAGTTCCAGCAGCGCAAGTTCGGTCACCAGCGCGTCCACGTCTTCCGTCTGCACGTGCGGAATCATCATGTTCTGGAAGGCGGTAGTCCGCAGCACGCCCTTGCCGTAGCGCTCCGACAGATCGGCCAGAGCGCGGGCCTTGGCGGGATTAATCCGGCCCACGGTGGTGGACAGCACCACATAATTCAGGCCGTCACGCTGCGGGTTCACGCCCAGCACATCGCTGCCGCCGAAGCGGGCCACGGGTGCGGCGGGGCCGTCTGGCAACTTGTAACCGAGGTATTCCGTTTCCACGATTTCACGGAATTTTTCGGGGCCGAGGTCTTTGATCAGGTACTTCAGGCGGCTCTTTTTGCGGTTCAGGCGGTAACCATGATCGCGGTAGGCTCCGGTAATAGCGCGGCCCACTTCGATGACCTGATCGGGCCGGATAAACACGCCGAGGCGCTTGGCAAGGTGAGCTACTGCGCCGAGGCCGCCGCCCACCCACACGTCAAAGCCGACTTCCCCGTTCACTTCGTGGGCAAGGAATCCAATGTCGTTGATGTGGTGAATGCCTTCCAATTCGGGCGTCGCCGTGATGCTGATCTTGAACTTGCGGGGCAGGTCTTCAAACTCTTTGTTGCCGCTCAGGCTGCCTTCCATCGCGGTGGCCAGCGGGCGAACGTCGATGCGCTCGCGGGCATCCAGTCCGGCCAGCGGCGAAGCGATCACGGCCCGCACGGTGTCTCCGCAGGCTCCGCGCGTGTGCAGGCCCACCGTTTCTAGGCGGTTCAGAATGTCGGGAATATCTTGGATGCGGAGCCAGTGAAACTGGAAGGCCTGACGATCCGTCACGTCCAACAAGCCGCGCCCGTAGTCTTCGGCAATGCCCGCCACCACGCGCATTGTGGCCGCGCTCAGTTCGGCAGTCGGCACCTTCACGCGCATCATCAAGAAGCCGTCTTCTTGGGGCCGCTGGGGGTACACGCCCGCCCACTTCAGCAGGTCGATTTTCTCCGGGTCGATCTGGCCCGCCGCCGCGTACTGGGGAATCAGGTCAAAGATTTCAAAGGGGGGCAGTTCTTTTTTCAGGGTTTCGATGTCAGACATGGCAAGTTCCTTTGTGTACGGCTGGATTCAGCGGCTGAGGACGGCGAAGCGCAGGCGGCGGTAGTGGAAGTACATCAGGCAACCCACACAGATTTTTTGCGATAAGTTCAGCGCGGCGAGGGCCACCACCGTCAGCCCCAATACGGTGCCCAGCACAGTCAGGCCTAGTACGCCACTCAGTCCGGCGGCCAGCAGGAACACGCCGCCCACGCCCTGTGCAAAGTGATGGGCGCGGGGGTCTTCTTCCACCACGTCCGGCTTGAGGCCCAGCGCTGGCCCCGACATTCGGTAGGCGGCCCGCAGGGGCGAGAGGTTGGGGCGCACCGCACCCAGCAACATGGCCGCGCCCAGCGCCAACAGCACAAAGAATGCTAGGCCAGAAAATGTGCCCAGCACGACGCCCAGCAGCGTTAGGCCCACCACAGTCCACTGGTTGAACTGCAGCGCCGCGAGGTCGGTTCGTGCGGCCACCTTCGCGGAAGGAGAGCTTGGGGAAGAAGGCAAAACCGTCATGCCTTAGAGCATAGAGCATTAGATGACAAGAATGATCAACTTGTCTGCTTTTTGTTGGGGGGCAGTGGGGGGCCTGCTCAGGCGTTCGGCTTCAGCAGGTGGCCGAGGCAGTGGCCGTAGCTCACGCCCTGCCGCGCATCCACCACCAAATCCTGCACGCTGAACTCTTGCAGCACGGCCAGCATCGCGTCTCGCATGCGGGTATAGATGGTATTGCGGGCGTGGCAACGCTCCTGCTCCACGCATTCTTCGTGCCAGTTCAGACTGATGCAACTCAGCGGGGCCACCGGGCCGTCTATGGCCCGCACCACCTCGCACAGAGAAATAAGCTGAGGCTTGCGGGCCAGTGCGTAGCCGCCGCCGATGCCCTTTTTGCTTTTCACCACGCCTTTGGCGGTCAGCGCGGCCAGAATCCGTACCAAGTACGGGCGGTGAATCCCAGTGGCCTCGCTGATTTCGTCGCTGGAAATCCAGCGGGCGGGCTGGCCCACGCCTTGGCCCGCTGGAGGCTCGGCGGCCACAGGCGTCCCATGTTGCAGTCCCCCGTGTTGAAGGCCCAAATAGCCAAGCGCCTGAAAAGCGTAAACGTCGGTGGCCGAAAGCCGCATAGCCGCCAGTGTAGCGCGGCGGTGCGCGGCCCTGGCTTTTGCCGCCGCCAACAGCCGTGTTAGCCTGCTCCCCGATGCCTGCGCTGCCTGCCTTTGCCCACGCCGTTACTGAGCGCACCCGCACCCTCCAGACCCGGCTGTGTGTGGGCCTAGACCCCCGCGCCGACGCCTACCGCGATACGGCGCATTTGCGGCTGCATACGCTGGATGTGCTGGAAGCCACCGCGCCGTTCGCCGCCTGCGTCAAGCCTCAATTGGCTTTTTTTGAAGCTTTGGGCCTGCCCGGTTTTGCTCTACTGGAAGAGGTCTGTGCGCTGGCCCGCACGCTGGGCCTGCCCGTGATTCTGGACGGCAAACGCGGTGACATCGGCAGCACCGCCGAGGCCTACGCCCGCGCTTGGCTGGGCGGCCCCCACGCCGGAGACGCCCTGACGGTCAATCCATTTTTAGGCTTTGCCACCCTGACCCCGTTTGTAGCGGCGGCGCGGGCCAATGGCGGCGGAATCTTCGTGCTCGTGAAGACCAGCAATCCCGATCAGAACGATGTGCAGGGCAGCGGCATCAGCGAGCGGGTGGCCGTAGAAGTGGCCCGCCTGAACGCGGAAGAATTGGAAGGGGATGCAGTGGATGGAGAGTATGCCAGCGTGGGCGCAGTGGTAGGGGCCACCCACGCCCGTGACCTTGCCACCTTCCGCGCCCTGATGCCCCGCGCCCTGTTGTTGTTGCCGGGGTTGGGCGCACAGGGAGCCACCGCCGCAGACCTCGCGCCTGCCTTTCATGCGGGGGGAACGGGCGCACTTGCCAGTGCCAGCCGGGGCGTGCAGTACGCCAACGGGCTAGATGTAGCAGCGAGTGTGGCAGCGGCCAAGCGGTTCAGGGATGAGTTGAATGCAGCACTCTGAATGAATGCAGTACTCTAGCTGACCATGAAGCTTGCCGAAGCCCTGATCGAACGTGCTGACCTGCAAAAACGCGCCGCTCAACTGACAGAGCGAATTACGAGCAATCTACAAATTCAGGAAGGCGAAGAGGTCTCCGAGGATCCCCGCGCTCTGATTGCCGAATATATGAGCGTGGTAGAGGCGTTGGAAGCGCTGCTGCCGCGCATTCACCGCACCAATCTCGGCACCCGCTTGGGCCTGCTGCCGGATGCGCCCAGCCTGACCGAAGCCCTGACTGAGCGTGACATGTTGGATTTGCGCCTCAGAATGCTGCGCCTTGCGGCAGACGCGGCTTCCCTGAAACAGCAGCGGTATAGCAACAGCGAACTTCGTACCGTAGCCGTCATTCCGGCCCGTGAATTACAGGCTCAGGCCGACGCTTTGGCCCGCCAGCGCCGCGAACTGGAAACCCGGATTCAGCAGACCAACTGGTTGACAGAACTGACCGACTGAACCGATAATCAACGCTGGAAACGCGGCATAGTGCGGGCGAGGATTCACCCCCCGGCGGGGTAAGCCGACCTCCGAAGTGGGCAGACCGGGCTAATGCTCCAAAACTCTTACATTTCAGCCCATCACGCCGCACTTCTGACTGTTCAAGCGTCACACCCTTCACTTCCAGTTTCCTGACGCACGCCGCGTTTCCAGTGCGCTCCTTCACCAGTTGAGGGAGCGCTTTTTGTATTCCCTATAGCTGTTTCAGGCCGTCCAGCAACCGCTGCACATCGTCCTCGGTGGTGTAGTGGGCGATGCTGGCCCGCACCACGCCTTCCGGGTACACGCCCAAATCCTGTAGGGGCTGCACCGCGTAAAAGTGGCCCGCGCCCACATCTACGCCGCGTGCGCTGAGGGCTTCGGCGGTCTGGGGAGGCGCTTGGCCGTCTACGCGGAAGGCCACCGTTCCCACCCGGCCCTCCACAGTTTGCGGGCCGTACACCGTCACGCCCGGAGTGTGCAGCAGCCCTTCCAGCAGGTGCGTCAGCACAGGCCGTTCTAAGTCGGCAATGCGGGTAGAGGCGGCTTGCAACGCAGCGCGGGTCAGCAGTTCTGCGCCGCCCAATTCGCGCAGATAATCCAGTGTGCCCAGCCAGCCCGCCAGCAACTCAAACGGCGGCGTGCCGTATTCCATGCCCGTAATATCGCCGTCTGGTACGAAGCTGAGCTTGGGCCAAGGCAACTGCCCGCGCAGTTCTGGCCGAATCCACAGTGCCCCCAAGTGCGGCCCCCACACCTTGTACGGGCTGAACGAGACGAAATCCGCGCCCCACGCCCCCACATCGGGAAAGGCGTGTGGGGCAGCGTGAACGGCGTCTACGACTGTCCAAGCTCCGGATTCGCGGGCCATTGCCGACACTTCGGGAATGTTCACGGTCACGCCTAGAACGTTGCTGGCAGCGGTCACAGCCACGAGGCGGGTGCGCGGTGTCAGCAGACTCCGCAGGTCATCCAGATGCAGTTGCATGCTGGGCTGGCGGGCGTGCCACACGCGCACCGTCACGCCTACGTGCTCCAGCTCTCGCCAAGGGCTGGCGTTGGCCTCATGCTCCAGCCCGCTCAGAATCACTTCGTCCCCCGGCCCCCAGAGCCGTGCAAAGGCCGCCGCCAAGCGGAAATTCAGGGCCGTAGAACTTGGCCCCAGTGCCACATCGGGTGCTTCGGCATTCAGAAAGAGGGCAGTCGCCGCCCGCGCCCGCGTTTTCAGGTCAAGTACTGCCTGCCCCGGCGCGTGGCTGGGCATGGCATTGGTGGCCCCGAACTGCGTCAGGTGCGCCGTAATCGCCTCTATGGAACGCCGGGGAAGCAGGCCGCCCGCCGCGTTGTCGAGGTACGCCCGCCCATTCAGCAGCGGCGGAAACTGATCGCGGAAGGCGTGCAGCGCAAAGGGCAAGGTATCGGTGGAAGGCATGGGGAGAGGATACGGCGTGGGCGGGGATTGGTGGGATCGGGTGTAGGGGTGAGCGAAGCGATTGACCTTCCTTAGACCCTAGACCTTTAGACTCTTAGACCTTCCCCCGTCGCCTCCCCAGCCACAGCACCGCGCCGCCCACCAACAGGCCCCACACCGGACTGCCCACGCCCCAGACCGTTACGCCGCTGGCCGTAATCGCCAATGTCAAAAAGGCGGCTTCCCGCTCTGGCCCCGCGCCCAGTGCGGCCACCAGACTGCTGAGCGCCGTTCCTACCAATGCCAGCCCCGCCAGCGCCGACACCACCGCCACCGGAATAGCTGCTACCGCCCCCACCAACCAGCCCGCGAACACGCCCAGCAGCAGATAAAAGAATGCCGCGCTGATGCTGGCAGGCCAGCGCCGCGCCGGGTCAGGGTGGGCTTCTTCTCCGGCAGAAATGGCGGCGGTAATGGCCGCCAGATTGGTGGAATGCCCGCCGAATGGAGCCGCCAGCAGACTGCCAATGCCCGACGCCGTGATGAGTGGACTGGCCGGAACGCGCCCGAAGCCGCAGGCCCGTAGCACTGCCAGCCCCGGCAACTGCTGAGAAGCGAGCGTGAGAATGGTCATGGGCAGCGCCAAACTCAGGGCAGCCCGGACACTGAAGGCCGGAGTCGTCCAGACCAGCGTGCCGAAAATAGAGGCTCCAGCCGGATTGAACTCGCCCACCATGCCCGCCGCCACCGACAATCCTGCACCCACCACCAGCGCCGCCGGAACCGCCCAACGCGCAAAATAAATTCGGCCCAGCACGAACACGGCCAACATGCCGCCCACTGGCAGCGGAGCCACAGGCAAGGCCCGAAATGCGCCCAGCACGAAGGGCAGCAGCACGCCCGCCAAGAGTGCATTCGCCAAAGCAGGCGGCAGCCGCGACGTCACCCGCTCGAACGCGCCCGTTGCGCCCAGCACCAACATCACGGCGGCGCTCAGCACATACGCGCCCAGCACTTCGGGGTAGGTGAGGCTGCTGCTGGCCGCCACCGAGGCCACCAGCGCCAGCCCCGGCGTACTCCACGCCATGCTGATGGGTGCCCGCGTGCGCCACGTCAGCGCCGCGCCCGAAATACTGATGGCGAGGTAGCAGGCCAAGACCCAACTGGCCGTCTGGCCCGCCGACAAACCAAAATCTCGCGCCGCGCCCACCAGCAGGCCGATGCTGCTGGCAGCCCCCACCAACACCACCACAAAGCCCGCGATGCCTGCGCCCGCAGACCAGTCGTGCCGCAGATCGGCGAGGGTGGTACGCCGTGCTGGAATGCTCAAGAATCTGGCCCGGTCTGTACCGCTTTGCCGCCTACCCACACGCCATTTGCTCCCGTCTCAGTGGGCACAAACTGGGCCGTGAGCCGCGCAAATTGTCCCGGTTGCCGCTGCGCCCCGCGAATGCTTTCCGCGCCGTCTGGCAACTGGCCCCGCGCCGCCAGCACGCCCACCAAGCAGGCGAACATATTGGAACTCGCGGCGTCTTCGGTAAAGCCCTTCAGCGGCCCGAACGCCCGGAAGCTCACGTCTTCACGGCCCTCAGCGGTCAGTGTGTACAGAATTAAGCCAGTAGTATCGGTGGCCCGGTTCAGGTCTGAAATGGTGGCGTTGTCGGGTATGAAGCCGTCCAGCGCAACCAAATCGGGCACCTGTACCACCAAGTTGGCGCGGCCCGCCGAAGCCGCCCATGCCGCACCCGTCAGGCCAATGGGCGAAAAATCGGCCTGTACCTCTCCCGCCGTCACATCGCCCTGAAGCAGCAGCCATTCGCCGCCGCACAGTTGCGCTCCCACGCTCTTGCCGCCCATCTGCACTTCGGTCACGTCGGCAATCTGGCCCGCCGCGAACAGGTGCGCCAAAGCGGCCACCGCTGCCGAATCGCTCTCGCCCTTTTCGCGGGTGGGGGTAAAAATGCGGAGGCTGACGCCCGAAAAATCCGCCGATTCTATGAAGGCGCTGAGGGGCGCTTTGGCCTGTGCAGCTTGGGCCTGAAGATCGCCCATAGCATCAGCAAATACGGCCACCGTTTTTCCGACAGGTGGGAAGACGCGGTAGGTATGGGCGGTTCTGGAACTGGGATCGGCGGCGCTCACGGGTTAGAGGGTAGCGTCTGGCGGGGACGGGACGGTGACCAAGTTCTAACCGACTTCAATGATTGCCTGACCTCATTGACGTTGAGTGGCTCAATTCGACTGACGATTCCGGGTAAACCCCCCAGTCTGCTTCGCAGCCAGCCCCCCTCAAGGGGAGCGAAAAAGCAGTTGTCCTCCCCTCTAAGGGGGGGCGTTGCGTCAGCAACGGGGGGGTTCACCCACCAACGCCGATTAAGCGCTCACCCATTCCCGCAACACCTGCTCCAAATGCGCGTCGTCCAACTCATTGTGTTCGGCCAACGCCTTGATGTGATCGGTCACGCGGCGCAGGGCGTCCTCGCCGTAGTGCAGCCCCAATTCGCGGGCGCGGTGGCCGATGGCGTGCTTGCCCGTGACCTTGCTGGCGGCCTGAATGCGGCGGCCTACGCCGAACACCCCCGGCGGAATCGCCTCGTATGCGCCGGGATTCAGGTAGATGGCCTTCAGGTGCATTCCGGCCTTATGGTTGTAGGCAAATTCCCCGGTCAGGTAGTTGTTCCACGGAATCGGCAAGTCCACCATGCGGGCAATCATGCGGTCAAGTTCGGGCAAGAGTTCCAGATTGTATTTCTCGGTGAGGCCCTGCGGATCGAAGGTGAACATGCGGGCCAAAAATCCCCCCAGCGGCGTGATGCCGTTGCGTTCGCCGATGCCCAGAATGGTCGTGTCGATGTGCGTGGCCCCGGCTTCCACCGCTTCATAGGCGTTGCTGATGGCGCAGCCCGTGTCGTTGTGGCCGTGAAACTCGATGCCGCAGCCGTCGTGAATCACTTTGCGAACCTCGCGCACCAGCGTATAGACCTGCCGGGGCGTGGCGACGCCCACCGTATCGGCCAGCCCGACTCTATGCACACCCAACTTGGACACCGCCGCATACACCGCCATCAAATCAGCCTCTTCGCTGCGAAAGGTATCTTCGGCACTGAAGCGGATTTGCAGGTCTGGCCGGTTGGTTTTGATCCACCCGATCACTTCCTGCGCGGCCTCGATAATCTGCCCAATGTTCTTGCCGTGACTGAATTCGCGCAGAAAGCTGCTGGTGCCGAACAAGAGGTCTAGGCCGTCTACACCCGTGTCTACGGCCCGCTGCACGTCGTCCATATGGCAGCGCACATGGGTCAGAATTTTGGCGTTCAGCCCCAGTTCAGTCAGTTGCCGGATGTCGGCCTGCGTCTGCTGGCTCACCATCGGCGTGGTCACTTCTATAAATTCAACGCCAAACGCGTCTAGGGCGCGGGCGATCTCTATTTTATCGCCAGTCTTAAAGTTGCCCCGTGCAAATTGCTCGCCTTCCCGCAAGGTGGAATCGATGATGGCCCACGAATGCGCGGGAATCAGCGGCGTGTAAGGGGCGTCGGCGTCGGGAGAAAGAATGTCGTTGGTCATGGGTATCTCTAGGCTGGATTCTGGACGCCCGGTTAATAAATGTCAAGTTTCTAGGGCACAATGCCTAACAATTGCCAAGTTTTTCAGCGGAATGGGCTAGAGAATCCCGGCAGGTGGAGTCCGGGCCGCTGCCGTGAGTCCAGTCACCTCCTGATAGACCTCGCGCACCGCCCGCACCATCTCGGCCTCGTTGCCCGCGCCGCTCAGGTCAAGCAGAGTCACGACTTCGCTGGGTTCGAGGCTGGCATTGCTGCACGCCCGCAGCAGCGCGTAATGCACCACGCTGGTGCCGGGGCGAGCGCCGCCCGCCGGAGTCCACGCCTGCCGCAGCCGGGGCATCAGCGCCGCCGCAAACCGCTTGATGTCGCCCTCGTTGCGCTTCAGTTCCTTGTGCAGCAGGCCCACCGAGCGCACGCCCACGTAATGCAGCAGGCTCGCAAGGCGCTGCGGGCGTTCCGGGTCAGACCAGTGAGAGAGCAGGCGCACGCCCAACTCTTTAGCCACCGCCGTATCCAAATCGCGCACAGGCGGCAGCGTCAGCAGGTGGGTCATGCTCTGGGCGTCTATAAACACGTCGTCTGGGGCGGCGGCCACCCGTTCGGGCAAGGTGGCGGCGTAGTCGCGGGTCATGCGGTGCAGGGCCATGAATTCCTCGTCGGCCATTTCCAGCAGGCCCGCCAAGCGGTAAAAGCGGCGGCGTACCTCACGCGGCACGGCGTCCCGGTTTTTATAGCCCAAGTCATGCTCTATTTCGGCCCAAGCGTGTTGAAGAATCGAGCGAATCTGCACCTCGAATCTGGCCCCGGCAAGCTGCCCGCCCACAGGCAAGCCCTCGCCCTGCAACCCGCCTTCGGGCACGCGCACCACGTAATGCACGCCCATGTAGCCGAATCTGTCGGGGTCATGCATCTTAGATTTGTCTATCGAGTGGTTCCAGTCCACCTCATGATGCTTTTCGATCAGGCGCGACACCACGCCCACATCGGACTCGAAATAGGTGATGACGCGCACGGCCACCAGATCGGTCACGTCGTCCAGAGAGTCGTAGCGGCCCGCCTTGCGCCGCAATTTGTCCTCTAGGCTCCCCGCCCGCTTGACCCGCCCGGTGATGTGGTGAATGTTGAGGCCCGCCGCCGTCAGCAGGCGCGTAGTGTGGGCCACCGCCGCGTCCCTGAGTGCCTCGTAGTCCGGTAGCGCCTCCCGGTAAGCCCGCAGCAGATCGTCATTCATGGGTGCGGCCATGATAGGTCAGCCGGCGGGATAGGGCGGGGAGTTGTAAAGTTTTCTACATGTTTTGGGGGAGACGTTTCCGGGCGAACCCCCCAGTCTGCTTCGCAGCCAGCCCCCCTGAGAGGGGAGCGCAAGAGCTTTAGTCCCCACCTCTAAGGAGGGGCGTTGCGTCAGCAAAGGGGGGGTTCACCTTCCAAGTCACATCAATAACTGCCGCTCGCCTCCTCACCTCCCCGCACACATCCGGCCCATTCCCCGCCGTGCTAAACCCTGCCTTATGCCGCTGCTGTCCCGCTTTGCCCTCCTCGCCGCCCTGATTGCCGTTCCGCTCGCCTGTTCTGCCCGCGCCGCCCCCGATGTGTTCGTGGCCTACCCACCCGAAGGTCACCGTGTGGCATTCGATCATGTGATTTTGGAAGGCAGCGTGACGCCGGGAGCCAATCTGAAGATCGGTGGGCAGGCCGTGAGTGTGGGCGCAGACGGCCTGTTTATGCTGTGGTGGCCGTTACGGGTGGGCACCAACGATCTGCGGTTGGTCACGGCGGCGGGCGGGCAAACGGGCAGCCGCACCCTGCGCGTGATTCGTACCGTGCCCCGCGCCCTGCCTGCCACGCCTACCGCCCTAGACCGCGACAGCGTGACGCCGCGTATGAATCTGGAATTTTGGGACGCCGCCGCCGATGCTCCCGCCGAGCGCAGCATTCGGGTCAGTTTCCGGGGATCGCCGGGGGGCCGGGCCACGTTCCGGCTGGCGGGGGGCGCGGTGCAGACCATGCAGGAAGGGCCAGCGGGCCAGTATTCTGCCACTTACACGCTGCCTGCCACTGCCCGCGTGCAAAATGCGGCCTTCACAGTGTCCCTCACAGGCCGCGACGGGCGCACCACCGCTGCCGCCGCCCCCGGACGCCTGACCAGCACGGCGGCTGGCCCACGCACCGCCACCCAGCGGCCCGGAACGGTGCGCGGGCTGGGCCTCAACGACGCCACCAACCTGCTGACCACCCTCGGCGGCGATCCCTTCCTCTACCCCCGAAACGGCATGACGTTCGCGGCGGTAGGGCGGCAGGGCGACGACTTGCGCGTGCGGCTGGCCCCCGGCGTATCGGCGTTGGTCACGGCAACGCAGGTGGCCCTGACGCCCGGTGCGCCGCGTGTGGGAACGGCAGGAACCGTTGTGCTGGACGGATTGCCCGCAGTTCCCCCTGCCTTGCCGGAAGTCTTGCCCGTGCCGATCCCCCCCGATCCGATCACCCCGCCCGAATCGCCCGCGCCCCTTCCCTCTAACCCGGCTCCCCCAGAATCCAACTTGCCCGAATTGCCCCCGCAACCGCCACGCCCCAAGCAGGCCACCCCTCAACCCGTACCAGCGCCCCCCGTAACCCCTGTTCCGACTGCGCCCACCTCTGACCTGCGCGTGCGGGTGCCTTTGGGTGGCCTGCGCGTCCCCTTCACCCTCGATCAGACCGACGATGGGCGCGGGCTGACGCTCACGCTGTACGGCCTGTCTGCGCCGCCTGTGGTGGATGCTCTGCCCGCCGATCCGCTGCTCTCGCGCCTGACTGCCGCGCCTGCTGGCCCCGGTGTGTCGCGCCTGACGCTGGAACTGACGGCGGCTCAGGCGTGGGGCTTCAGCGCCCATTACGACGGCTCGGATTTGCTGCTCACGGTGCGCCGCCCGCCTGCCCTCGATCCGGCTCAACCGCTGGTGGGCCGGGTCATCACGCTGGATGCGGGGCACGGCGGCACGCAGTGGGGCGGGGCGGGCAGTCTGCGCGTACCCGAAAAAGGGCTGGTGCTGCCCATCACGTTGCGGGCCGCCGAACTCTTGCGGGCGCAGGGGGCCACCGTGATCCTGACCCGCACTGCCGACGTGACGCTGGGCCTGTACGAACGCGCAGAAGCTGCCGAAGCCGCCCGCGCCGATCTGCTGGTGTCTCTCCACGCCAATGCCCTGCCTGATGGACGCGATCCGCGCGGCATCCGGGGGCCGGAAATCTACTTCACGCACCCGCAGGCGGCGGGCGTCTCGGCCCAGATTCTGGCCTCCCTGCGCCGCACCTTGCCCGATCTCGGCCCCGGCGCAGGGCTGAAGCCGGGTGCAAATCTGGCCCTCACCCGCCCCAGCACCCAGATCAGTCTGTTGGTAGAGCTGGGCTACCTGACCGACCCCGGCAACCTGCGAATCCTGATGGACAAGGGCGGACGAGAAAGGCTGGCACAGGCCGTCGCAGAGGGCATCGCGGCGTTCTATGCGGGGCAGGGGAAGCCTTGAGCGGCGGTGAGAAGGGCGTCTAAGGGGCTAAGAAACCTCCAATTAAAGCGGTTGCCCTCGCCCCTTGCGGGAGCTGGGTAAGGGGGCGTCCAAGCGGCGAACCCGCCCCAACACCTTACGCCGCCCCCTATCAGCCCCCCGTCACACTTCCGCCGTACCCTGAAGCCATGAGCCTGCGCCTTGCCCTGCTTGCTGCCTTACTGCTCTGGCCTGCTTGGATCGGGGCGCAATCCACCGCGCTGCCCGAATTGCCCCCGGTAGAAAACTGGCAGCCTATCTTCGTAGAACCGGCCCCCATCCCGGTGGGGACTTCGGTAGGCGTGCCGCCTGTGGCTGTTGCCGTGCCAACCGGCCTAACTGCAACCCTGATCGCGCCACGCAGTGTGGCAGGCCGTGTGCCCCTCACGTTGAAAGTTGCCAACGCTGGTGCTGCCGCCGTGCAACTGGGTGCGGGCCGCGACAACGATCAGAACTGCGCTGTTGCGCCGCTGGTGCGAGTGCTACGGGTGGGCACGCGGGAAGTGGTGTATCCGTTGGCCGGAGAACCCAGATTGTGTGCCCAAGATTTCCGCAGCGACACGGCAGGCAAGGGTGAGGCCGTGACCTATACCCGTGAGCTGGAGCTTGCCTCCGGTGACTACATGATCGAGGGCTGGTTTGCAGGTTCCGGTAATGGCGCATCCCTGAAACTTTCGGCCCAACCAGTGCGGGTGACGGTGCGGTGAAACGGCTGAGAATGAAACAGCTCACGCTGCTGCTGATGCCAACTCTACTGACCGGTTGCGCGGTCTTCGGCGGGTTGCGTGGGCCGACGCCTGCGCCTGTTGCTCCTGCGCCAGTTATTGCCCCGGGCGCTGAGCCGATAGCCGCCCCTGTGCCGCCCGCCGCGTCTGCAACTGTTGAACTTCCACCCGTTCAACCCCCGCCTATTCAACCCACTGTCCAACCCAGTCCCACGCCGCCCAAGCCACAAATCAACATCCCGGCACCGCCCGCCAACCTCGGCCTGATTGCGGTTGCCAGCGCCTCTGCCGACGTGAAGGGTGTGACAGTCACTCTGGGCATTCGCAACACCTCCACCCGCCCGGTCACTTTCCGCTACACACCGCAGGTCAATTGGGGATCGTGCGAGTTGCCGCCGCTGGTGGCCGTTATTCGCGCCGATGGCAAGGCCGTTTCTGCCCCCAGCACAGGCGGGCGCATCGGCTGCACCGAAATTCTGCTGACGCGCACGCTGGCTCCCGGCGACACCCTGACCCTCAGGCGAATGCTGCCGCCCCTGACGTTGGGCAGCTACCGCCTGACCGCGTGGCTGGACGCCGAATCTGCCGGAATGCCGCTGCGGGTACAAGCGGAAGTGGTGGCACTGGTGGTGCGCTGAGGCTGTTGCCCCCTGCTCATTAGGGTTGCGGCGCTGATAAACTCCCATGTTATGGATCTCAAGGCTCAACTCAAACTCGCCGTAGAAGCGGCTGCCGCGCAGCTCGGCGCACAAGGCACCGACGCGGCCATTCAGGAAACGCCCCCCAGCAAAGCGGGCGACTACGGCACGCCCGCCGCCTTCCTTATTGCCAAAGCTCTCGGCGGCAACCCCGCGCAGATCGCCGCGCAACTGGCCGCCGCCGTTCAGCTTCCCGCCGGAATTCAGAAGGTGGAGGCGGCGGGGCCGTTCCTGAATTTCTTCGTGAACCGGGGCGAATTCGTGCGGAATGTGGTGGAGAACCCGGCGCAAATTGAAGCGCGGGTGGGCAAAGTGGTGATCGAACACACCAGCGTCAACCCGAACAAGGAGCTGCATGTGGGCCACCTCCGGAACGTGGTGCTGGGCGACAGCATGGCCCGCATTTTCCGGGCGGCGGGCCACACGGTAGAGGTTCAGAATTACATCGACGACACCGGGCGGCAGGCGGCGGAATCCATCTTTGCGGTCAACCACTACAGCCTAGTCTGGGACGGCGTGCAGAAGTATGACCGCTGGCTGGGCGAGGGCTACGTGCGCCTGAATGCCGATCCGCAAAAGGCCGCGCTGGAACCGGGCATTGCCGAAATCATGCACAAGCTGGAAGCCGGAGAACTGCGCGAAGAAGTGGAAAAAGTGGTTCACGCGCACCTGCACACCTGCTTTCGCCTCGGCGCACGCTATGACCTGCTGAACTGGGAATCCGACGTGGTGGGCAGCGGTTTCCTCACCGAAGCCATGAACATCTTGAAGAACAGTCCGTACACTTCGCGCCCCACCGAGGGCAAGTATGTGGGCGCGTTCGTGATGGACGTGTCGGAATTTATGCCGGGGCTGGAAGAACCCAACGTGGTGCTGATCCGCACCGATGGAACGGCCATGTACGCCGCCAAAGACATCGGCTACCAGTTCTGGAAATTCGGCCTGTTCGAGGGCATGAAATTCAAGCCCTTCACCACCAATCCCGAAGGCCACACGGTCTGGACGAGCGCCCCCGATGGTCAGCCCGACGTGGAGCGCCGCTTTGGGCACGCGCAGGAAGTCATCAACGTGATCGATTCGCGCCAAGACCACCCGCAAACGGTGGTTCGCAGCAGCCTCGGCGTGGCGGGAGAACACGAGAAAAAAGAGCGCAGCATCCACCTCAGCTATGCGTTCGTGACGTTGGAAGGCCAGACCATCAGCGGGCGCAAGGGTATTGCCGTCAGTGCCGACGACGCGATGGACGAGGCCGAAAAGCGGGCGTTGGCCGTGCTGAACGAAGTCAATCCTACGCTGGCCGCCCGTGAGGACGCCGCCGAAATTGCCCGCCGCATCGGTATCGGTGCGATCCGCTTTGCCATGCTGAAGGCTGAACCCACCCGCCAAATCGACTTCCGTTGGGATCAAGCGTTGGCCCTCAACGGCGACACCGCGCCCTATGTGCAGTACGCCGCCGTGCGTGCCGCCAGCATTCTCCGCAAGGGGCAGGAAGCCGGGCATGACGTGAGTGGTGTGGGGGCCGATTGGGACGCACTCCTAGACGTAGACCTGACCCTCGCCAAAATCGTCGCCAAATTGCCCGAAGTCGTAGCCCAATCGGTGCGCGTGCATTCGCCGCATGTGGTGGCCGCTTACGCCCTCGATTTGGCAACGTCGTTCAATGCGTGGTTTAACGCCAAAGACAAGGCCGGGAAGCCTGTGACCAACGTGCTGCAAAGCTCCGAAGGTCTGCGCGAGGCGCGGTTTGCTCTGGTGGCAAGGCTGCGCCACGCCTTTGAAGAAACGCTGGCATTGATTGGAATTGAGGTTCCTAGCGCCATGTAAACGCAAACTCCACGTTGCCTGAAAAGAGTGACGCACCGCCCAAGGTTTTAAGCTCTGGGCGGTGCGTCATAAATTATTCTGCTCTTCCTACCGCCGCACCCCGCCCCGCGCCAGTTCCCGTGTTTCCAGTCGCTCAAAAAATCCGGCCAGTTGGCGGGCCAGCGTGGGTGTAAAGCGGTTGCCGCCCAAGTGTGGCCCGTTTAGGATCACCCAATCGCTGACGCCCGCTTCGGCCCTGCTGTACAGCACGTCTGCGTTGGCTTTCATAGACACCACGCCGTCGTCGGGGCTGGCTGCCACGAACAGGGGCAGGGGAGCGTGGTTCATCAGTTGGGCCATTGGATTGAGCGACGGATCGGGCGGGGCCGTGCCAAGGCCGTAAGCGTCGGCAATTTCGGTGCGGCGCGACATGGAACCGCCCCACGCGGCCCGCAAATCGGCCCAGCCGTCTATCAGCGCCACGCCACTGACCGCATAAGGGCTGCCGGGAAGTGCCGAACGCAGGGCCAGCAGGCCGCCCATGCTCAGGCCCAGCGCGTAGGTGCGGCCACTCCACTCGAACTCTTTCACCGCGTCGGTGTGCAGTCCGGCCACCTGATCCAGCGCGGCGGGGCTGCCCCACGTATTTTCGCCGCCGTCGTCGCTGAGCAGCACGGCAAAAGAGGCGTCCAGCAGGGCCTGAATGAGTACGTTGACTTGCGGGCTGTTGTGCAATCTCTCGGCACTCTGGCCGCGTGGGTGCGCGACCACCACCAGCGCACATTTCTGCACCCGGCACGTGTTGGGAATCCGCAGGAACGATGGCCCGCTCAGACGGTCTAGCGTGATGGTTTCGGCAGGCACGGGGCCAGAAGAGGGCGTGACGGCAGGGGTCTGAAGGGGCGCGGGAGTCGGCAGGGCCAGGACGTTTTGGGGCGTGGCGGCCCGCGCATGGGGCAGGAGCGCAGCGGCCAGCAACGAAAGGGAGAGGGTCAGAAGTGGACGCATAGAACGGGGCGTATCCTAGCGCGGCGCGAATGACGGCATCCTGACCGGCAGCCATTCTTTACCAACTCAGCTTCAGCAGCTGAGCTTCCGCGCCCAACGCTCTAGCGGCCAAACAGGAATGTGCCCACCTTTGTCCCCAGCAGCAAGCGCCCCAGCAGGGCAGGGAGCGCCAACGCGATCAGGGCGTACAACGCAGTCGTCAGCAGCAAGCCTATGGGCCGCCCGTCGGGAAACCCGCGCCGCTCCAGCAACTGCAAAACGGCGGGGTGAATCAGGTAAATTTGTAGGCTGACCGTGCCGATGGTGGCCACGCCGCGCCGCAGCCAGTCGGGGCCGCGCTCTAGGCGGTAGGCGAGGCCCAACAACGTCAGGGCCACCAGCGCGGTGTATGTCCAGCTGAGGCCGCTGTAGACCACCGGGGTCACGGGCGTGCCGCCAGCATAGGCGAGGGCCACAGGCAAATACAGCGCGTAGGCGGCCACCAGCAGCGGCAGCAGCAACAGACGGCGCTTGCGCCACCACGCCTGAAATTCTTCTAGCCGTGAGCCGACCGCCACCCCCAGCACAATGGGCAAGGCGTACCACAGCACCGTACTGGCCGGAAAAGGCAGCCGCAACACTTCGCGGTTCAGCAGGTACAGGCCCAGTTGCACCGCCAGCCCGATCAGGAGGGCCGCCGTGATGCTGGGTTTGCGGCGGGCCAGCGGCAGCAAGAAGGGCAGCACCACGTACACTTCCAGCGCCACCAGCAAAAAATACAGGTGAAAACTGGCCTTCCCGTACAGCAGCCAGTCGCGCCAGCGGGCCGGATCGGTGAGGGTATCGGGCGTGCGCTGGCCCGTCCACACGTACCAGCCGATATACAAAGCACTCCAGAGCAGGTACGGCCACGCCCCCCGCGTCAGCCGCCGCCAAAAGTAACGCCCCGGATCAAAGCGCTTGAGCAGGCTGCGGGTTAGCACCACCGCCGACAGGAACACGAAAGCGGGCACGGCAAAATGCAGCGTGCGGTTGAGGATCAGCAGCAGTTCGTAAGTCGTCGATCCGGCTTCGGCTTGCCGCAGGGCCATGCCGCTGGCGTGGTGCGCCACGACTTCCAAAATCGTGAGGCCCCGGAAGGTGTCGATGGGCGTCAGGCGGGCCGGAGTGCGGACGGCGGGGCCGCTGGCGGGCGGCGAAGAGGAGAGGGGTGGGGGAAGCGCCGTCATTGGATAGGTTACTGTAGCGGGAAAATGCCGGGGCAAAAGCATTCAGCTGCTCAAGGTTGTTCATCATGAGAAAAGGGGAAACTCGGCGGCAGAATCGGCCAAAAAAGCTCCTGCGCTGGCTTCAGCTTCGCCCGCGTACCTCGAAGCCCGCTTCCCGCAAAATCTGGCTGGCGTGGGCCACATCTTCCAGCGTTTCCAGCCCCAGCCGCATCGCGCCGCCGTCCTCGCGGATCGCCAGCACCTCTATATCTTTGATGTTCACGCCCGCCGCCCCAAGCGCCTGAGTGACCGCGCCAATTTGGTTGGGCTTGTCGGGCACGGCCACCACCAGATCGTGCTTGGGCGGCAGCAGGCTGCGGCGCACCACAGGCAGGCTGTCGCGGGTGCGCTTGCCCTCGGTGGCGGCGGCCAACAGCTCTTCGGGTTCGTCCAGGTCGGCCTCTAGGCGCTCCAACTGTCGCCGAAAACGGGCCAGAGCTTCGCGGAGGGCCACTTTGTTTTCCACCACCATGTCGCGGCTCATGCGCGGATCGCCGCTCGCCACGCGGGTCAGGTCACGGAATCCCCCGGCGGCCAGCAGGCTCAGGCGTTCATCGCGGGCCACCATATGCGTCAGGGCCAGACTGGCGAGGTACGGCAGGTGGCTGACGGTGGCGACTAATGCGTCGTGGGCCTCCGGCGGCATGACTACCGGGGCCGCGCCCAAATGCTCCACCAACATTCGGGCGCGGCTCAGGGCAGTGAGGGGCGTGTGATCGGTGGGCGTCAGCACCCACACGGCGTTTTCCAGCAGCGCCGCCCGCGCATGGGTCACGCCGCCGCGCTCGCTGCCTGCCATCGGGTGTCCGGGCACAAAATTTCGCACGCCCAGCGCCTCCATCTCGGCGGCAATTCCGGCCTTCACGCTGCCTACATCGGTCACGAGGGCCGCCGGGTTCAAGTACGGCGCGAGGTCACGGGCCAGCGGCGTCAGCGCTCGCATCGGCGCGGCCAGCACCACCAAGTCGGCCCCGCGCAGCCATTCACCGGGCATGGCCCGCACTTCGTCCACCACGCCCAACGCTTCGGCTTCCCGCAGCACGTCCGGGTTGGCGTCGTAGCCGATGACCCGCCTTGCCAAGAACCGTTGCCGCAGTCCCAGCGCCACGCTGCCGCCGATCAACCCGACGCCTGCAACCACAGCCGTATCGAACAGGGGGGGCGGCAGGGGGGCAGAATCGGCGGACGGGGTGGCGGGCGTGGTCATGGGGGCGAGGCTAGCAGGAATGGGGGAGAGGGGGGCGGGGGTTGTCGGGACGTGTGGGTTGAATGGTGGTATTCAGGTTGGACGGCGTTCTGAGGTTGCTCCCACGCTTTCCCCCACCCCCCACCCCCCACCCCCCACCCCCCAGCCCCCGCCCCCACAGGGGTCAGGGGAGTTTACGTTGCACTGGGCAGGATTGATCTTGTCGCGTTTTGAGTCGGCTTGTCTGTTCATCTGAAGCGGAAGTGCCAGTTCATTCCGGAATGGAATTGGCCCGCCCACTGCGTGGACGACGGCCTCACGCGCATTCGGGCGGAGACGGTGTGGGGCGGCAGTGTCGTGGGTGTTCGCTCCTCACCCTTGAGGGGGGAGGCTGGGACTCGTAGAGCTGCGAAGCAGAGGGGGTGAGTGAGCGCCAGCGATTGCCCTGCCTTAGACCCTTAGACTCCCCCAAACCGCCGCCCCCCATTTCCCCTATCCTGCCCCCCGTGCCCGAACTGTTTACTCCCGGCCCCGAAGTCCTGCTCTACGGCCTGCCGCTGGCTTTCTTGGCGGGCTTTATAGACGCCGTAGCAGGCGGCGGCGGCACGATTACGCTGCCCACGCTGTTTTTCATGGGCCTTAGTCCGGCGCAGGCTGTTGCCACCAATAAACTGATGGCTATTTTCGGTTCGGGCAGTGCCACCGTGCAGTATTGGCGCAAGGGGCATGTAGACCGGGCGCTGGTGCTGCGGCTGATTCCGCTGGCCCTGATCGGCAGCGCGTTGGGCGCGTTTCTGGTGCGGTTCGTAGACCCCAACACCTTCCGCACACTCGTCGGCGTGGTCATTTTGGGTGTGGGGGCGCTGGTGCTGGCGAACAAACGCTTCGGCCTAGAAGACCGCTATCCGGGCCTGACCAACCGCACACTGGCCCTCACGCTGCCCGGTGCGCTGATCATCGGTGTGTACGACGGCTTCCTCGGCCCCGGCACAGGCACCTTTCTGATGTTCCTGTTCGCCCTCGTCGGCTTCAATCTCGTGCGGGCCAGCGGCAATGCCCGCACCATCAACTTCGCCACCAACCTCGGCGCGTTCCTGTTTTTCCTGATCGGCGGCCAAATGGTCTGGTGGATCGGCCTCCCGATGGGCCTCGCCAACGCCGCCGGAGCTTACCTGGGCGCACGCATGGCGATGCTCCGGGGCAGCGCCTTCGTGAAATGGATGTACGGCGGAATCGTGCTGCTGGTCGCGGCCCGGTTGCTGTTCACCTGAATGGGATTCAGAAATGTCGTTGCCCTTACCGTTTCTTAGACCCTCAAACCCTAGACCCTTAGACACTTCCCAAGGCCACCTGACCCACCCGACATCCCGCACGCGCACACTGGAGCCATGACCCACCCAGGCCAGCCCACGCCCGACGCCCCAAAAATCACCATCCGGCACCCGGCCCCAGACGCGCACTTGCCCACCGAGCAGGGCGAACATCCCTACCAAGAAGTGTCGTTTGGCAATGCATTGGAGCAGGCCGATCCCACCGAAGCGCCGCTGCCCGCCGATGATGAGGTGTAGTCATTGAAGCGCCACAAGCCCAACCGTGCCTTCCCGCGCCTTCATCTTGGCCTGTGCGCGGCAGAATGGGGGCATGACTCAGCCGACGCAACCAGCCACGACGCAACAAGCCATCCTTGCGGGCGGCTGCTTTTGGTGTACCGAAGCCGTGATGGTAGATGTGCGCGGCGTGCAAAAAGTAGAGAGCGGCTATATCGGCGGCCACACACCCCGGCCCGATTACGACAGCGTGTGCAGCGGCACCACCGGGCACGCCGAGGCCATTCGCGTCACTTTCGATCCGGCGCAGGTCAGCTTCCGTGACTTGCTGGGGCTATTTTTTGCCACGCACGATCCCACCACGCTCAACCGTCAGGGCGGCGACGCGGGCACGCAGTACCGCAGCGCCGTGTTTCCCCTGACGCCTCAGCAGGAGCAAGACACCCGTGAAGTCATTGCAGACCTGACCGCGCAGGCTGTGTTTGACCGCCCCATCGTCACGAGCATCGAACCCGCGACGACGTTCCATGTAGCCGAGGCGTACCATCAGGACTACTACGCCAACAATGCGCGGCAGCCCTACTGCATGGCGGTCATCGCGCCCAAAGTCGCCAAGCTCCGCAAGTATTACGGCGACAAACTGCGGGCCTAAGTCAGGGCTTAAGTCAGAAGGTGAGTGGTCAGTGTCCTCCCCTCCAAGGCGGGGCATTGAGAAGCTAGAGGGGGTTACCAGTTACGCCCGAACCGCCCCCAGCCACTCCTCGATATCCGTCCGCAGTCGCTCGGCCAGCGGGTAATTCAGGTAGCGCCGCATCTCATCCGGGTCACGCGACTGGCTGAACCACAAATCAAAGGTATCCACGATGCTGGGAGCGCCGTCCGGGGCAGCCTCGCGGCGCACGGGATCGCCCTGCCCCACGTCGCCTTCCTGAATCACGCGGGCATAAAAACCGGGGCGGCGCACCCGCGCAAAGCGTTTCACGAAGCCCAGATCGTTCATGCGGGCGGCCAGCACCATGCAGGGAATCCGGGCGGCGGTGGCCTCCAGCACGGCGCTCCCCACCCAAAAGCGTTCGCCCACGCGCACTGTTGCCGATTCCAGCCCGGCCATCAGCAGGTTCTCGCCGTAAGTGCCGGGGTCTAGGGATTCGCCCAATTCTTCGGCCCAGTGGTCGTAATCTTCCTGCGTGTACACGTAGACCGCCTGACCGGGGCCGCCGTGGTGTTTAGTGTCCATCACATGATCGCCTTCCAGTCCCAGCCGTGCCACACGCACCCGGCCCACTGCGGCCTGCTTATGAATGCCCGTGATTTCGGTGCGTGGGGCGGCGCTGTCGGGGCCGATGGTGAGGGCGGTGGGCTGGCCGATATTCACGCTGAGAAGCTGAAGGGCGGGTGCAGGCATGCGTTAAGTTAGCGGAGAAACGTCCTGCCGTAGAGCTTGTGCCCTAGCCTGTCGCCGCACCCGTAACCCCTGTCCCGGTTGTCCCGCGCCGCCTGTGGTGAAATAGAGCCGTGAGTCAGACCCGCCGCCCCACTCCATCTTCCTCCCTGCCCACATTGGCCGAGCGCGGGCGTGTGCCGACGCTGGCGGTGCTGCTGTGCATCTTCATGCTCACCGTCACGCCGTTTCTGGGTGGACTGATCCAAGGCCAAACGGGGAATCTGGCCCGCAATATCCTGTACGCCTGTGGAACGGCGGTGCTGCTGGGGCAGGTCTGGCGCGGCAGCGTGTGGGCGTGGCGCATTACGCTCAGCCTGTGCATGGCGGCGGGGCTGCTGGTTTTTATCGTGGGTATGCTGGCGGGCAGCGTCAGTTGGCAAGGCTGGGTCATCAGCATTGCTGGGATCGCGTTTTTGCTGCTGGGCACGGCTTTGGTGGCCACGCCCGCCATTCGCGCCTTCCTCGATGCCCGCTGGCTGTCGCGCACGTCGGCGGGCAGGCAGGCCAATAGGGATCAGGCCGCCAAGGAAGCAGGCCGCCGATGAGCCAGCCCAGCGAGACCGGCATGCGCCGTTTTACCGTGCAGGGCACCAATAACCCGTTCGTGTGCGGCCACTGCGGGCAGGAAGTGTTGCCCCTCAGCAACGGCAGCGTGCGGAACCACTGCCCCCACTGCCTGCACAGCAAACACGTGGACATCTTGCCGGGAGACCGCGCCAGCACTTGCCACGGCCTGATGGCCCCCATAAACGTAGACCAGAGCGGCAAAAAAGGCTGGGTCATCGTGCACGAGTGCCAGAAATGCGGCTTCGTGGGCCGCAACCGCGCCGCGCTGGACGATCCCAAACAGCCCGACGACTGGGACACCCTGATTGCCATCAGCAGCAACCGGTAGAGGTCGGCACAGTAAAAATCAGCGCCCTAGTGTGTCGGGGGCGCTGATTTGTTTTGGTGGGCCGGAAGAAATCGGCGTGCTGTAGCTCTTGACCTTCCTCAAACCCTAGGCCCGTAGACCGTCCTGATTCTCACTCAGCTCTTACAGCGTAGATCCTTGCCAAAGTACTTGGTACTCAGCGCCGCATAAGCGCTGCTGCGCTGCATCTTGATCAGGCCCAGATTCAGGGCGAAGCGGGTGCTGTCGTTGTCCTCACGCACCATCATGCCAATCGGCACGCTCCACAAGGGGGGGCCGAAGTGAATGTTGGCCTTGGGATACAGCGTTTTGACCATGCCTTCGGCCACGCTGTAGGCCACCGTCGCGTCTACGGCCTTGGAAAACACGGCCATGACCACATCGTTGTTGCTGGGGTACACGTTCACTTTTTTGTCGAAGGGCAGCTTCTGCACATACGAGGTCATGATCGAACCCGCGATCACGCCGATCTTCTTGTCTTTCAAGTCGGTGTGAACGTTGATATTGGGATCGAGCGAGACCACCGAGACGCCGAGGCAGGCGGTGGGGGCCGTAAAGTCCACCTTGTTTTCACGGGTGCTGGTGATGCCCAGCGCACTGATCGCTACGTCTACTTTGTCGTCTTGCAACAGCGTGGTCAGTTGATCAATGCGCGCAATTTCGTAAGTCACCTTGACGCCCAGATCAGCGGCCAACGCCTCGAGCAGTTCTGCCTCAAAGCCGAAATGTTTGCCCGCGTTGACCAGCGAAAAGGGCGGCACATCGGCAGGCGTCGCCACGCGCAGTACGCCGGAAGCCTTGATTTGAGAGAGGGTGCGGGCCTCGGCGTGCGGAGCGGCCAGCAGCAGGGTCAGCAGGGTGGCGGTGAGGGTACGGGCAGCGAACAGAGTGGGTTTCATTTGATCCTTTTGGTGCTTGGGCGGGAACGGGTCTGGGTTGTGGGGCCAAATCTGCGGGGGCAAACTGCACAGGCAAAGTCTGCCGACGCTGGGAAGGTCAGTCGATTTCTGGAACTGTCTCCAGAACAGTGCAGACAAACGGTGCAGACAGGTTGTAGGGCTTCAGCATAAAAGAGCCACTCTTTCAAGACCGTCACCGCCGAAGTGAACAATAAGTAACGGTAAGTCTTAATCAAGTAAGTCTGACATCAGCTAGTCAGCACTTAGTTGTAGTCAGCGTCAGCCTGAGTTGCCCCTCTGCGCTGCCCCGTTGCGTTGCCCGCCCGCGCCGGGTTGGTATGCTTCCGGGCATGGTTCTCTGGTTGGTGGTGGTATTTATCGTTCTCAGTGCAACATTGATTCTGGCCCTGACCTACGGCCCCATGAAGGCGGCGGCCAACGTGCGGGTCATCCGGGCTATCGCGGGCGTGCAGTACGCGGCGGCGGCGGTGCTGGCAGGCGCACGTATCGCGGGTCTGGCGTAATGGGCCTGAGCGTAGGCACGGTGCAGACTGTCGATCTGCACTTTCAAGGCACGCCGGGCGTGGTGGCCTCTGCCGTCTTCGAGACTGGCGACGGTTTGGCCCTCGTAGACACTGGCCCCAGCTCCACTCTGCCCGCGCTGGCAGCGGGTTTAGCGGCGCTGGGCGCACGTCTGGATGATGTTCGCCATGTGCTGCTCACCCATATTCATCTGGATCATGCCGGGGCGGCGGGAACGCTGCTGGCGCGGGTGCCGGGGGCGCGGGTCTACGTGCAGACACGCGGCGCGGCGCACCTGTCGCGGCCCGAACGCTTGGTGGCGAGTGCCACACAAATTTACGGCGATTCTATGGAAAGCCTCTGGGGCGAATTCCTGCCTGTGCCCGCCGAACGCTTGACCGTGCTGGCGGGCGGCGAAACGTTGCGGTTGGGTCAAACCGACGTGCTGCCGCTGTACACCCCCGGCCACGCGGTGCATCACCTCGCCTACCACGTCGGAGATGATCTGTTCGTGGGCGACGTGGGCGGAATCCGGCTGGACGAACGCCAATCGCCCCGCGCCCCCACGCCGCCGCCCGACATCGACTTGGAGGCTTGGCGGGCCAGCATTGCCCTGCTGCGCGAGGTGGACGCCCGCACCCTGCATCTGGCCCATTTCGGAGCGTATGCCCAAGCCGGGGCGCACTGGGACGCGCTGCTGGCTAATCTTCACACCGATGCACAGCGCATTCAGGCGGGCTTGCTGGCCGGGCAGGAACCACAAGCCCTGTCGGACGCCTTTACCGCCGCGCTGCTGGCCGAACTGCACAGCGAAAGCCCCGATTTGCCCGCCCGCTACGAGTTCGCTTGCCCACCGTGGATGAGTGTGCAGGGGTTGGTGCGTTACTGGCAACGGCAGGCGGCGCGTGCCCCGGCATCCGGGCAAGAATCCGCACAGGCGGAATCAACAGCGGCAGAATCAACGCAGGCGGCCCGCTGATGCGCGTGCTGGTCATCGGCAGCGGTGGGCGCGAACACGCCATTGTGCATGCCTGCGCCCGCAGCGGTCACGAGGTGCTGTGTACCCCCGGCAACCCCGGCATTGCGGCGCTGGCCCGCGTCATCTCTGGCCCGCAAGACGCCGAGAGCCTCGCGGAATTGGCCGTGCAGGAGGGCGTGGATGTGGTCATCGTGGGGCCGGAAGCCTCCCTCGCAGCGGGCGTGGTGGATGCCTGCACGGCGCGCGGCGTGCCTGCCTTCGGCCCCACCCGCGCCGCCAGCCGTCTGGAGGGCGACAAGGCGTGGAGCAAGGCCTTCATGACCCGTCACGGCATTCCCACCGCGCAGCACCGGGCCTTCGACAATCTGGCAGAAGCGTTGGCGCACGCGGCCCTCTGCCCCCTGCCCACCGTCATCAAAGACGCGGGCCTGCGGGCGGGCAAGGGCGTCACGATTGCCCACACCCACCTAGAGGCCGAGGCCGCGCTGCACGATATTTTTAGTCAAGCTGGTGCGAGTGCGGTCATCGAAGACTTCATGACCGGGCAAGAAGTGACCGTGCTGGCCCTCACCGACGGCGTGCGCTACGCCCTCACGCCGCCGAGTCAGGATCACAAGACTATTTTTGAAGGCGATGTTGGCCCCATGACCGGCGGCATGGGCGTCATCTGTCCGTTCCCTTTGCCTGCCGAAGCCTTGGCTGTCATCAAATCCGACATCATCGAGCGCACGTTGGCCGGAATGCGCGAAGAAGGCCTGCCTTACACGGGCGTGCTGTACGCGGGCCTGATGCTGACGCCCAGCGGCCCCAAAGTGGTGGAATTCAACGCCCGCTTCGGCGATCCTGAGGCCGAAGCGGTGTTGCCCCTGCTGGACTCCGACTTGGGCCAGCACGCGCTTGACGCCGCACAGGGGCAGCTCGACCCGGACTCCGTGCAGTTTCGGGCCGGAGCGAGTGCCGTCATCATCTTGGCCGCTCCCGGTTATCCCGCCGAACCACAGCGGAACATTCCGATCACGCTTCCACCCACCGAGGCAGGGGAGATCATCTACCACGCCGGAACCGCCCTGCAAGAACAGCAATTGGTGAGCAGTGGCGGGCGCGTGTTGGCTGTGACCGCCACGGCCAATACCCTCAACGCCGCGCTGGGCCGTGCTTATGCCTTGGCTGACCGGGTGGGTTTTGCAGGCGCACAACTGCGGCGCGACATCGGCGCACGCATCGGTGCTGTGCCGGAAATAGTGCCGGAAGCTGCCCCGCCTTCCGCCCCCGTTTGACCTGTCGCCCTTCCTTGCGCTAGTATCCGCTCCGCGCCCAACCCTGTGCAATTTGCAGGCCCAGCGTAGGCCGGAGTGGCGGAATTGGTAGACGCACTCGACTCAAAATCGAACGGGAAACCGTGGGGGTTCGAGTCCCCCCTTCGGCACCAAGAGTCTTGCAATCGCCCCTGCTTAGCGTGGGGGCTTTTGCTTGTTTGTCACCTGCCCTTTCCCAAGGAGATCATCTTGAAACTGTCCCTGTTCCTTCCCATTCTGGCGCTCTGTGTGGGCCTGTCTGCGGCCTCCGCTGCCCCTTGGCGAGACGCCCTGAAGCCCTATGAAGTCCGTGAACACACCCTCTGCACTGCCCTCAAAAAGTACGGCGGCGGTGGGCAAGCCTACCTGCCGTACCGAATCACCAGAACGCCGTTCTATCTGGTCAAGCCCACCATCGACAACTCGTTTACTCTGGACGGCTTCAGGCCCATAGGCGACACGTCGGACAAGGGGCAGGGGTTTTACACCAACGAGCAGGGCAAGGACGGCAAAACCACCCATATCATCCACTTCGATACCGTAGACCGCTACACCACCGATATTTGCATTATCGAGTTGTCGCAGCCGAAATAAGCGCGCAAGGAAGTGGGGGCGATGCGCTCGGTCAGAATTGGCGCAGACTGGCTGGTGTAAACTGTGGACATACAGCGGCGGTGCAGATTGGTGTGCGCCCCGACTCCTCCGAGGTAAATCATGATCCTGACCCTATTCATCGTTCTGTTCGCCCTCGTCTGTGTGGGCCTCGTCTTTTTCGTGCTGTTGCAAGTGCCCAAGCAGGCTGGACTCTCGGCCAGCATGGCAACGGGTGGCTCGCTGCTCGGTGGGCGCGGCGTAGAGGGCGGCCTCGTGCGGATTACCAGCATTCTGGGCGGCTTTTTCATGCTACTGGCCCTGCTGATCAGCTTCATTTCGCGCTGAATCTCCGCTGAACAGCAGTAGAACGGCTTAATACCGAAAAGACCCAGCCAAGACGTTTTGTCGGCCCGCCTTCCTGTCACGGAATCGGCGGGCCGCTGTTTGCTGCCCCGCGAGTATTAAGATGCGTGTCCTCAAAAATTAGAGACTTATGAGCAGATGACTAATCATTTGAAAACTTATACTCAGTTCAACCTAACGACTGTTTGGCATGACACAGGGCAGACCGCCGAATGTCAGTCATCCGTAACTTCAGTGCTTGACCTCTCCTAAGCCTATTCATATATTGACGGCGCTGGAACAGATTGCTCAACGAGAAATGCGCCCTTGGCCCACCGCCAAAGGCCTGCTTCGCGTTTCCAGAATTTTCGGAGGCACACCATGAAAAAAGCTCTGTTTATCGCTCTTGCCCTGACAGCTACCTCCGCTTCGGCGGCCCCCTTCGTGTACCCGGCGGCGTGGACTGCCGAGCAGAACACCGCCAACAAGCGCGGCGGCGAACTGCGTCTCAGCGTCTTGTCGGACTTCAAGACCATCAACCCCTTTACCTCGGCAGAAGCCGACAGCATTCCCGGCACGATGGTGGAGAACGGCGAGTTCGGTTCTGCTAGCCTCTTTCTCCAAGACCCCCGCAATGATGAGTTCCTGCCCTACATGGCCGATGCCAAACCAGTGGTCAGCAACAACGGCAAGCGCTTTGTCGTGAAAATCCGTCCGGGCATGAAGTTCAGCGACGGACAAGCCATCACTGCCGACGACTGGATTACTACTTGGAAGATTCACACCGACGACAAGGTAGGCAGCAACTCTTTCGACAACTTCTTCCTTAACAAGAAGCCCATCACCATCAAGAAAATCGATAACCTGACGCTCCAGTTTGATTTTCCTCAAGTCAGCTCGACGGCATATGGCCGCATGAGCTTTGCGCCTTGGCCTGACCATGTGTTCGGGAAGGCATACCGTGAGGGCGGCGCAGACGCGATCAAGAAGCTCTGGACACTGGGTACGCCTGCCAGCCAGATCGTATCGCCGGGCATGTGGGTGCTGGAAAGCTACCGCGCCGGAGAGCGCAGCGTGTTCACTAAGAATCCCTACTGGGGTGAGTGGAACAAAGACAGCCGGGGCAACGCGCTGCCTTACCTCGACAAGCTCTCCTACCGCGTAACGAACGACGCCAACGCGACGTTGGCTGCCTTCCTTGCGGGCCAGATTGATCAGGCTCCGATGCGGAACGCCGACGATTTGGCCCAGACCAAGCGGGCCATTGATGGGGGCACCCTGAAGGCCACATTGCTGCCCAACGTCAGCCCACAGGCACAAAGCTCTTGGATCACCTTCAACTGGAACAAGTCTGCCGAACCTGCTCAGCAAAAACTGTTCCGGGACGTGCGTTTCCGCCGCGCCATGAGCCATATCGCCAACCGTAAGGCGATGGTTGACCTTGCTTTGGGCGGTCTGGGCGTCGAAACCTACTCCAGCGTGTATCCCGTGTTCCGTCAGCAGATCGCCGCTGGTACGGCTGCGGGCGCGCCGAGGTATCCCTACAACCTTGCTGAAGCCAGCAAATTGCTTGCTCAGATCGGCTACACCAAGAAGAACGCGCAGGGCTACCTTGTCGACAAGGCCGGGAAAGTACTGGAGTTCAACCTCAGCACCAACGCGGGCAACACTGTTCGTGAGCAACTGGGCCGCATCTTTGCCGACGAAGCCAAGAAGGTCGGTGTGAAGGTCAACTTCACGCCCATCGACTTCAACAACCTCGTGAACCAACTGACCTCCAAGGGCGAAAACCGTCCGTTCGACGCCATCTTGCTGGGTCTCAGTGGGGGTGGCAACGTATGGTCTTTTGGCACCAACGTCACGCCTTGCGGCGGCAACCTGCACAGCTACAACAACCCCACCAACGGCGCTTGCTTGACCCCTCAGGAAAGCCTGATGACCAAGCTGTACTACCAAGGTGACGCCGAACTTGATGACGCCAAGCGCCGCGCCATCGGTGGGCAGCTGATGAAGGTGGAAGGCGAGTTGCAGCCCGTGATCTACCTCGTGGGCGGCAACTACCACGTGGCCTACAACGAGCGTCTGGGCGGCGAATTCGCCCGTAACATGATGGATGCCTTCTACGGCAGCCGTATGTGGGCGCTCTCTTTCATCAAGTAACCTCCCGCCCGCACGCATTCGGGGGGTGGCTCGCGCAAGCGGGCTACCCCCCAATCGCGTGAACCTTTCAGGAGTGCCCATGATTCCATTTCTCCTGCGGCGGCTGGTTCAGTCCATTCCGACGCTCCTTCTTGCCAGCATCCTCATCTTCTTTGTCATCCAACTTGCTCCCGGCGATTTCCTCACGCCCGCCAAGCTCAATCCCAACATCAGCGAGGAGCAGATTGCGGCCCTACAGCGCAATTTCGGCCTAGACCGTCCCGCTTGGCAGCAGTACCTGTTCTGGATGGGCAACATGTTTCAGGGTGACTTCGGGTTGTCGTTTCAGTACCAGCAACCTGTTCTAGACATCATCTGGCCGCGCATTCTCAACTCGCTGTATCTGGCCCTGATGAGCCTGATTCTGTACTATTCCATCTCTATTCCGCTGGGCGTGTACGGCGCGGTTCGCCAAAATTCCCCCGGCGACAATGCCGTCAACGTCGTGTTGTATTTCCTGCTAGGCTTCCCGAGCTTTTTTCTGGCTCTCATCGTTATCTACTTCATTTTGCAAATCCGCAATGCCACAGGCCTTGATATTCCTATTGGTGGCATGACCAGCAACAACTTTGAAGAACTCTCCCCATTTGGGCAGATGCTCGATATTTTGAAACATTTGATTATTCCGGCACTCGTCCTAGCGATTTCGGACGCGGCGGGCCTGACCCGTGTCATTCGCGGCCAAATGCTGGAAGTCATGCGCTCGGACTATGTGCGTACAGCGCGGGCCAAAGGCGTCAGTGAGCGCACCGCGATTTGGAAGCACACCTTCCGCAATGCCATTTTGCCCATCGTGGCAGGCATCGGCGGATTGTTGCCCGCGCTCATCAGCGGCGTCGGCTTTCTAGAAGTGGTATTCGCCTATCCGGGCATTACGCCCATGCTGCTTACGGCGATCGGCACGCAAGACCTGTATCTGATCGCCGGGTTTACCGTCATCACCACCGTTCTCCTGATCATCGGCAACGTCATCAGCGATATTTTGCTGGCCGTCGTCGATCCCCGCGTCAAGGTCTCCTGAGGAAGCTATGACCACAACCCTTCCAGAACGTCCAATCAAGTCGGCCCCGCCCCGCAGCCAGTCTCAGTTCGGGGTGGCTTGGTCGCAGTTCCGCAAGAATCGCCTCGCCAAAATCGGCGGCTCTATGCTGATCCTGCTGTACACGCTGGCCCTGTTCGCGCCGTTTATCGCGCCCGATGGCCTGTCCAGCTATTCCACATCCAATATCACGCGCTTTCACCCGCCCACGCCTATTCAGTTCCGCGATCCCCAAACGGGCGGTTTCACGCGGCCATTCGTGTACCAGTACGGCCAACAGCTGAACATGGACACCTTCGTGAACGAGTACAAGCCCACCACCACGCGCTGCCCGGTGTACTTTGGCGTGCGCGGCGACGAGTACCGCGTGCTGGGCCTGTTCACCGGCAACCTGCACCTGTTCGGTACGGGCACCGAAAATCCAAATTGCAAGGTGTACCTGTTCGGCGGCGAGGCACTGGGCCGCGACCTGTTTACCCGTACCATCTACGCCTCGCAAATCTCGCTCACCATCGGCGTGGGCGCGGTGCTGATCTCTACCGTCATCGGCCTGATCATGGGCGCAATGGCAGCTTTTTTCGGCGGCATCGCAGATACCCTGATCATGCGGCTCGTTGAAGTCTTGGCCGCCATTCCCAATCTGTTTTTGCTTATTTTGCTGCGGGCGGTGTTTCCGCAGGACATCAACCCGATTTTTGCGCTGTATATGATCTTGGGCCTCTTGGCCTTCATCGGTTGGGGGGGGTTGGCGCGGGTGGTGCGCGGGCAGATGCTCAGCGTGCGCGAGCAGGATTTCGTGTCGGCGGCGCAGGCCCTCGGCGCGGGCAATGGCCGGATCATGTGGCGGCACATGCTGCCCACCATGACCACCTACATCATCGTCACGCTCAGCCTGTCTATTCCCGGCTACATCTTGTTGGAATCGGGCCTCAGCTTCCTCGGCATCGGCGCAGTGGAGCCGTATGTCTCGTGGGGCGGCCTGCTCAGTCAGGCGCAGGAAGGCGGTTTTGCCAGCATTACCCAGCGGCCTTGGGTACTCATTCCGGGCTTTTTCATCGTGTTTACCGTCATGTGTTACCAACTGCTGGGCGACGGTCTACGCGACGCCTTCGATCCCCGCAAGCGGCAGTAGAAAAACAGTGAGTGATCAGTGGTGAGTGGGAAAAGATTGTGGTGGCCGTCTGATCACTGCGTTTCTCGCTTTTGAAACTACCGGATGAATACATGAAATTCCGTGACCCACTCCCTCCCAAACATGCCCGAACCGTTTTCCGCCTCTCTTCGCCATCCCCCGCCATGCTTGACCCGGCATTGGGTTGTATGATGCACTTCATGTTTCAGGAGAAGAAATGACCCACCAGGGTGAAGTTCTGCTGGCCGTCAACGGCCTCAAGACGTACTTCAACACCGACGACGGCGTCGTCAAAAGTGTTGACGGCGTGACGTTCCACATCAACAAAGGCGAAACCCTCGCTGTGGTGGGCGAATCCGGCTCGGGCAAAAGCGTCACCAGCCTCAGCGTGATGCGCCTGATTCCGATGCCCCCCGGCAAAATCGTGGAAGGCGAGGTGTTGTTTACCGGCAAAGACGGCAAGCAAAAGAACCTCGTGACGCTGCCCGAAGCAGAGATGCGCAAGATTCGCGGCAACGACATTTCCATGATTTTTCAGGAGCCCATGACCAGCCTGAACCCCGTGTACACGGTGGGCGATCAGATTGCCGAGGCGGTGATGCTGCACCAGAACAAGAACAAAAAAGACGCGATGGTGGTGGCTACCGACATGCTGCGCTTCGTGGGCATCCCGGCCCCCGAAAAGCGCGTCAACGAGTACCCGCACCAGTTGTCGGGCGGCATGCGTCAGCGCGTGATGATCGCCATGGCCCTAAGCTGCAAACCCGCCCTGCTGATTGCCGACGAGCCGACGACGGCGCTTGACGTGACCATTCAGGCCCAGATTCTGGACTTGATGCGCAAGCTGCAATCCGAAGTGGGCATGAGCATTCTGTTCATCACGCACAACCTCGGCGTGGTGGCCGAAATGGCTGACCGCGTGGTGGTGATGTACGGTGGGCGCGTGGTGGAAGAAGGCGACGTGGTGGAAATCTTCAAGGCTCCGCGCCATCCCTACACGATGGGCCTGCTGAACTCTATTCCGCGTCCCGGCGAATACGTGCATGTACCCGGACAGCCGAAAGGCCGCCTAGAAGCCATTCCCGGCAACGTGCCCAACCCGCTGAACCTGCCTGTAGGCTGCGCCTTCGAGCCGCGCTGCAAGTTTGCCGTACCCGATTGCAGCAAAGCCGTGCCCGCCCTTGAGGACACTGGAGGCGGCCATATGGCCCGCTGCATTCGCTGGCGCGAGTTCGATCAGGCCCAGCAGCACGAGGTGAGCGCATGACTTCTCCTACGTCTGTTCAGTCGGCCAGTGGCAGCCGCCGCAACATGCCCACCACCGGCGATACGCTGCTGGAAGTCAACAACCTCGAAAAATACTTCCCCATTCGCGGCGGCCTCTTGTCCCGTGTGGTGGGTAACGTCAAGGCCGTCAACGACATCTCCTTTAAGATCGGACGCGGTGAAGTGGTGGGCCTCGTGGGCGAGTCGGGATCGGGCAAGACCACCGCTGGCCGCGCCATCCTGCGCCTGATCGAGCCGACGGGCGGGCAAGTGCTGTTCAACGGCACCGATGTGACCAAGCTCAGCAAAGGCCAGATGCGCGATTACCGCCGCGAAATGCAGATCATCTTTCAGGATCCGTTCGCGTCGCTGAACCCGCGCATGACCGTCTCGGACATCATCGGTGAGGCCATGCAGATTCACAACCTGCACCCCGGCAAGGCCCGTGTAGACCGAATCGCGGAACTGCTGCAAAAAGTAGGCCTGCGCCCCGAGCATATGCGCCGCTACCCCCACGAGTTTTCCGGCGGTCAGCGCCAGCGCATCGGCATCGCGCGTGCGCTGGCCGTAGACCCGGCCTTCATCGTGGCCGACGAGCCTGTTTCGGCGCTCGACGTGTCGATTCAGGCCCAAGTCGTTAACCTGTTGCAAGACCTTCAGGAAGAACTGGGCCTCACAGTGCTGTTCATCGCTCACGATTTGGCTGTGGTGGAGTACATCTGCGACAGAATTATCGTGATGTACTTGGGCCGAATCATGGAAATCGCGCCCAGCCGCGAGCTGAACAACAACCCCAAGCACCCGTACACCGAAGCGCTGTTGTCGGCGGCTCCAGTGCCTGACCCCACCATCAAGCGCCAGCGGATTATTCTGGAAGGCGACATTCCCAGCCCGATCAATCCGCCGAGTGGCTGCGTGTTCCGAACCCGTTGCCGCTACGCGATTGCCGAGTGCGCCAACGTGATCCCCGAACTGCGCGAAGTGGCCCCAAATCACTTCAAAGCCTGTATCCGCGACGATATTCTGTAAGTCTGCATGACTTGACAGCCGCCTCTTCGGGGGCGGTTTTTTGCTGTCTCTACCGCTGATCATGGGGTGGGCAAAGTTTAAGGTGGTTCAGTAAAGGACGATGCTGAGTAGACCCCCCAGTCTGCTTCGCAGCCAGCCCCCCTCCCTTCGGGCTGTACCAGTTAAGGGGGGCGCAAAAGCTTTTAGAGCAGTTCTCCGAATTACGCCATCGAAAAAAGAGACTTTCGGTAGCTCCATTCTCCGTCCTGCTGGGTAAAATTCACTCGCTTCGCTCGGTCATTCTTGTGACAAATGCTGTAGTCCTCCCCTTGAGGTGGGGCGTTGCGTAGCAACGGGGGGGATTGATCTGCCAAGCCTTCAAGGTGTTTAGTGCCTTGCCCTCCTGCTCATTTCCGCGTTCCCCGTCAGGTGAATCGTGGCATGGTGGGGGCGTGCAACTTTCAAACACCTTCCGGCCAACGCGATTGAAACTGGGCTTCGTCACTCTGGTCATTGCTCTGGCCTCGGCAGCGCAGGCGACCACCTTGCGGCTGTATCCCAGCTTTGCCGAAGTGCAGGAACCCGTCAGCGCGGCCAGCACCAGCCTCAGCGTTTCGCTATCTCCAGCGGTGTGGGCGGGCGTCATTCCCGGTACAGTCAACTTGCGCGGGTTGGCCTTTAGCAGCGCGGTGCAGGGGCAAGACCCCGCGTGGCTAGCTCGCTGGGAAGGCAAAACCCTGACCCTCAGAACGGGCGTGACGGGCGAGAAAGCCGAATCTGTGACGTTGATCCGGGCCGCCGATCTGACCGTCAAGGACGGGGCCGGAGAGTTTCGCCGGGTCATGCTGGCCCAACTGAGCTTCCCCGAATTGCCGCCGCTGAACGCCGAAGCCGCCACGCCAACACTGACCTTTGCCCTGCCGCAGCCGGGAACGGGAACGCTGTCTTACCTCACCCGCGCCCTGAGTTGGACACCGCGCTACACGCTGAATATCGTTGGCACTGGGGCAGCAGCAAAGGCCGACTTGAGTGCGCTGGCAGACATGCGCAACGGCACAGATGGGGTGGTGCAGGCTTCTGGGGCCGAACTGTTCGCTGGAGACGTGCGGCTGGGTCAATCTCAGCCGTCTCTCGATTTCGACACGGTACGGGGAAACTCTGGGTTTGTGGCTATGTCGACGCCGGTCATGGGCAACATCGTCTCTCAGGGGCAATTGGGCGGCCTGTACCGCTTTGCCCTGACCCAACCGCTTGCCTTGCCTGCCAAAAGTACAGTCACGCTGCCATTTCTGAAGCCTGCCCTGACCATGTTTCAGCCGTTTTCCCGCCTGAACACGGGATTTCAGCCCACCGACTCCGAGGGCACTCTGCAACGCGCCTACCGCCTAAAGGCCGATCAACGTTTGCCCGCTGGTGTGGTCAGCGTGCTGGAAGAAGACCGCCTGACCGGTCAAGTCGGTGTCGGTGAATTGGCGAAGGACACGGAATTCGTACTGGAATTGGGCGCAGACCCGGACGTGCGCTACAGCCGCAGCGTGACCATTCAGAACGTGCAGCGCGGGCTGTTGGGCGGGGGCAGCCGCACCTACCGCGTCACCTACACGCTGCGAAACGAGCAGGCGCAGCCGAGACGGGCCGAAGTGCGTGAGGAAGTGTACGGCGCTCAGGTGGTGCTGGACGGCAAAACTGCAACGGGTTCGGCCACTGCCGTGCTTGCCTTCGACTTGCCTGCCGGGGGGAGCCTTTCCAAGTCGTATACGGTGGAATTGCCGCAGTAATGCAGTAATACAGAGTCCGACTTGCATCCCAGCCGCCTCTCCGGGGGCGGTTTTTTGCTGTCTCTACCGCTGATCATGCTGCCGCCGATCATGCCGCGATCATGCCCGCAGGCTTACAACAGGCATGCGGGCCGACCTTGCTCCTGTTCCTCATTCAAAGGTGGGCCGCGCACGGGAGAGCGTATGCAAAACAGGGTGACGTACACAGTCGGCATGCATATCACGGACGACGAAACCTTTGGCAGCAACGAACACGCCAGCATCAACCGGGGCGGCACGCTGGTGCTGGACGCGGGCACACCGCAGCGTGAAGACCTGACCATAGGCAAATGCGGCGGTGAGGTGCGTGTAGAACTGCGCGTGACTTACCGTCAAGAAGCCGGGGGCGCGGTCAACGTGACAGGCAAAGCGCTGCTGTACGAGGGCACCAGCGTCAATACGGGCGATCTGGACGGGCGGGCCGAGTTCAGCGGCGTGGTGAACAGCGGGCAGAACCGCACTTTCAGCCTGCGGGTTCGCAACACGGACGAGGGCGGCGATTTTGCCGATATGACGGTGGCAGTGGGCAATCTGGCCCTCAGTGAAAACGATCCGTGCGCCAATATAGACGCCAAAGCAGCAGCACTGGGCGCGGGTTTTACGGGTGCGGCGGTGTCGGGCTGCGAGCCGGTGCGCGGGGGCCACCGCAGGCGCTACCAGAACTGCGACATTTATTATTCGCCGCCCACCGGAGCGCACGAGGTTCACGGCGATATTCGGCGCAAATACGACGCCAAGGGCGGCCCCAATAGCGACTTGTTTTTGCCCGCCACCGATGAGACCACCACGCCTGACGGTGTGGGCCGCTACAACCATTTCAGCGGCAACGGCAGCATTTACTGGCACCCCCGCACCGGCCCGATGGAAGTCCGGGGCGGCATTCGCGCACGCTGGGCACAAACGGGCTGGGAGCGCGGCGCATCCGGCTATCCCACCAGCGACGAACTGAACATCAGCCAAACTCCGTGGCAGTGGTACAGCGATTTTCAAAACGGCGTGATCTTTTTTGAAGGCAACGCGGTAGTCGAACCCGCGACGGCCAGCCTCGGCGGCGCAGGCGTGCTGGCTGCCTTCGACGCCGCCTTCCGCAGCCGTACATCCGGTGACGCCCGCGTGCAAATCGATTCGGTAGTCGTCGTGGGCATCAGCGACACCGCCTACGATTTCACCCGCAGCGGCAACCGCGTCGTCACCTACCGCGTGTCGGGCGAGATCAGCAGTGGGCATTGGTTCGTTCCCGATCCCAATTTCGAGGTCACGATTCCGGTGCAGTTCGTCTCTACCCCGCAGCCGGACGCCCGCCGCGAGGTGACGTTGCTGGCGCGGCAGGCAGGCGTCATCAATATCCACGTCAGCAACTTTGCTGGGATTGGCGTAGGAGACGTGGCCAAAGCCCTCCGCGAGAAATTGGCCGCCATCTTCGCCAGCCCGATTCGGCTGGGAACGGTACCTGCCGCCGCTGGCCTGCTCAGTTTCAAAGTGATGAAAGACGGCGGCCTCACGTTGTATTTCCGCCCTGATCTGGCGGGCCGCTTTGCAGCGGTGGCCGCACAGAACATGCTGGATAACATCAAGATTTAGAGCCGCGCACAGACAGACATTCAGGGCCAACTGCTCTGGGTGTCTGTTCGTTGGGTGTCTGTTCATGTCGCCTCGGCTCTGTTCTGGTGGCAATGGGGGTAAGCCGACACGCAAAACGCTGTTTTTTGGCCTGCCAGACGACTGCTGGCGCAACCCCTCTACGAATCTGTCGCCCGTCTGACTGTGTTTCTCACATCTCATATTCGGGGCGGCGTAAGGATAAGCCCATGAAATCCAATTTGCCCTACAGTCTGACGATGGCACTCGCTCTTGCAACTGGTTCGGCTTCCGCCGCCGATCTCCGCATTTACCCCAGCTTCTCGGAAGTGCGCGAAACCGTGAAGGCGACTGGAACCACCCTCAGCGTGAATCTGCCGCAGGAAACGTGGAACAGCGTGATTCCCGGCTCGCTGGACTTGGACGGCGTGGCGTTTTCCAGCGCCGTGCAAAAGCAGGAAGCCAACTGGCTCACCAGTCTGGAAGGCAAACCCGTGTTCCTGCGAACGGGCGACAAGATAGAAACCGTGACCCTGATCCGCGCCCGCGATCTGTTGATTCGGGACGCGCAGGGCCGTTACCGCAACGTGCCTTACAGCGATCTCAGCTTCAGCGACTTGCCCCCGCTGAATCCGCAGTCGCCCACGCAAACGCTGACCTACACGGTGCCCAGCGGCGCAACCGGAACGCTGAGCTACCTCACGCGGGCCGTCACTTGGTCGCCGCGCTTTACCCTGAAGGCCAGCAGTGCCGGGGCTCAACTCTCGGCATTGGCGGATATTCGCAACGGCACCGAGTTGCCCTACAACGTGCAAAACACCGAACTGTACGCCGGAGACGTGGAAGTGCAGGACGGCCAGCCCATGCCTGCCGCGCCAATGATGATGCAGCGGGCGGAAGCGGCCTCGGCTGATTTTGCCGCTCCCAAAATCAATACGGTGGGCGAACTGCGCGGCCTGACCCGTTACGATCTGTCGGCCCCATTTACCTTGCCTGCCAGCAGCATGGTCACGCTGCCGTTCCTGACGCCCAAACTCACCAGTTTCGAGCGGTTCGTCGGCCTGACGTTCTTCTTCAACACCCAGCCCACCACGGGCACCATGAACCGTTTTTACCGCTTCAAGGCCGATGAACGCCTGCCCAGCGGCAGCCTGACCGTGCGCGAAGATGGCCGTATCGTAGGCCAGACCACCATCCCCGAAACGGGCAAGGGGGCAAACGTGGAGTTCAGCCTCGGTAACGACCCAGACGTGCGCTACACCCGCAGCGTGGAAACGCAGAACCAGCAAAAAGACAGCAAAGGCAACGTGACCCGCACCACCTACCGCGTGACCTACGCCTTCGAGAGCAGTAAAGACCGCGCCATCCGCGCCGAGGTGACCGAACGCGCCGGGGGCCGCCGCATCATCATCGACAGCGCCCCAGCCGTGCAGAATCAGGGCGTAGCGAACCTGCGGGTGGATGTTCCTGCCAATGGCAAAGCAAGCAAGAGCTTTGTGCTGGTGATCGACAATTCTTGAGGGAAGGTGGAGCGTCGCCAAAGAGAATGCTTGATCATTTTTCCCACGCGCTGATCTAAAACTAAACAAGAAGGGCCGTCCATTGCGACTGGCCCTTTTGCTGTTTCCACTGACTACTCACTGCCCTAAACAATGCCCTCCAAATACTCCCGCGCATCGGCCTTCACCGGCATAAAATACACGTGCTGGGCGCGTTCCCTTGCAAAGTCCAGGGCGGCGGCGGCAAAAGTACGGTTCCACTCCAGCGTCGGTTCGAAGCTGCGGGGAAACACGGCGTGGTTTCTGGCCCGCCAGTAGTTGAGGGTCTGCTCGGTGGTCACGGTGGTCGCGCCCCACCATACGTCCGCGCCTTCCGGCATCAGGTCGGCGTAGGCGTCCATTAGGCGCAGGTCAAAAAAAGGCTGGGTGAAAAAGCCCACCGCGCCCGCGTCCAGCTTGCGCTCTAGGTAATCGCGCTCGCGGGCAAAGCTTTGACGGTACGGATCGAGGCCCGCGTATACCCGCACGTCCGGCAATTCGCGCCGAAAGCGGCGAATCACGTCTACAGCATCCACGTCGTACACTTTGGCGCTCATATCGGCGGGCGCGTCGCCAGTAATAATCAGCACTTCGGTGATGCCGTGCGCGGTCAGCGTGTCCAGCATCGGCAACGGCTCACGCGGGTTGATGTCCACGGCCCGGATATGCGGAATGGCCCGGTGATGGGGCCGCGCCATCGCACAGCCCATCCAAGACCGGGTGGAAAAGCGGGGGAAATCGGGAATGTTGATGGTATCTATGCCCGGCAGATGCTCCCGCACCATCTCCAATTCGGCCCGCAAGCCAGAGCGGGAACGGGGCACGAGTTCGATGGAGACGCGGGTCTGGGGTGAAGCCCCAGTCGCAAAACTTTGGCTCACTGTGCGCCACCCGCTGCTGAAATTGGTTTAAGGGTCGAAGGGTCTGAGGGACTAAGAATCCCCACCGCCTTGTCTTGCGCCGTGCTTAGACTCTTAGACCCTTGCCCCTTAGACGCCGTGCCCGCCGGGTCGTAGGCCAAAATCGGCCCCAGCCAACGCTCGGCCTCTTCAACGGGCCAGCCTTTGCGCTCGGCGTAGTCCTCTATCTGGTCGCGTCCAATTCGGCCCACCGCAAAGTAACGGGCGTCTGGATGTCCAAAGTACACGCCCGATACGGCAGCGGCGGGCCACATCGCGCAGGATTCGGTCAGCGTCAGGCCCACTTCTTCGGCATTCAGCAGGGCAAACAGGGTGCGTTTTTCGGTGTGGTCGGGCTGGGCGGGGTAGCCGGGGGCGGGGCGAATGCCGTCGTAGCGCTCGCGGATCAAGTCCGTGTTGTCCAGCGCTTCGTCTGCCGCGTACCCCCAGTAGTCCATGCGCACATCGCGGTGTATTTTTTCGGCAAAAGCTTCGGCCAAGCGGTCTGCCAGCGCTTTCACCAGAATGGAGTTGTAATCGTCGTGCGCGGCCTCGAACGCCTTCGCCAATTCCTCGGCTCCGTGAATGGCAACGGCAAACGCTCCGATGTGGTCGCCTGCGGGCGCGATGTAGTCGGCAAGGGCAGTGTTGGGCGTGGTTTGGTCGCGTTGTTGGCGCAGGGTGTGGAGCCGGGTCAGGTGGGCCAGAGGGGTTCGCCCCGCCGCCACCTCATGCGTGTGATGATCCAGAGAATCCCTGTGCTGCTCAGCGTTCACCAGAATATCGTCGCCATCGCGCTCGGCAGCCCACAGCCCGATCACGCCCCGCGCCGTCAGCAATCCTTCGTCCACCACGCGCCGCAAGAGTGCCTGAGCATCGGCAAACAGTGAGCGGGCTTCCGCGCCGCGCAGGGGATCGGTCAAAATGTTGGGGTAGATGCCCTTCATCTCCCAGGCGATAAAAAAGGGCGTCCAGTCGATGTAATCCAGCAAGCCACTGATCGGCTGTTCGATGATTTGGCGTCCGGGTTGGCGCGGCGCGGGCGGCAGGGCGGGGGAGAGCCGGGGCGCACGTTCTCGGGCCGATTCTATGGGAATCAGGCGCACCTGACGGTCTCCGTGCCGCTCGCGCAGGGCGTCGTATTCAACCCGGATTCGGTCTTGCACGGCCACGGGGTCGGCCAACAGGTCGGCGGTGACCGTCACGGCGCGGCTGGCGTCCAGCACATGCACCACTGGCCCGCCGTAGGCCGGGTCTATTTTCACGGCGGTATGGGCGCGACTGGTGGTGGCTCCGCCAATCAAGAGGGGCTGGGTCATGCCCCGGCGCGTCATTTCGCGGGCCACCGTCACCATTTCATCCAAACTGGGCGTAATCAGTCCGCTGAGGCCGATGATGTCTACGCCCAACCTCGCCGCTTCGTCCAGCACGCGCTCGGTGGGCACCATCACGCCCAGATCGGTGACCTGATAGCCGTTGCAGGCCAGCACCACGCCCACGATGTTCTTGCCGATGTCGTGTACGTCGCCTTTCACCGTTGCCAGCAGCACCTTGCCTTTGCCCCCGGCCTCCTGCTTCTCGGCTTCCATGTACGGCGTCAGGTGGGCCACCGCCCGCTTCATCACGCGGGCCGATTTGACCACCTGCGGCAAGAACATTTTCCCGGCCCCGAACAGGTCGCCCACCACGTTCATGCCGTCCATCAGCGGCCCTTCAATGACGGCCAGCGGCGATCCGAGCAGGCGGTAGGCTTCCTCGGCGTCGTCCACCACGTAATCGGTGATGCCCGAAATCAGCGCGTGCGTCAGGCGTTCGGTCACGGGCAGTTCCCGCCACGCGCTCACCGCCGTCGCCTCGCGCTTGATGTCCTTATAGCTCTCGGCCAGCGTCAACAAGCGGTCTGTGGCGTCCGGGCGGCGGGCCAGAATCACGTCCTCCACGGCCTCGCGCAACTCCGGTTCTATGTCGGCGTAGACGGCCAGCATCCCGGCGTTCACGATGCCCATGTCCAGCCCCGCATCAATCGCGTGGTACAGGAACACCGCGTGCATGGCCTCGCGCACATGGTTGTTGCCCCGGAAGCTGAACGACACGTTAGAAATGCCGCCCGACACCAGCGCCCCCGGCAGATTGGCCTTGATCCAGCGCGTGCCCTCGATAAAGTCCAGCGCGTACCGGTCATGCTCCTCGATTCCAGTCGCCACCGTCAGCACGTTGGGGTCGAAAATAATGTCCTGCGGCGGAAATCCGGCCTGTTCAGTCAGCAACTTGTAGGCGCGAGAAGTAATTTCTATTCGCCGTTCCAGATTGTCGGCCTGCCCCTGCTCGTCGAAGGCCATGACCACTGCCGCCGCCCCGTAGCGCCGCAACAACCGGGCACGTTCCAGAAAGGTTTCCTCGCCGTCTTTCAGGCTGATGGAATTCACGACGGGCTTGCCCTGCACGCGCTTCAGGCCCGCTTCTAGAATGTCCCACTTACTGGAATCGAGCATCAGCGGCACACGGGAGATGTCGGGTTCTCCGGCCAGCAGGTTCAGAAATTTGACCATCGCGGCCTCGCCGTCCAGCATGCCTTCGTCAAAATTCACGTCTACGATTTGTGCGCCGTTCGTCACCTGTTGCCGCGCAATTTTGAGGCCCGCGTCGTAGTCTCCGGCCAAAATCGCCTTGGAGAAGCGCGGGCTGCCCGTGACATTGGTTCGCTCGCCCACGTTCACGAAGTTGATTTCGGGTGTAATCGTCAGTGCTTCCAGCCCGCTGAGGCGCAGGAAGGGCGGCAGCTTCGGCGCGGTGCGGGGCGCGATTCCGGCCACGGCGTCGGCAATGGCGCGGATATGCTCGGGCGTAGTGCCGCAGCAGCCACCCACGATATTCACCAGTCCGTCGCGGGCAAACTCGGCCAGCACGTTGGCGGTGTGTTCGGGGGTTTCATCGTACTCACCGAAGGCATTGGGCAGGCCCGCGTTGGGGTGCACGCTGACGAGGGTTTCGGTGCTGGCGGCAATGGCCCGCAGGTGGGGACGCAGCAGGTCGGCCCCCAGCGCACAGTTCAGGCCGAGGCTAAACAGGTTGGCGTGCGCCGTGCTGATCGCAAAGGCTTCGGGCGTTTGCCCACTCAGCGTGCGGCCCGAAGCGTCGGTAATGGTGCCTGACAGCATCACGGGCAGGCGGCGGCCCACGCGCTCGAACACGGTTTCGCAGGCAAACAGCGCGGCTTTGGCATTTAGCGTGTCAAACACCGTTTCGATCAGCAGCAGGTCGGCCCCGCCCACCATCAGGCCTTCTATGGCGTCGCCGTAGGCTTCGGCCAAACTGTCAAACGTCACGTTGCGGAATTCGGGGCGCTCCACATCGGGGGATAAGGTCGCGGTGCGGTTGGTCGGCCCCACCGCTCCGGCCACCCAACGGGGCCGCCCATCCAGCGCCTCGAATTCGTCGGCCACTTCGCGGGCCAGCCGTGCGCCCGCCTCGTTCATGGCGCGGGCCAAGCGTTCGGTGCCGTAATCGGCCTGACTGATGGTCGTGGAATTGAAAGTATTGGTGGAGGCAATATCCGCGCCTGCCTCGAAATAGGCGTGGTGAACGCCCCGGATAATGTCGGGCCGGGTCAGTTGTAGTAAGTCGAAATTGCCCCGGTACATCCGCAACGGGTCGGCGTCGGGCAGCCGGAAATCAGCTTCCGTCAGGTTGGCCCGCTGAAGCATGGTGCCCCACGCGCCGTCTAAAACCAAAATTCGTTGCTGCGCTTCTGTCAGGAGCGCGTGTGCGCGTTTGTTGTTGCTCTGCATTCTCATCACCTCTGCACATCCCCTGTGGGACAGCTCAGTCGGGTCGGCTGCGTGTGGGCCGCCCGCATCTACAACGTATGCGCTCTCTTTGCGCCGCTTCGTGGGCCATCTGCTCGCCGCCGCGCCATCGTCGGCACTGCTTGCGGCGAGCCTCTTCTTTTGGGGCACCGAATGCCGTGATGAAGGCCGGTTGCCGCGCCGTCGCCGGGCAGAAAAAGTCCCTCGGGCGCTCTGTGGGATGGCCGTGCGGGAGGCACGACGTGGGCGCAGTCTAGCGCGGCGGGGGCCGGACAAAAGAGCATGGGTCAGACAGGTTAGGGCGTGCTGATGATCGGCGGCGGTGACTGCCCTAGCTTCCAATCGAAGCGGGCCACAAAGACACCGCAAGCATCTTTGCGGCGTGCATACAAAAATGAACCGTCAAACCAAGATTCGATGTAAGCGGCGTCTTCTCGCACGAAATCGGTGGTGTCGCCACAGCCCGGACGATTCGGGATGAGGTAATCACGCACAGCCCGCGCCAATGTTTTCCGGTCTATGATCTCCAGCGTCAAGATTTTCAAATCCTGATACGGGCCAGTTCCTGTGACATGCTGCACCACAAAGAAGTCCTTACTTTGAAGTCTGAGCGTCCCAGCTGCCTTCCACAAGACCTCGCCCGTTTGTATATCCAATCCAATATTGACCTTCTGCCACATCTCCCAACCTGATGTGACTTCTAACCACAGAAGTTGCTGATCTCTTCCCCAATCCTGAGCTTGAACAGGTTCAGGGAAGAGATTGCCGTCTATTGCCCTTGACCAACGTCTATTCCCCGACAGATGGGTCACGGTTATTCGGAGCTGCATCAGAAACTGCGGGCGGCGAAGTTGGGTGATGGTCAGGCAACTGTTGTTCAGTACCGAAGTCAGCAGGAGCGAATGCCGCTTGGGAACGGCTACGGCAGGACAGGAAGGCGCGTCAATTGGTGCGGCGGCCTGTGCCGAGCTCAGAGCAAATGCCGTCAGGAAGCTCAGCACTAAGTTGGGAGCAGGCCGCATATGAACAGGATATTCGCTGAACTTGAACCCAGCCTCCTCCACAAGATGCAGGAATGAACCTTGCTGCGTCGTCGGCAGCAGTGAGACAGCTTCCCCAATGGGCCGGAGTCTGATCATGGCCTGATCACGCCCTCTGCCGATGATGGGTTCAGGCGCGGGCCAAAGCGGAACAAGCCAACCCAGATGGCGCGGCAGGCGCGGGCCGAATGCAACCCTTGGAGGAAAGACCATGACTGTATCCAGCACCCCGGCACCTACCCAGCTTCAACCTCAGCTTCCAGCCACCCCGCACGACCTCAAAACGCTGACCCGTGAAGTGCGTGCCCTGCGCGTCAGCTTGCGCGAACTGGCCGCGTCCGATTCGCTGGAGCGCCTGCTGAAACTCATTCCGCGCCCCGGTTGGACAACGCCCGCCGAATTCGAGTTGGTGCGGGGCAGTGTGGCCCAGATGCAGGCTCAGGTAGACGCTCTGCACACCTTTCAACGCACGGTGTTGAAGGGCAGCGAACTGGTGGGCCGGGGCGGCTGAGCAGGCAGGGCGTAAGCGGTCACGCTGCGGTCATGGCGGCTGCGGAAGATGAGGTCAGGTGGCGTGAGGAGAGCAGGCCAGATCAGACTGAACGGGCCGCCTAGAGGGGGAAATTGTTGGCCGTGACCATTGCCGCGCAGATTTGGACGGTTGAGATGTTGCCCAAACCAGCCTGGCCCAGTTCCAGAACACGTTGCTTCTGAAAGATTCCCGGAGGTTTTACCATGACGCACTTGTATAAGTCGGCCCTTGTTCTGACCACCGCCCTGCTGACGCTGGCCTCCTGCCGCCCAGATGTGCCCAGCGTTCCGGCGGCGACAGCAGTACAGATCAACGGAACGCGTGTGCTGAACGCCACTTCTATTCAATTCGGAGTCACGGCCCTCAACGGAACGGCGGTGGTCGGCACGGGCCAGATCAGCAATCCCAGCGTGGCCTTCACTACCCCTGGCGTCACGGGCAGCGCCAGCATATGCGGGCAAATTACGGCCCAGAACGTGGTCACGGCAGCGGTCAGCCTCGACGCGACGGGCAGCATGAGTAGCACCGACCCAGCCCAGAACCGCAAGCTGGCGGCCAAAGCCTTTGTAGACCGCCTCACCGGAGACAGTCAGGCCGCCGTGCTGTCGTTCGAGGCCAGCAGCACCCCCAGCGCCGGACTGCTGGCCAGCCGGTTGCAGCAGGCCATGACAGGCGACAAGGCCTTGCTGAATACGGCCATAGACAAGGCCACCTACGCTTCCGGCAGCACCAACTTTTACGACGCCGTTGTCGACGCTGTAAAAGTCGCCAAAGAGTCTGGCCGCACCAATCCCATCGTATTGGCCCTGACCGACGGCATAGACAATGCCAGCAGCAACACCGCAAATCAGGCCATTGCCTACGCCAAAACCAACAGTGTCCCGGTGTACGCCGTGGGGCTGGACGCCACCAATACCATCAATTTCAGTGAAATGGAGCGGATCGCCAGTGAAACGGGCGGCCTGTTCCGCAGCAATATCAGCAGCGCCGACCTGAACGATTACTTTTCCAAGCTCTACAATGCATTCACGGCTCAGGGTTGCGTGCAGATCAATCTGGCTGCTGCTCCGGCTACAGGCAGCGCCATCGAGGGCACCCTGACGCTGGACATTACCGACACGGGCAAGGCGACGGCCAGCCTGAAGGTGCCGTTCAGCTACACCGTCCGCTGAATCTCAAATTGTGTTGTGCCCGTGCCTTCCAAGAGGTGCGGGCTTTTCTCTTGTATACCGATGCTCATTACACACCCAAGCTGTACAGCACCACATGGTAAGCGCCCACTTGCCGCTCTCCTACATTCTGGAACCCGAAGTCGTCGTACAGCCCCCGCAATTTGGCCCGGTCTGAGGCCGTATCCAACCGCAGGAAAGGCATACCCAGCCGCCGTGTTTCATGTACAGCTTCGGCCAACAGCAACCGCGCTAAGCCGCCCCCCTGTGCGTCGGGATGCACCGCCAGTTTGTGCAGATACAGGGCTGTGCCGGGCGCGTCGTCGGGCCAGAACAGCTCATCCCTGTGCAGCAGGACGTAAGTGCCCACCGCTTGCCCGTTCTGCCACGCCACGCGCCAGCCAGAATCAGGGTAATGCCGCGCCAAACGTTCGGGCGTCAGGCTGTGCGGGGGCCACAATGGTTGCCCGCGCTCTGCCAGTGCTGCGGCAGAGGCCATCAGAATCTCGGAGGCGGTCTGCACGTCGCCGCTCGTGAGGGTCAGGGACTTCAGCGGCGGCCCCGCTTCGTGACCAAGCGATCTGGGTAGCAGTCGAAAATCTCGTTCCTCATAAAACTGCCCTTGGAAGAAGACGCCATCAGCCGTTCGTGTACTTCAGGTTCTACGCCGCTGTACTCGTACAATTTGCCGCTGTCAAACAAGACGGTCAGGGTGTGGGTGGCCGGATCGTAGCCCACGTGAGACATCATGCTGGAATCGACGGGCAGCAGGGGCACGCTCATGGCCCCATTCTATTCTTCAAGTTTTGATCTACTCTCCCAGCTTTGGCGCGGGTTCTATTCCTACGGCGTACAAGTCGTCTCCGCGCCGTTCCAGCCGCACGCGGGGCAGCGGGCCGTTCGCCTTGCCGAATACGGCTTCTCCCGCCTGCAACGGATCGAACACGCTGTAATGGCAGCGGCAGCCCAGTTGAGGATGATCGGCTTCCGGCGGCGGGCGGTAATTGAAGGCAAAGGCCAGCACTTCGGTGTCGCGTACCAGATTCACGGCGCAGCCCAAATGGGTGCAGACGCGCGAATAGGCGGCGTAGTGCTGCTCATCCACACTTAGCCCGCCCAGAACAGCACGGGGGATTCTCAGCACAGTACAGGGGCGCTTGTCGTAGGTGAAGGTCACTTCGGCCCAGTCCTGTTCCAACTGCGAAAGGGCCGCCACCCGTTGCGGCGTTCCCGCCACGAATTGCGGTTCGCCCGCCCCTCGCTTGCCCAGCAGCACGCGGGAACCGTACCAGCCCATATACCCGAACGCGCCTACCGTTCCGGCCACAGGCAGCACCCACCACCGCTCCAGCAGGGCGCGGCGCGACAGAATTCGGCGGCCTTCCAGTCGGCTCACTGGCGCTCTTTCTGCCACTTCTGCATCAGGTCAAGCAGGCCGTTCAGTTCGGCTTCGGTCAGGTCAGGGTAGGCAGGCATGGCTCCGCGCCCGTTGACTGTGACCAGTTTCAGGGCCTCCCGCGTGAGGCTAGAGGCACGCAGGCTGGGGCCGATGCCGCCGCCGCCCGCCGCGCCGTGACAACTGGCGCAACTGGCGGCGTACACGCGCAGGGCCGGATCGCTGTCGTTCTGGCGGGCGCGGATGGCCGTGATCAGTTCGTCGGCGTCGCGGCCTTTGGGGTCAAGCGTGCGGTAGCTTTCCAGCGCCGTCAGCGCCGCTTTATCTTCTCCGTACCGCGCCAGCGCAAAGCCCAGCAGCAACTGAGATTCGGCCTCTCTGGGGGCCAGTTGCGCCGCCGTGCGAATCAGCAGCGTGGCGCGTTCGGCATCACTGTCACTGACCTGTTGCCCGGTCTGGTCGCCCCGAGTCAGCAGCAAAATCCCCAGTCGGCGCAGGGCTTCGGGCTGGCGGGGGTTTTTCTTCAGGGCATTGCCGTAGGCCGTGACCGCCTGATCGTATTGCCCAGAATCGAAGGCGGCTTTGCCCCACGCCACGTAATCGGCATTCTCTCCGGTGCGTTCAGCGGTGCGGCGCAGGTCAGGCAATTTCAGCACGGCCTGCACGTTCTCGGCCTCGCCCGCGTTCAGGGAGGCCAGTTGCCAGCGCGGCACGAAGGTCAAGGCTCCGGCCACCGTCAGCAGGGCCATAGCACCCACGCCCAACAGCGCCAGTTGGCCCGTGCGCTGCGGGTTGCCCTGCACGGCGGGCGGCAAGGCGTCCAGCCCGCGCAGGGTCAGGGCGGCGCGGCGTTCCAGATCGGGGCGTTTAGCGTCGTCTTCGTGCAGTGCGGCCAACTCTCCATACAGCCTGTCGCGCTCGGCCAGCAGGCGGTTGCGCTCCGGAGCGTCGGGGTCTGGGGGGGTGGCCTGCCGCAGCGGGGCCAGCACCAAGGCCAGCGCCGCCACCACGATCAGGGCCAGCAGCAACACAGTCAGGATCATCATTCGCCCCCGCTCCGGCCTGTATCGCGCCGCACCTGTGCCAAAAAGGAATCGAAGGGTTCATCGGCGGTCTGCTCGGCCTGTGAAGCCGGAGCCGCCGCGCCCTGCCTGCGCCTCAAAAACAGCCACAGCACCACGCCGCCGCCGCCCAGTGCCGCCAACGGCGCACCCCACAACAGCAGATTGCTGCCCTCTTTGGGCGGGTCAAGCAGCACAAAGTCTCCGTACCGCGCCGAAAAGTAGGCGTACACGTCCCGCGCCGAGCGTCCGGCGGCCACTTGCTCGCGCACGTCGCGCAGCATCTCGCGGCTGATGTCGTTGGTGCTTTCGGTGATGGGCACGCCTGTGCAGATGGGGCAGCGGATATTCACGGCGATCTGCCGCGCCTGCGCTTCCTGCTGCGGCGTGAGGGGTGCGGCGGCGGAGGCAGAGGCACTCAGCACAACAGCCAGCGCTAAGGCTTTTCCCACAGCCCGCATCAAATCCCCTTCACCCCAATTTTCTCTAGGCCCACGTTCAGCCGCTCGCGGGTCAGTCCGCCCCTATCCATGTGCTGCACGGTGCCGGAGGCGTCTATAAACACGGTTTCAGGAATGCCGCTGACGCCGTAGTTGATGCCCGTTTTGATGCCGGGGTCTTGCAGGTTCGGATAGGCCAGCGCGTACTCGCGGATAAAGTCGCGGGCGCTCTTTTCACTGGTCTCCTGAAACAGCACGCCGATGACGGCTAGGCCCGTGCCCGCCGTCTGGCGCGTACTGAGTTCCCGGAACAGCGGCGCTTCCTCGCGGCACGGCCCGCACCACGAGGCCCAGAAGTTCAGCACCACGGGCCGCCCCTTCAGCGAAGCGAGGCTGAGGCTGGAGCCGTCCAGCGTGTTCAGGGTGAACGTGGGCGCGGGTTTGCCCACCAGCGGGCCGCCGTCGGTGGCGTTGCGGGCGGGGCTGAGCAGGGCCACGCCCAACACGGCCACCAGCGAAGCCGCCAGCAGGGGCGGAACGAAGCGCCGCCAAGCGGGAGCGGGTGTGGATTGGGATGGAGGAGTGTGGGTCATTGGATTCTCTCTAGCATTCTCCCTCTCATTTGGCTTGCAAAGCTCCGCAGGAGAGGGGGGAGGGCCGGGGACTCGTAGAGCTACGAAGTAGAGGGGGTGAATGAGCGCAGCGATTGCAGTTCTTAGACCCTTAGACGCCCTTAGTACTGACCACCACCAACACCTAATCCGTCGCGGGAGCCAGCCCTGCCGCCATGCGCCGCACCCCCACCTGCCGGGGCGACACCAGCGTCAAGCCTGCGCCGAGGCAGACGATCAGGGTGCCCCACCAGATCCACGACACCAACGGGCTTTCGATCAGGCGCACGCTGGCCCATTTGCCTGCCGGGTCGATACTGGTGAGGACGAGGTAAGTGTCGGTGATGGCCCCGTAGCGCACGGCGGGGGCAGGAAACAGCGTGCCGGGGGCCTGACGGAAAGTATTCAGGCGGGCTTCGAAGGGGCGGCCATCGATCAGCACACGCGCAATGGCGCTCGCTCCGTAGGGTTTTTGTTCTTCGCGTAGGGACACCAGTTGCAATTGCTCGTGTAGCAAGGCTCTCGGGGCCGCGCCTGTGTTCAGGGTGGCCTGAGCGTCGCCCCGGTACGCGCCGCTGAAGGCCAGCCCCAGCGCCATGACCACCAAACCGATGTGTGCGGTGTAGGCTCCGTACCGGCGGGGTTGCTCGCGTACCAGACTGAGGAAACCGCCGACTTGCCGGGCCTCGCGGCGTTGTTTCAGGGCGCGGGCGGTCAGGAGCCCCAGCCCCAGCAGGTTATAGGCCGAGAGCGCGATGGTTCCCAGCACGCCCGCACCGCGCACGCCCAGCACGAAGGCCAGCGCCGCCGCACCCACGCCCACGATCAGCAGGGGCCGCAGCGCCCGCCAAAACGTTTGCCCATCGGCCCTGCGCCACGGCAGCAGCGGCCCCACGCCCATCATCAGCATCAGGCCAAGGCCCAGCGGAATGGCGAACGCGTTGTAAAAGGCTGGCCCCACGCTGGCGTCCCGGCGGCCCTGCACAGCCTCGATGAAGGTGGGGAACAGCGTGCCCACCAGCACCATCACAGCAAAGACCACGAACAGCCAGTTGCCCGCCAAGAAGGCCCCCTCGCGGCTGAGGGCGGAAGGCGGATCTCCATCATCGCGCAGTTGGGGCGCACGCCACGCGGCCAGCCCGATTCCGGCAATGAGCAGGAAGGCCAAAAAGCCGAAGAACACTGGCCCCACCGGGCCACCCGCGAAGGCATGAACGCTCTGGACGATGCCGCTGCGGTTGAGGAACGTGCCCAGCACCGTACTCGCATAGGCCAGCACGATCAGCCACACGTTCCACGAGCGCATCAGTCCGCGCCGCTCCTGAATCTGAACGCTATGCAGGAAGGCAGTCGTGAGGAGCCACGGAATGAAGCTGGCGTTTTCCACCGGATCCCACGCCCAGTAGCCGCCCCAGCCCAGCGTTTCGTAGCTCCACCAGCCGCCTGCCACAATCGCGGCGGTCAGGAAGACCCACGCCACCAGCGTCCAGCGCCGCGTGACCGTGACCCAGTGATCGCTGAGGCGGCCCGTAACGAGTGCGGCCACCGCGTAGGCGAACGGTACGCTCAGGCCCACGAAACCCAAGTACAGCAAGACCGGATGCACAGCCATCATCCAGTGGTTTTGCAGCGCCGGATTGGGGCCGCGCCCATCGGCCAGCAGCGAGGCCACAGGCGTAAACGGCGAAGCCACCGTCGCGCACACGCCTACGAAAAACAGCAGGCTGACGAACATGGCTCCCAGCGCCCAAGGCCGCAAAGAATCGCGCCGCAAGGTCAGGCTCAGAATGAAGGTGAAGCCCGCCAGCATCCACGCCCACAGCAGCACGCTGCCCTCCAGCGCCCCCCACAGACTGGTTATTTTGACCCAAGTCGGAGAAGACCGCATGGAGTGTTCGGCCACGTAGCGCACCGAAAAGTCGTCTCGCAAGAGGGCCGTGAGCAGCACCATAATCGCCAGCGACATCAGCGCGAACACGGCCCAAGTGGAACGGCGCGCCGCTTCGGTGGCCCGTGCATCGGCCCGGATGCCGCCCAGTACGGCCAGCCACGTGCCCGCCAGCGTAAAGGCCAGGGCAGCCAGCAGCGCCAGTTGGCCCAGCGCTCCCAGCGCACTCGATTGAAAAGAAATCAGATTCAGCATTGGCAGTCTGCCCTCACGGTTGGGTTCTTACTCGGAGCGTTGCAACAGGTCTTTCAGCTCGGCCTGCGTTTTGGGCACGTTGTATTCCTCGCTGTGCTTGACCACCAGTTCACGCGCCTCGAAGGTGTTGCCGCTGAACTGGCCGCGCACCACCACCCCCTGATCTTCCTTGAACAGGTCGCTGACCGCGCCGTTGTAAGTGACGGGAAAGCTGGCCCCGCCGTCGCTGACATTAAATTTCAGGTCTAGCGTTTGTGGGTTGTACTGCACGGCTTTCACCAGCCCGCCAATGCGGATCGGGCGGCCTTCCAGTTCGTCGCGTTGCTGCAAGTATTCGCTGGGCGTCACAAAATATTCCAAGCTTTTGCCCAAGTTGCCGAAGGCGATAAAAGCCGTGAGACCCACCAGCGCCACCACGCCCAGTGCCACGGGCAGCGGGCTGCGCTTGCGGCGGCGGGCGGGCGGCAGCGGTGATGAGGGTGGGGGAGAGGAGGGCATGGTCATCCGCGCCTCTGGCCTGTGGTTGGGGCAGACTTGAGGTGGCTTGGTGTGGTCAGCTCAGCCTCATCCCGCGCCGCCCGCAGCCGGAGCCACAGCCAGCCCAAGTACGCGCCCAGCAGCACCAGCGTCACCACATACACCACGATCACGTAGACCGAATACTTATCCATGTTGGGCACCTCCACGCTGGGCACCCTGTCCGGCGATGTGCGGCGTCAGGCCACTCACGTCGCCCTGAAGATCGTTCATCAGTTCGCGTTCCTCGCGGGCCTCGTCGCGGGCGGCCAAAATGCCGCGCACCCGCAGCAGGTAGAGGTACAGCAGGGTAAAGGCGATGGTGGCAGCCAGCAGTACCCAGCCATACACCGGAGCCGCGTCGAAGCGCACTTTGCCCAGCAGCTTCAGCGTCTGCGTTTGGTGTACGCCGCGCCACCATTCCACCGCCATGTAATTGATCGGAATGTAGAGCGTGCCCACGATGCCCACCACCGCCGACACGCGGGCGCGGCGTTCGGGGTCGTCGATCATGGCGCGAATGAGCAGGTAGCCGCCGTACACCACCAAGCTCAGGGCGGTGGTGGTCAGGCGGGCGTCCCAAACCCAGTAGGTGCCCCACGTCGGCTTGGCCCACAGCATTCCGCCCACGATGGTGGCCACCGTAAACAGCACGCCCAGTTCTCCGCTGGCCATCGCCAGTCTGTCCCAGCGGCGTTTGCGCGTCATCAGGTACAGCAGCCCGAACAGGCCCGTGCCGCCGTAGGCGAGGTAACTGACCCAAGCGGTGGGCACATGCACGAACATCAGGCGCACCAAGGAGCCTTGGTTCACGTCCAGCGGCGAACTGAGGCCGAGGCCCACTGCCACCAACAGCAGCAGCAGGGTTACGGCCCCCAGTGGGGTAGTCACGCGGTCTTTCATCTTCATGCTCCTTGTATTCTGACCCGCGCCTGTGCGCTTTACCGTGATACCTGACCGGGCGGGCGATCCTTGTCGTGTAGCTCGTTGTTCCCTAGCTTGTTGTCCACTGTGCTTCCTACGGCCACAGAATGCCGCTTTTGCCCCCACATACCAAGTGCGAGTGTCCCCCGGTGGGGGCAGTGGGCAAGGTCAGTGCCGGAGGCTGAATAACTAGACCGCCGTGCAGTAAATTAGGCACAGGAGCCGTGAGAAACTTTACATTTCGCGCTCGCTGGAACGTCCCTATTTTTCCTCCAGTCCATCCCCGATCAACCAAGGAATGCCTATGCCTACCAACCGCCCAACCTTTGCCCTGACCACCGCTGCCCTGTTCTCTGCCGTCCTGCTCCTGAATGCCTGTGCGCCTGCCCAGAGCGGCGGCCCCGTGCCTGACCGCTCAACCTTTGCGCCTGCCCCGGGCGAAATCTTTAAGGGCATAGACGACGTGGGCGACATGGGCCTGTGGATGATCACCAAAGACCTGAAAAACGCCACGTGGCTGGGCGAAAAATACAAGGGCCGCACCCTGCGCGAACCCATCAACGTGATCCTGATCGACAAGTTTGCCCCCACGCCTGAAGCCGCCACCGCCCGCATGCTCGACAGCATGAACAAGGCGGGCTACGGCCCCAAAAACGGCCACAGCACGGGCTACTCCGGTTACCTGAATGGCCGCCTGTACGCCCAGTATCCGCAGGGCGACGGCGAGGCGTTCAGCGACGGCCACTGGTGGCAGAGCAACAATCACGGGCGCATGTTCGGCCCCGTCAAAACTAGCGGCGGCTACGTGTTCATCGGGGCCGTCAGCGGCGAAGATTTCCGGCTGTTCCCCACTCCCGGCCATCCCTTCAACAATTTCATGGTGGCCCGCGAAGACTTTGCCGACAAACTGACCGCCAACACCGTCTTCAAGAAGAAGGGCTACATAGATTTCAAGGCCAAGATCGATACGGCCACCGAAACGACGGCAGATCATGACGGGTGCGCGGTGATTCTGGTGGCCCGCGAATAGAGGGGGAATAGGTCAGGCTAAGGGTCGAAGGGTCTAAGAACACTTGCCAACTGGGGCACTTGCCTTTTCTTATAGCCTTGACCGTTATACCTTTAGACCGTTCCACACCTACAATTTCCACTCCATATCAGGGCCAGTCCACCCCGGATCGGCCCCTTTCATTGGCCGGGTGTTGTCACCACAGCGGGGACGCTCCGGCTTTCTGATGGGCTTCTGAACCGCCCCGGCCCTGACCGGTGGTATGTTGGGCGCAACATGACAGATATCGCCAAGGGGCTGGAAGGCGTCCTCTTCACCGAGAGCAAGCTGACCTTTATCAACGGAACCGAGGGCATCCTCACCCATTTGGGCATTCCCATTCAGGAGTGGGCCGAAAACAGTACCTTCGAGGAACTGAGTTTCGCCCTGCTGCACGCCCGATTGCCCAACGCCGCAGAGTTGGCGCAGTTCGACGCCGACCTGCGGGCCAACCGCGCCCTGCCCGAAAAACTGGTGGAAGAAATCGCCACGTTTCCCAAGCACGCTCACCCGATGCAGACGCTCCGCACGGCGGTCAGCTACCTCGCGCTGTTTGACCCACAGGCCGAGGACACCACGCCAGAAGGCCGCTACGCCATCAGCTTGCGCCTGATTGCCCAGATGTCTACCATCATTGCGGCCAGCGCCCGTACCCGCGAGGGCCAGCCCATCGTCGCGCCGCGCATGGATCTCACGCACGCCGCCAACTTCCTGTACATGCTGACCGGCAAAGAGCCGACGCCCGAACAGGCCCGTTTGTTCGACATCGCACTCGTGCTGCACGCCGATCACGGCATGAACGCCAGTACCTTTACGGCCATCGCCACGTCTTCAACGCTGAGCGATACTTACTCCTGCATCGTGTCGGCCATCGGCGCACTGAAGGGGCCGCTGCACGGCGGAGCCAACGAAGCCGTGATGGACATGCTGGACGAAGTGGGCACGCCCGACAAGGCTGCCGAGTACATTGGCGGCAAGCTAGACCGCAAAGAGAAGATCATGGGCGTGGGCCACCGCGTGTACAAATACTTCGATCCCCGTTCCCGTGTGCTGCGCGACTACGCCGAGCATGTGGCGAACAAAGAGGGTAAAAGCACCTACTACCAGATTCTCGAAACCATCGAGAAAACGGTGGTGGAGCGCATCGGCTCCAAGGGCATCTACCCCAACGTCGATTTTTACAGCGGCACCGTGTACAGCGACCTCGGTATCCGCAAGGAATACTTCACGCCTATTTTTGCGCTGGCCCGAATCAGCGGGTGGTGCGCCAGCGTGAACGAGTACACCAAAGACAACCGTTTGTTGCGCCCAGACGCCGTGTACACCGGGGCCACCGACGCGCATTACGTGAAACTGCAAGACCGGTAAGATCAGCAGCACAACCCAGAAGCAGGGCCAGAGAATTAGAATCTCTAGCCCTGCTTCATCTGTTCACTCTCAACCCTGACCGTCGTCAGGCATTCATGCCCTTGCCCCCGTGTAGTGTCCGTTCCACCACCTGCGTCACCTCGGCCTCAAAGCGGCGCAGATGTTCGTTCAGGCGGTCTAATTCGGCTGCTCCCAAGTCGGGCAGCCACAGCACGGCGCGGCCCAACACGGCAAAAGCCACCACAGGCGCGTCGGCGGGCGAGTCCTCGTCGTCATCTTCAACGGGGTCGAGAATCAGCGCCCCGTAATCCAGCCCCTGATTCATCAGGTTCATGCCGATCAAAATGTCAGGCAGGCTTTCTTCTTCCACAAACAGGTCAAGGTCGAGGTGAAGCCGCACCAGCACGCCGCCCCGGTGATCGGGTTCAGTAAACAGCGCCACCCGACTTTCCCCGTACTGCACCAGTGCGCCGTCTTCCATCGTCTCCACGGCCAGTCCAGTTGCCGTCAACGCGCTCACGATGCGCCCCAGTTCCGTCATGCGCGGAGTATAGAGCCGAGAAGGTCAGCCTTCTGAGGCTTGGGCGGGATTCGGTGAGACGGGAGGGGGTGAATGAGCGCAGAGGGTTGCCCTTGCCTTAGACCCTCAGACCCTAGACCCTTAGACGCCCTTCCCAGATCCCACAACCCACCTCCCACAACCCAGTCACCCGTGATACACCCACCCCCCATCCTGCCAAGTGCGGGCCAGTTGCCCCAACAGACGCAGATGCTCGGCGTGGGCCAGCGTTTCGGCCAGCGCAAAACGGCGGCCACTGGTGTTCAGGTCGCGGTTGAACATCGCCAACGACAGGCCGTAGGCGGTACGCGGCTCGGCGGTGGCCTCGGCGCGAATAAAGTCCAGCCGCTCGTGATGGTGGGCGCGGAGTTGGCGGGCGCGGGCCTGCACGCCGTCCATCACCGGGCCGTGATGCCCCACGACAGCCAAGCGGGGATTCAGGGCTTCCAGCTTGCCCAGCGTTTGCAGGTAGTCGCCCAGAGGATCGGGCCGCGTGTACGCATACAAACCGATATTGGGGCTGATGCGCGGCAAAATGGCGTCCCCAGCGATCAAAATCGAATCGGTTTCGTTCCATAAGCCAAGGTGTCCATCGGCGTGACCGGGCAGCCACAGCACTTCCCATTCTCGGCCCGCCAGCGTGACGTGTTGGCCTTCGCGCAGGGGCTGTACGCGGGCGGCAGGCTGAACGCGGGTGCGGCCCCGGCGGCTGTCGGCCTCCAGCGTCGCCAGCAGTTCCGGCGGCAGGCCGTGATCCTGCATGTGCTTGATGTGTCCCGGCAGCCAGTCTTCCCACATGTGCCAATACCGCTCGCCTCGCCCGATTTCCACGTCCAGCATAAACACGCTCGCCCCGCTGCGTTCCTCGATGACGCCCGCCAGTCCGTAATGATCGGGGTGATGGTGCGTGATGATGACCCGCTCGATGTCGGGCCAGTGCAGCCCCAGTTCGCTCAGGCCGTCTTCTATGGCCTGCCGCGCTTCGGGCGTATCCAGCGCCGTGTCGATCATCGTTATCGGGCTTTGGCTGCCGCCCGTATCGATCAGTACCGTCACCGTCTTCATAGGGTAAGGAATCGGCACCTGCAAGGCGTGCAAGGTGCCGATGATGGGGGTCAGCAGGGGCGCGGCGGCAGTCATATGAGGCGAGCGTAGCACCCGGCCCCCATTCGGCCCTTAAACCTCCAGCGTGACAGGCTCTGCCGTGATCTGGTCGCCCTTGAGATGCAGCCACGCGCAAGCCACAGGCAACCGGAAGCGGCGCGGCCCCACCGAACCCGGATTCAGGTACAGCACACCGCCTCGCCCCTCCAGCTTGGGCTGATGCGTATGCCCACTGATGACGACTTGCATACCCGCGACCTCGGGCACCAGATTAAGCTGATTTCGGTCAAGCTGAGTCAAGTCATGCAGGAGGTAAATCCACACTCCGCCCAGTTCCAGCAGCAGGGTTTCGGGAAGGGCCTTCAGCGGGGCGGTGCGGTCAACGTTGCCGCGAATCGCGTGGACTTCTCCCGGCATAGCTTCCCGCAAGGTGTCCAGAATCTCTGGTTTCCCCACGTCGCCCGCATGCAAAATGGCGTCTGCCGAATGCGCCAATGCCACGACTTCGGGGCGCAAGAGCCCGTGCGTATCTGAGATCACCAGCACCTTCAGAGCCCCAGTCAGCATGCCGCCCCCTTTAATTAAAGAAAAACTAAAGGCCGCGCTTCCCGGTGAGGGGGCGCGGCCTTGAGGAAGATTGGCTCAATTCGAGCGGCTCAACTGGAGTAGCTCAGTTCAGGCGCTTCATGATGCTTTGCAGGCTGGCGCTGTCTTTCCAGGCCATGCCCTTCTCAACGTAGGCGCGTGCGCCGTCGTTGTCACCGCGCTGCAGGGCCAAGAAGGCCAGCTTGGCGGCGCTCAGCGAGGCGTACTCTTTCTCGGTGTCGTTCAGTTCGCCCAGTTTGTCCCAAGCGTTGTAGGCGTTGATCCACCACTGGGTCTTGGTGTACAGCTGGGCCAAGTACGCGTTGTAGTCGCGGTTGGTGGCTTCCATGCTGGCGGCCATGTAGGCGGAATCCACGGCGGCCTTCCAGAGCGTGCGGTCATAGAAAGAGACGGGGTAGGCCACGTCGGCCTGCACGGCGAATTCCTGCGCCTTGGCAAACGCTTCGCTGGCGCTCATCGCAGCCATCATGGGGGCTTCGGTGGTGGTGGTTTCCGTGGTGGTGGTCTCAGTCGTCGTTTCGGTGGTGGTGGGGGTTTCCGTAGGAGTGGTGGTGTCCTGCGCAGCGGCGAGGCCAGCGAGCGCGAACGCGGTCAGCATGAGAATCTTCTTCATAACGAAACGCATCTTAAGGGCTACCCTAGCGGGCGTCCACCTCTTTCGCCCACAGCCACCGCACCGTAAAGGCAATGTAAAGGAGCTTACCTTCAAATGAGAAAACCTCACTCAAAATTCACAAGCCTGCTGCTGACCACCGGGTTACTGCTGGCAGCGCAGATTTCATCGGCCCAGTCCGCTGTGCCGCGCGTCACCCCTGCTCCTTCCGTCCCGGCCCCCGCAGTCACTTCCCAGCCGGGTTCCAATCAACCTGTTGCCCCCGCCAGCACGTCCCTAACGCCCCCCACCGCCGCGCCGCAGGTGGCTTGGTTCAAGGAACTGCGCGTGCTGTCGGGTGTGGCGGTCTCTGACAACGGTGACCTGACTTTTGTGGGGGCCGATGCCCGGATTCACCGCACCGACGCACGCGGCGTGGAGAAATGGAACTATGCCGCAGGCGATATAGGCCGCGCCCACCCCATCGTCACCCCCGAAGGCAACGTCGTCGCCGCCACTTACGACGACTATCTGTACTCGCTGGACGGAGCCGGAAAACTGCTGTGGCGAGTCCGGCTGGACGGCGACCTGTTCGCCAGCCCCGCCCTTCGCGTTGACGGCAGCGTCATCGCCACCACAGCGGGCGGCAGCGTGTACGCCGTCAGTGCCGCCGGGAAGATACTGTGGACACTCAAGATTGCCGCGCCCATCTTCAGCAGCCCGGCCATCGCCCCTGACGGCACCATCTACTTTGGCGGTCAGGACAACCGCATGCACGCCGTGACGCCCGAAGGCAAGCTGAAATGGGTCTTCGCCGCCGGATCGCTGGTGTTCAGTAGCCCCGCCATAGACGCGCAGGGCAACGTGTATTTCGGTTCCAGTGACCGCCGAATCTATTCTGTCGGGCCAGACGGCAAGGTGCGCTGGTCTAGGCCCACCGGACTGTTCGTGAATGCCAGCCCGATCATTACGGGCAGCGGCCTGGTGGTCGTGGGCAGCTACGACGGCAGCCTGTACGCCATCAATACCACCGGCGAACCCGAGTGGACTTACAAGGCAGGCTCGCCCATCGCCGCGCCCGCTGCCGAACTGAGCGACGGCACCATTATCGTGGGAGACCTCGGCGGCACGTTGCACGCGGTAGGCAAGGCCGGGCAAGCCGTCTGGACGCTCAAGACGGGCAAGAAGATAGATACCGGCGTGGCCGTCAGCGATCAGGGCATGCTGTATTTCGTGACCGAAGGCGGCGGCCTCAGTGCTCTTGCCAAGCAGCGCCCGCTGGCCGACGGCGCATGGACGACGTTCCGGGGCGTGCCCACAGGCTGGGGCCGCGTGCTGACGCCAGCCGAGGCTCAGGCCCGCACGCAAGCCCGCCGCGCCGCCGCGACTGCGGTGTTGGCGACCCTGCCACCCGTGCCCAAGCCACCGACTCCTCCAGCGCCCACGCCGCCAGTCACGCCCCCCCGCCCCACGACGCCCACCCCGCCCAAGCCGCCGGTTGTCATTCCCCCGCCTGCGCCAGTGCTGACGCCCGCGCAACTGGCCGGAGCCGCTGCCACAGGCGCACGCCTAGAGGCCGGGGTGGTGTACCTGCCCCTCTCGCCCGCTGCCGGAGCCTTGGGCCTGAGCGTGCGGGTGCTGACGCCGCGCACCGCCACACTGGCCGCCAACGCCACCGACGCGGGTCAAGTCGTGCCCGTGCGGACGCTGAACAAAGTGGCCTATGTGCCGCTGTCGGCGCTGGCCAAGCTGCCCGGCACCCAAGTGACGCTGACGCAAACGCCGACGCCCGCCGTCACCTTCACCCGTCTGGGCCGCGTGACCGCCTTCCCGCTGAATCTGCCCAAAGTCATGCCGATCAAGCCTCAGCCGGAATACCCAGACGTGATCGTGCGGAAGTAGGTGAGTCTGAGGGTCTGAGGATGGCTGGTGAAAGTGGGCTTTTGCTGGGGCTGTACGGCTCTGGCTTTAGCAGTTGCCCTTCCTTAAATCCTTGACCCTGAGACAAGCACCTCCGCAAATCCAACCAACAAAAAACCCGCCGTCACAGGCGGGCTTTCTTTTACCAAGACCAACTCAAAATGTTTTTCTCTGGTGGAGTCGAGGGGGATCGAACCCCTGACCTCGTCATTGCGAACGACGCGCTCTCCCAGCTGAGCTACGACCCCAGACTCCCAAGTTCCTATTTGAACACCTTGCAGGCGACAGAAAATCTAGCATGAGGCCCTGAAGCGTGCAAGCAGCGCTGCAAGGGGCAGGAGTGGCCTTCAGTGGCCCACTGGTGTGGACACCGTCACCGCAAAGGGCAGGCCATCAGAGTAAACTCCGGGCCATGAGTGCGCCAGCAACTGCCCCCACCCAAACCAATTTGCCGGAAGAGACGCCCAGCAGCGGCTCAGACCGTTTCAGCTACAAGTTTGGACAAGAAGGCATTACCTTCGACGATGTGTTGTTGCAGCCCCGGCATTCTACCGTATTGCCGCACGAGGTCAACGTGGAGGCCCAGCTGACCCGCCGCGTGCGCCTGAATATCCCGTTCGTGTCGGCGGCGATGGACACCGTGACCGAATTGGCGATGGCCGTTGCCATGGCCCGTGAAGGCGGCATCGGCGTGATTCACAAGAACATGGGCATAGACGCGCAGGCCGAAATGGTTCGCAAGGTCAAGCGCAGCGAAAGCGGCATGATCGTCGACCCCATTACGCTGCCGCCGCATGCCACCGTAGGCGACGCAGACCGTCTGATGGGCGAATACCGCATCAGCGGCGTGCCGATTACCGATCCCAACGGCCTCTTGCTGGGCATCATCACCAACCGCGACATGCGCTTTGTGGACGACCTGACCACGCCGATTGCCGACGTGATGACCCGCGACAACCTGATTACGGTGCCGGTGGGCACCACGCTGGAGCAGGCGCACGAGATGTTCAAGCGCAACCGTATAGAAAAGTTGCTGGTGACCGATGAGGGCGGCATGTTGCGCGGCCTGATCACCATCAAAGACCTGACCAAGCGTGTGAAATACCCCCGCGCCGCCAAAGACCACTTGGGCCGTCTGCGGGTGGCCGCCGCCATTGGCGTGAGTGCCGACCTGATGGACAGGGCCGCCGCGCTGGTGCAGTCGGGCGTAGACGTGCTGGTGCTGGACAGCGCTCATGGCCACAGCCAAGGCATCCTGAATGCCCTGAGCCGTGTGAAAGAGCAGTTTGACGTAGACGTGATCGCCGGAAACATTGCCACCAAAGCCGGGGCCAGAGACCTGATTTTGGCCGGTGCCGATGCCATTAAGGTGGGCATCGGGCCGGGTTCGATCTGTACCACCCGCATCGTTACGGGCGTCGGCGTGCCTCAAATCACGGCCATTTTCGAGGCCAGCAGCGTAGCCCTCGAAGCCGGAATTCCGGTCATTGCCGACGGCGGCATCAAGCAAACGGGCGACGTGCCCAAAGCCATCGCCGCCGGAGCCAGCATCGTGATGATGGGCAGCATGTTGGCCGGAACCGACGAATCTCCGGGCGAAACCGTGCTGCGCGATGGCCGCCGCTACAAGAGCTACCGGGGCATGGGCAGCCTTGGCGCAATGGATCAGGGCAGCAGTGACCGCTATTTCCAGTCGGGCAGCCGCAAGTTTGTGCCCGAAGGCATCGAGGGCATCGTGGCTTACCGGGGCACCGCCAGCGAAGTCATCTATCAGTTTGTGGGCGGTTTACGGAGCAGCATGGGCTATTGCGGCGCACCCGATTTGCAGGCCATGCGCGATCATGCCCAGTTCGTGCGGATCACGGGGGCCAGCCTTGTGGAAAGTCACCCGCACGGCGTCACCATTACGCGGGAAGCGCCGAATTACGGCGGCAAGTAAGCTTCTTGCCCCCGTGTCCACATCCCTGTGTCTAAACGAGCGGCTTTGCACTGTGTCCCCGTTCCCACACCCCACACCCACAGGCGCACTACCCTAGAGCTCATGAACCGACTGCCTTCTCCCCGCGAGCCTGTGAACGCCCTGACCCACTGGGCGGGAGCGGCTGCGGCCCTAATTGTGCTGGGGCCGCTGCTGTGGTGGGCGCACTCGCGCGGGCTGAGCCTGTGGCCGTTCCTAGTGTTCGGCGTCAGTATGGTGGCGCTCTACGCGGCCTCGGCCAGCTACCATTCCTTCCGGGCAGGCGAGCGCGGCCTGCTGTGGCTCCGCAAGTTGGATCACGCCGGAATCTTTCTCTTGATCGCCGGAAGTTATACCCCAGTCGCCTACTACGGGCTAGAAGGCGTGTGGCGCGAAGCCGTGCTGTGGGTCATCTGGGGCATCGCCATTGCCGGAATTACCCTCAAGTTGGTCACCATGCGCCTGCCCCGCTGGATCAGTACGCTGCTGTACGCGGGCATGGGCTGGACGGCCTTGGCCCTGATGCCGCAACTGGTGCAAAATTTGCCTCCCGCCGCTATTTTCTGGCTGGCCACAGGCGGCGTGATGTACTCCGTGGGCGCAGTCGTCTACGGCACCAAGCGGTGGCTCCCCGGCCCACGCGGGCGCAAGTTCCCCAAGCACTGGGGCTTCCACGAAGTCTGGCACCTGTTCGTGCTGGCAGGAACTGGCGCACATGTAGCGATGATGTTCAGCCTGAGTTGAGGCGTACAGAGTTCAACAAGCTCCCCTATCAAACACAACACCGCCCCCAGCTTATTCATGGGGGCGGTGTTGTGTTCAATCTTCAAAGCCGACTGATACCAATCAGGTCAGGCGTTCATGCGTAGCCCACTACGCCCAGTACCCACCGCTGTACCGTATTGATGATTCCGCTGATAGGCTCGCGGGCCAGAAAGATGAACCCCATCACCAGCAAAAAACTGAACGGCATGGCTTCAAATTGCGCGAGGCTGCGGCCCAGCGACGGCACGAGTGCGCCCAGAATGCGGCTGCCGTCCAGCAATGGGATAGGAATGAGATTGAAGACAGCCAACACGACGTTGATGCCTAGGACGGTGAGCAAGACCTGAAACGTCAAGTCGTTTTGGGGCAGGACACGCAGCAAAATGGCGGTCACAACAGCAATGAGCAGGTTGCTGATGGGGCCTGCCGCCGACACCCAGAGTACGCCCCAGCGCCCCAAATTGGCCGGATTGATGGGCACGGGTTTGGCGAATCCGAAGCCTGCCACCAACAGCAGCAGCGTGCCCAGCGGGTCTAGGTGCTTGCCCGGATTCAGTGTGACCCGCCCAAATCGGCGCGGCGTGGGGTCTCCCAATCTGTCGGCAACGTAGGCGTGGGCAAATTCGTGAACAGTTAAGGAGAGGACGAGCGCCACAGCGATAATCACGAACGCCGTGGGATTGGTGGTCAGCAGATTGAGAAGGCCCATAGGCCCTGCATTCTACGGGGAAGGCGTTGTCCGAATAGGGGCCGTTCTTCCTGCTCTGCGTACCGGTGCTAGGGCAGCAGCGTGATCGTGCTTTGTAGGCCCGCCCACAGCGGCGCGGTGGCCCATTGCAACGTGCCGGTCAAGAAGAGGGCTGTCCAAGCCAGCGCGGGCAGCAGCGTGCCGCGCAGGGGGCGGGGCAACTTGGTCAGCAGGGGCGGAAGCCGGGCCGTGTGGGCCAGCATTCGCCCCAGATCCAGCCCCGGCAGCGGCAATAGATTGAACAGGGTGTGTAGGCACAGGCCGTAAGCGGCGCGGCCCAGTCCGGTGCCGATCACGTCGGCGGTGGCGGGCAACAGTTGTTGCTGAATACGTTGGAGGGCCAACAGCAAGAGGGCCACTGCTACCAGCGTCAGCGGGCCAATCAGCAGCACGGCGGCAGCATTCGGCCCGCGCAGGGCCAGCGGCACGGGCCGGGGCAGCGCCACCCCGATCAGCAGATGCAGCGCCAGCCGCCACAGGTCAAGGTGCACCGCAGGCTCAGGCCAACCGAAGCCCGCCTGCACGCCGCTCCTGTCGCCCCAGTGGGCCGCGAGTCGGGCCTGCACCACGCCCTTTAGGATCATGCCTGCCAGCAGTGCGGCCACCTGCACCAGCAGCAGCAAGGGTTCGGTGGTCAGCAGAGTCAGCGGGCCGATCATGAAGGAGGCAGGTTCCGCACGTACTGCCTCAGCGCCGCCCGTTCATCCTCTGCCGACTGCACTTGCCCCGCTGCCCGCAACCCCGCGAGGTAGGCCAGCGCCGCGCCGATCTGTTGGCCCGCTGGAACGCCCAGCGCCACCACGTCGCGCCCAGTCAGGGGCGTGTAGGCGTCCGGGCGCAGCAATCGCCGCAGGATTCGTTCGGGGCTGCCGTCTGGATACGGCGTGTCGGAGAGGGCACGGGCCAGCAACGCGGCGGGCTTTTCGCCCAAATTCAGGCGGGCGGCCAAGTCGGCAGGATTCGGCGCGACGTGCAGCAGGGCAGCGGCGTAGGTCTGAAAGTTGACAGCCACGCCCTGCTCTTTTTCGGCGTCCAGCGCGTCCAGCAGCGGCAGACTGGCGGGGGGCGGGAGTTGGCCTGCGCCCCACGTTTCCAGCATCCGGGCCGCTCGTCCGGGGCGAGGTTCGGCCAGCAGCAATCGCAGCTCAGCCCATAGGCGCGGAGTCTGTTCGGCCATCTTCAGCGCGTCGGGCACTTGCGCCAGCAGATCGGGGTGGGCCGCCAAGTCCAGCCGCGCCGCCAACCGTGCCGCCCGCACCAACCGGCTGGCATCCTCGTGAAAGGAGCCGGAATGCAGGGGCCGCAGCACCCGCGCCTGTATATCGGGCAGGCCGCCCACCACGTCCAGCAGGTGAAGTTCTCCCCCCGGCTCCAGCACCAGCGCCAGCGCATTGAGGCCAAAATCGCGCCGCTGCAAATCTTCGGTCAGGGTTCCGGGTTCGGGAACGGGGTTGCCGCCTGCCACCGGGTATGTTTCGCGGCGGGTACGGATCAAGTCTACGGTTCGGTTATCGGGCAGGGTCACGGTGGCATTGCCAAACGCCGCATGAAAGGTGAAGGGCAGGCCTGTTGCCGTTGCCAAAGCCTGAAGATCTGCGCCTTCTATCGCCAAATCCAGATCAGGTGAAGTGTTGGAGGCAATCCCCAGCAAGCCGTCCCGCACCGCGCCGCCCACCAACGCCACAGTTGCCCCCGCCGGAACCAGCGCCGCGAAGTCGGTCAACCAGAGTTGATCGTCTGAGGGAAGGCTGTCCCAGACGGTGTTTGCTTCTTCTTGGCTCCTGCTCACTGCCCTGTCTTTCACTGAAAAGCGGCGGCGTCCAGCGTGACCTTCACCTCACGGGTCTCGCCGTCCCTGACCACCTTCAGCGTCACCGTATCGCCTTCCTTTTTGTCGATCAGCGCGGCTTGCAGGTCTTCTAAGGCATCTACGGGCAAGCCGTTCGCCTCCACGATCACGTCTCCGCCTAGCTGAATCGCGCCGCCCCGGAAGGCCTGAGTGTCCGTGCCGCCGCGCAGCCCAGCCGCGTAAGCAGGCGTTCCGGGCGCAACCCCGCCCACCACCAGCCCCGATTCCGGCAAGTTCAGCGTGCTTTTGCCCTCGCTGGACAGCATGCTCAGGCCCACCGCCACATTCCTCGCGCCGCCCGCCGTGCGCTGCTGCACCACCAAGCCGGGCGTCACTCCGGTCAGTTTGGGGGCCAGCACCACACCGCCGCCCGCGGCCTGAAGGCGGGGCAACAGGTTTTTGGCCGCGTTGATGGGAATGGCAAAGCCCACGCCCGCGCTCTGAGACGCGCCGCTGGCCCCACTGGGCGAATAGATTTGGGTATTGATGCCGATCACGCGCCCGCTGCTGTCTAAGAGAGGCCCGCCGGAGTTGCCCGGATTGATGGCCGCATCAGTCTGAATGGCCTTTTGGGTAATGCCTTCGCCGCTGCCACTGGTAGAAAACCCAATCGGAATCTGGCGGGCGGTGCTGCTGACAATGCCCTCGGTCACACTAAAATCCAGTCCGAACGGAGCGCCCATCGCCACGGCTTTCTGGCCCACTTGCAACGTGTCCGAATTGCCCAGTGGAATCGGTTTGATCAGGTTGGCGTCCAGTCCCTGCGGGCGAATCAGGGCCAAATCGTATTGCGGAGCCAGCCCGATGACTTTGGCCGTCACCGTTTCCGTGCGGCCCATCACGCGCACGCGGATTCTGTCGGCGGCACCTGCTCCGGCCTGACCTGCCACCACATGGTAATTGGTCAGAATATCGCCCTGAGCATTCACGAAAAAGCCGCTGCCGACGCCCTGCTGCACCTGCGTTTCCTCCGTGCCGCCGCCAAACATCCAGCCGAATGGATCGCTGCTGGCAATGTCTTGCTCGGTGCTGATGTACACCAGTCCCGGCTCAAAGCGCTTCACGATGTCGATGGTGTTCAGTTCATTCTGCAATTTCGCGGCGGCTTCGTTGGGTGCGGGAGCCGCCGCGGGCGCACTTGCCCCGCCTACAGGCACTTGATCTCTGAGCAACGTCGCGCCCAAGCCAAGTCCGGCGAGTACCAGCAGGGTTCCGATGAGAGGGGCCTTCATAGGGGGAATTGTAGGGGCGCTGTGCAGAAATGTGGGCAGTGCGGTATGGGAGGTGGGCTAAGGCTGGCTTAGAGGATCGTGGATTGTAAACCTGTGGATCGTGGAGATGTCAAATGAATTTCTAGCGAGGTGGCCGAAGTGCAGAGCAGTAAATCCTCACTGACCATCTGCGCCCTTCCCACGTTCTACGATCCACCCACCACGTTCCCGGCGCAAAGTGCCTTACGCCTTCGCCCGCTCCGGCCCGGCTCCCAGCGCCGCGATTTCTTCGGGGCTGATCTGATAATGCTCGCCGCACCAGTGGCATACGATTTCTTGGCCGCCCGCGTCCATCATTTCCTGACGCTCCTCGGCGTTAAAGAACTTCAGGCTGTCGCTGGCCTTTTCGCGGGAGCAGCGGCACTGAAAACGGGCGGCTTGTGCTTCGGCGGCCAGCAGCAGTTCCAACCCTTCGGCGGCGCGGTGCATCGCTTCCATCAGGCTGCCCCGGCGAAGGTTGTCGGTGATCTGGCCCATCGCGCGGATGTTGGCCTCCAGCTTGCCCAGCGTTTCATCGGTCACGCCCGGCATGGCCTGAACCAGCAGCCCGCCCGCGTGGGCCACCCGCCCGCCTTCCTCGTACACGCCCAGCAGCACGGCATTCGGAATCTGCTCCGATACGCCCAGATACATGCTCACGTCCTCGGCAATCTCGCCGCTCACGAGGTCGACGCTGCCCGTGTACGGCTCGCCGTTGTCCAGCAGGCGGGTCACGGCCAGTTCCCCCTCTGTGCCCACGATGCCGCTGACGTCCAGTTTGCCGTCGCTTTCGCGCAGGGGCAAATCGGCCCCCGGCTGGCGCACATAGCCGCGCACGCTGCCGTCGGTGCTGCCCTCGGCCACGATCCAGCCCACCGGGCCGCCACCCTCTAGGCGCAGGGTCACGCGGCTGTCGGTCTTTTTGCCCAGCACCACGGCCAGCAGCGCGGAAGCGGCCAGCGTTCGTCCCAGCGCCGCCGTCGCCGTTTTGCTGAGGTCGTGGCGCAGGCGGGCGTCTTCTACGATTTTGGTCGCGTCTATACCCACAAAGCGCAGCGTGCCGCCCGCCGCAGTTCCGCGCAACACATAGGAATCAGAGTTCTGGCTGGATGTCATCAGGGAATCTTACATGACAGCACTCAAGGCTGATGTGGGACGCCTTGCATTCAACTCGGCGGTGTTGCCCGCGATATAAGGCAGGCGCTGGCACACGTAAAGACTGACCTTAATTGGCGTGAGTGATGCTCCAGCCGTTGCCAGAGCCTGTTCTTGAGCCTTTTTAAATCAAGTTCAACGCGCTGGCGGGCCTTCTCGCACTTACCTGACGCGGCAGGGGGCACACCTTTAGATTTCTCAGGATGCTTCCTCATGACCGCTCTCTAATCTGCCGCTCTAGTGCCGTACTCGCCCGTTTGGGGTAGAGCCACTTCGGAGTATATGCACGTTGCCCTCAAGGAGAACCATGACCCTCATTCACTCCCCCAAAAAAGTCCTTAGCGCCGTCGCGCTTACCACGCTCGCCCTCACGCTGGCCGCCTGCAATAACCAGAGCAACAATGGCGCGGCCAGTACCCTCGTGGTGCAGGAATCCGCCGATATTCCCACCCTAGACCCCGGCACCACCTACGACACGGGCAGTGGGCAAGTCGTAGAAAACCTGTATGAGACGCTGCTGACCTACAAGGGCAACAGCCTGAGCGAGCTTGCGCCGCAGTTGGCAACCCAATGGACGGAAGGCAACGAGGGCCGCGAGTACCGTTTCACGCTGCGGGAAGGCGTGAAATTCCACGCGGGCAACGATTTCAAGTGTGCCGACGCCGAATACACTTTCCGCCGCAACTTGGTCACCAACACCGCCGACAGCGGCAACTGGTTCCTCTCCGAAAGCCTGCTGGGTACGGGCGCGAACGCCAACGACGACACCTCAATTACTTGGCAGCGCATTACGGACGCTGTGAAGTGCGACGGCGAAACGCTGGTCTTCAAGCTCCCTAAAGCTGACCCTGCGTTCCTGTCCAAGCTGGCCTACACGGGCCAGAGCATCGTAGACAGCGCCCATGCCAAGGAAATTGGCGAGTGGGATGGTACCGAAGCCACATGGAAGGCGGCGGTGGGCAAAGACCTGACCGGCAGCCCGCTGGCCAAAGACCCCAGCGGCACGGGCGCTTACCGCCTGCTGGAAAAGACCGCCAACGCGCTGACGGCCACCGCCTTCGAGGACTATTGGGGCGACAAGGCCAGTATCAAGAACATAGTCATTCAGCTGGTGCCGGAACAGGCCGCCCGCCTTCAAGCCTTCGAGCGGGGCGACGCCGATCTGATCGAAACGGGTGGACGGCCCATCATCGAGGAACAGTTGACGGGCAAGGAAGGCATCGCCATTCTGGACAACCTGCCCGATACAGGCGCGTTCGGCATCTCCATGAACCAGAATATGAAAGACGCCACCCGCATCGGCAGTGGTAAGCTGGACGGCAAGGGTATTCCCGCCAACTTTTTTAGCGACGTAGACGTGCGCCGGGGCTTCGTCGCGGCCTTCAACGTGCCGCAGTACATCAAGGAAGTTCAGGGCGAGAAAGGCGAGGCCCGTAACTTCCTCTTGCCCGATACGTTCCCCGGCTACGACAAGAATCTGGAAGCCCCCAAATTTGACCTGGAGGCCGCCCGCGCCGCCTTCCAGCGGGCTTGGGGCGGTCAGGTCTGGGCCAACGGCTTCACGCTGAACGCCACCTACCGCGCCGGAAGTGTCAGCGCTCAAACGGGCATGGAACTGCTGAAGAAGAACATCGAATCGCTGAATCCCAAGTTTCGCGTGAACATCGTGGCCAAGCAGTGGTCTGAAATCATCAGCGACGGTGCGGCGGGCAAAGAACTGATGATCATTACAGGCTGGGCACCCGATTACGCCGATCCCGACAACTTCGTGCATACCTTTTACAGCAGCGACGGCTACTACCAGCCCCGCCTGAACTTCAAGGACACGCAGCTTGATACGTGGATTAATGAGGCCCGCACGATCACCGACACGGCCCGCCGAAACGAGCTGTACGCCAACATTGCGCGCCGCGCCGCCGATCAGGCGTATTACGTGCTGCTGCCCAGCAATCCCGGCATTCTGGCCTACCGCGACACCGTCAAGGGCATCAGCGCCGAAGCCTTCAACCCGATGATCTCTTTCCGCACGGGCACGCTCTGGAAGGCACTCAGCAAAGGCTGAAGCCCAGACGCTCACTTTCATACATTCAGACTGCCGTTCCTTGAGGGGGCGGCAGTTTTTGTTTGTGTGAAAGGAAGTCAAAGGGTCTAAAGGTCTAGGGTCTAAGGAAAGTCAAGGGCAATCGCTGGCACTCATTCCCCCCACCCCGCTGCTTTGCAGCGCCCTCTGCTGCGCAGCTCTACGAGTCCCCCGCAAGGGTGGAGGGCAACAGAGAAGGGCTGGAAGCTGTGTGTTCTCCCTCTCCCTTGAGGGGGGAGGGCCGGGGAGGGGGTGAGTGAGCGTAGCGATTGCCTGTGCCCTGCCTTAGACCCTTAGACTTCCTGCCCCATCTTTCTCCGCCGCGCCGCGTATTCTGCGCCTATGCTTGATGCAGACCCCCGCGAACCCGACACCGAGACGCCCCGCGCCATCACGTTGCTGCTGGTCGACGATCATCCGGTGGTGCGCAAGGGCACACGTGAACTGCTGGAAACCGAATCCGACTTGCGCGTGGTGGGCGAGGCCGACAGTGGCGAAGACGCCATCGTGAAGGCCCGCGCCCTGCGCCCAGACGTGATCCTGATGGATGTGTCTATGCCCGGTATGAACGGCATCGAGGCCACCCGTGCCATTAAAGCCTTCCTGCCCGGTGTGGGTGTGCTGGTGCTGACCAGTTACGACGACGATGCCTACGTGTTTGCCCTGTTGGAAGCGGGCGCGGCGGGCTACCTACTGAAAAACGCCAGCGAGGATGACCTGCTGGGCGCGGTGCGGGCGGTGGCAGCGGGCGAAAGCGCCCTGCATCCCAGCGTGGCCCGCAAGGTGCTGGAGCGGTTCAGTGCCCAAACCACGCCCACGCCGCCCGAAGACGCCCTCAGCCCCCGTGAACTGGAAGTGCTGCTGGTGGCCGCCACAGGCCGTACCAACAAAGAAATCGCCCGTGATCTGGACATCAGCCCGCGCACGGTACAGGTTCACCTCGCCAATATTTTTTCTAAATTGGGCGTCGGCAGCCGAACCGAAGCGGTGTTGTTCGGAATTAAACGCGGCTGGATCGATCCGAAGCAGATTGGGTAGGAAAACCGTGAGTGGTGAGTAGTGAGAGGGAAGGGCGGGACGCTTTGCAGGGATCGTAGAACGTGGATCGTGGGTTGGGCGGTTGCTACGATCCACGCTCTACACTCCTGCCGCCCGCTGCACTTCCTCGGCAATCACGGGTAAGGCTCCGGCTGGCCCGATTCGCGTCATCCCTGCTAGGGCAGCGCGGGCGCGGCGGGGGCCGTCTTGTCTCAGCGCCCGCACTTCGGCAGCAAGGGCGTCTGGGTCAGCGTCCACCACACTCAGCGCCTCGCCCAGCAACCGGCCTTGCCTGCGGGCAAACCCTGCGGTGAACTGCGGGCCAGCCGTCGCAAAAGCCACTACTGGTTTGCCCAGTCCGGCCAGTTGTTCGTTGGCGGTGCCTGCCGTACCAATCGCCACATCTGCGGCGTGGGCAATGGCCCCGAATGCCCCGCGCAGTACAGGCACACGCACGCCTTCGCCTGTTGCGTAGGCTTTCGTTTCGCTCCCAATGTCTAGTGCCCAGCCAGCGGGCAGGGTTACGGCGTCCCAGTCGTGCGGCCATGCCACCAGTGCCGTGAATTCGGGCAGGCGGGCGGAGGCCAGCAGCATAGGCGGAAGGCTCTGGCGGTGGTCTTCGCGGGAGCCGGGAATCAGGGCCAGCACGGGGGGCTTATGTCGCGTGAACTGACTCAGATCGCGTTCGGGGGCGGCCAGCACATCCATCGCGAAGCTCCCTGCCCAGCGTGCCGCCACGCCCCGCGCCGCGTAGTAGGCAGCGGTGGGGGCGTCCCGTACGAACACGGCCCGTGCCCCCGCTGCCAGCCGCAGTTCGTAAGGCATCGGCAGGTTGGCCCCCAGCGCGTTCAGTTCCTGCATAGCCCCGCGCACGCTTAGGCCTTCCAGATACTGGGCGCTCAGCAGCGGCTGCACATGAATCAGCCCGATCCCGGCCCGCCGAGCTGCCAGTGTGCCCACCATCAGGGCGTAGGCGTCGCCCACCACCACCACCACGCCCGCGCCGCGTGCCCCCTGCACGGCGTCCTGCCACTGCCCCAGCGACTCCTGCACCAAGCCCGCCGCCACATCTGCCCGCAAATTTCCCACGCTGCCGAAAGGGAAACCGCCGCTGGGCAGCCTCAGCACCCGGCCCACCCGTACCGCTTCCGAGACTGCCGTGTACGCCCTGCCTTCTCCCACCAGCGGGCAGTAGCGCACGGGCAGGCGCAGCAATCCGGCCAACCGCGCTCCGATCAGGTCTTCTGCCGTGCCGTTCGAAATCAGCAGGGCGGCTTTGGGGCCAGCATTCTGGACAGCATTGAAGGTGGGGGAGAGGGGCAGGCCAGCAGAAGTCACGCCGCGCAGCATACCCGCCTGCACTGATGCTCCCTTCATCCTGACTTGCCCTGTGTTGGCGGTGCGGGCCAAACATGGTAGGAATACGGCCAGAGATATGAGCGCCCCTGTATGACTTACACCGTATGAGCTACCCCCTATGAGTGACTTCGACGCCCTGCAAGCGGCCATCCGCCGCCATGCCGAGGCGCGGCAGGCCGAACAGCGGGCGTGCGAGGCGTTCATCAACGCGCTGTACCACGCTCTGCGAACCGCCAGCGGGCCGGGGCTGCCCCTCAACAACGTCACGCTGGATTTTACGCCTGACCCCGCCAACCGCCTGCGTCCGGCCCCGCCGGGTGGATGGGTGGCCGCATGGTTGCGCCTCGGCCTGTGCGAAGTGCTGGTGCGGGTGCGCCGCACGGACGGAGTGTTTCAGGGAGAATACGGTTCAGACGGTGTGTTCCGCCTCTCCGCCATTTCGGAAGACGATTTGATTGCGCTGGCCCGGCGAGTCCTGCGCGACGTGGCCGCCACCTACACCAGCCAGAATTCGGGGAATGCCGGACAACTGAACTGAACGGAGTGGAGAATATTAACCAAAGTTACAATTAATCGCTTCACCAAGGTCAGACGATAGGCTCATGAACTCCGGCCTCAAAGTATTGACCACCGCGCTCCTGCTTACTCTCGGAACGGCGGGACTTGCCCAAACCAGCACGCCTGCGCCCACCATCACGGTTTCTGCCAACGAAACCGTGCCGCAGCTTCAGATCGAGACGACGGTTACGGTGACTCCGGCCAGCCCCGGCGTGCCTACCGTCAGCAGGTTGCGGCCTGCGCTGCCCGCCCAACGCTTCAGCTTCGAGCTGCCCGGCTTCGGCCCAGTCAATGTGTACGCCGACACACGCGGCGCGGGACGGCCCCTACTCCTGACCCATTCGGTCAATGCCGCCGCCAGCGCCTACGAGATGAAACCCGTGTGGGACGCCTACGCAGGCACGCGTCCGGTGTACGCCCTAGAGTGGCCCGGTTTTGGCAGCAGCGCCCGCCCCGATATTGCTTACACCCGTGACCTGATGACCCGCGCCCTGCTGCTGTTGGTGGCCCAACTCGCCAGCGATGTGGACGTGGTTTCCATGAGTCTCGGCAGCGAGTTTGCCGCCCGCGCCGCCCTGCAAGACCCCCGGATTCGCACGCTGGCCCTGCTGAGTCCCAGTGGCCTCGGCACGCCACGGGGCAACACACAGCAAGCCAACGCCGACGACGGCGGCCAGCGGCTGTACAACATCCTAAGTACCTTCGGCACCCCCCTGTACGCCATTTTGCGAACCCGCCCCGTCATCGAACTGTTCCTTGATCCGTCGTTCCGGGGGCCAGTCAACGTGGGCCTCATCGACTACGCTGTAGACACCAGCCGCCAGCCCGGAGCCAAGTACGCGCCCTTATATTTCATCAGCGGCCAACTCTTTACGCCCGACGCCTACGCCGATCTGTACAGCAAACTGACCATTCCAGTGGTGGTCATGTCAGATCAGGACGCCTTCGTGAACTTTGCCCGCCTGCCTGACTTTGCCGCGCTACCGGGCAAAAGTGCGGTCAGAATTGCCGACACCGATGGTCTGCCCCACTGGGAAAAAATGCTGGATGTGAAGGTGACGCTGGACGCTTTCTGGCGGGCGAATCCTTAAGCGCTGATTTGTGCCACTCTGAGCCATGTCAGCTTCAGCGCTTGCCCCGTCTCAACTTGCCATTCTCAAGGAGTTGGCGGGCGGCGCACTCGGCTACTACCGCGACGACGTGTGCGTGTTGCTGTATCTACGCTATGCCGAGCAGGACATCAGCCTGAGCGACGTGCTGGCGCTGGAACATGCGGGTCTGCTGGTCGGCGGTAGCATGTTCGAAATCAGCGATGCCGGGCGGCTGGCCCTCGCGGAGTGGGATGCGAGTTGTACGCCCCACTGACCTTCAAAGGAACAGCAAAAACCCCCCGTATCTGGGGGGCTTAAGTTGCACCGAGTCTATTCGCGTCGTCTCTGAAGCATGTCTTCTCGTGCGGATCAATTAAACCCATTCTCTTCAAGCAGTTTCAGCGTCCAATTCCTCGCGGCTGATGCGGCTGCTGAGGGCCGTGCAAGCCAGCAGTACGCCGAACATGGGCACAACGATTACGGCATAAAGAATGGCAAGTACGTTAGACATGAACACTCCTGACCTGAAGCACAACGAGAAAGTGGCTGATTGAAGAGAGAAGAGGGCAACGCAAGCACTTCACAGAAGACCTTGCGGGCAACTTGGCTCTATAACGTGAACTGCTGTCAGCATAGGTGTGAAGAACTGACAAAGGTCTTACGGTACATGAATCAAGAAGAGACAGTGGGTCATTCAGGAACTTGAGCGGAGGAGCAACGATTTCTGCTGCAATGAGATCTGAACTGTGTCATAGCTCAACTCCGTCTAGATGAGCTAACCCAGACCTCTTGCCCCGCAGAGAGTCAAAAAAATCCCATCCACCAGCCTAAACTGGAGAATGGGGATGAGCCTGCCCTAAGAGGACTGCCTAGTTGTCTACTTTGTCACTTCACCACGATATTGATGATTCGGCCCGGTACGTACACTTCTTTCACCACTGTCTTGCCTTCTGTGTATTTCTGCACGTCGGGCAAGGCTTGGGCGGCGGCCATCGCCTCAGCCTGCGTCGCGGTCTTAGAAATGGTGACTTCGCCACGTACTTTCCCGCTGACCTGCACGCCCAAAGTCACGGTGTCGCGGGTGGCGGCGGCTTCATCTACGGCGGGCCAGCTTTGGGTATGAATGCTGCCACTGTTGCCGCGCTCATGCCAGATTTCTTCAGCTACGTGAGGCACCACCGGGGCCAGCATCAGGTTCAGGATGTCCAGCGCTTCGGCATAAGCGGGCGTGGCGCGTACCGGGCTGCGTTTGGCGTCGGCCAGCGCGTCGGTCAGGATGTTCAGCGTGGCAAAAATAGTGTTGAAGTTCAGGCGCTCGAAGTCGTCGGTGACACGCTTCAGGGCCGAATGGGTGGCGTAGCGCAACTCCGCTTCGGTCACGCTTTTGGCTGGTCCACTTCCTTCTTCATCGAAGTACAAGCGCCACACGCGCGACAGCCACCGCGCTGGACCCTGAATTCCGGTGGGATCCCAAGGCCCGCCGTCTTCCCACGGCGCAATCGACAGCAAGTAGGCCCGCACGGTGTCGGCCCCGTACTCGCGCACCAAGTCGTCTGGGTCGACTACGTTGCCGCGCGATTTGCTCATCTTGTCGCCGTCTGGCCCCAAGATCATGCCCTGATTTCGCAGCCACTTGAACGGTTCGTTCTGCTCGGTCAGGCCCATGTCGCGCATGGCTTTCGTCCAGAACCGGCTGTACAGCAGGTGCAAAATGGCGTGTTCGATGCCGCCCGTGTACAGATCGACAGGCAGTTTGCCCGCTTCCGCCGGGTCGAACGGATGAACCTCGTCACGCGGGGACAAGAAGCGGTACATGTACCAACTGCTGTCCACGAAGGTATCCATCGTGTCGGTGTCGCGTTCGGCGGGGCCGCCACACACGGGGCAGGTGGTCTGCACCCACTCGCGGTTCAGCTTCAGCGGGCTTTGTCCGGCGGGCGTAAATTCCACGTTGTCGGGCAGGCGCACGGGCAGTTGGTCGGCAGGGACGGGCTGAGCGCCGTGTTCCTCGCAGTACACGATGGGAATGGGCGTGCCCCAGTAGCGTTGGCGCGATACCAACCAGTCGCGCAGGCGGAAGGTGGTTTTGGCTTTGGCGACGCCGTGTTCGTCCAGCTTGGCGATAATCTGGGCGATGCTGGCCTTGCCACCGCGCAGGCCGTCAAACTCGCCGCTGTTCACGATCAGGCCTTCGCCGTTGTAGGAGGCTTCGGGGTTTTCGCCCATGCCTGCGCCGCCCTCGGGCCGAATGACTTCCCGAATCTCCAGCCCAAACTTGCGGGCAAAGGCAAAATCGCGTTCGTCGTGCGCGGGCACGGCCATGATGGAGCCTGTGCCGTAGGTGACCAGCACGTAGTCGGCCACCCAGATCGGCACCTGATGGCCGCTGATGGGGTGCGTGGCGTAGCTTCCGGTAAATACGCCCGTTTTCTCGCCGCTGTCCTGCTGGCGCTCCACGTCGGTTTTGCGTCCGGCGGCTTCCAAGTAGGCCCGCACCGTGTCTGCCTGTTCAGGCGAGGTCAGTGCCGCCACCTTGCTGTGTTCGGGGGCCAGCACCAAAAACGTCGCGCCCATCAGGGTATCTGGGCGGGTGGTAAACACCGTTTCGGGGCCAGCAGGCGTGTCGAAGGTGATTTCCGCGCCCACGCTCTTGCCGATCCAGTTGGTCTGCATCAGTCGCACGCGCTCCGGCATGTCGGTGTCCCCGAAGTCCAGCAGTTCATCGGCGTAATCGGTAATTTTCAGGTACCACTGGCTCAGCTTGCGGCGCTCTACTGCGGTGCCGCAGCGTTCGCAGTGGCCGTTCACGACCTGTTCGTTCGCCAATACGGTCTGGTCTTTGGGGCACCAGTTCACCAACCCGTCTTTTTTGTACGCCAGCCCGCGCCGGAAGAACTCGGTAAAAAACCATTGGTTCCAGCGGTAGTATTCCGGATCACAGGTGGCAAAACTGCGGCTCCAGTCGATCATGGTGCCCATCCGCCCAAACTGCCCGATCATGTAGGCGATGTTTTCCCGCGTCCACTTGGCCGGGTTCACGTTGTTCTTGATGGCGGCGTTTTCGGCAGGCAGCCCAAAGGCGTCGAAGCCCATCGGAAACAGCACGTTGTAGCCGCGCATCCGCATCCAGCGGGCGCGGGCATCGGGCGCGACGTTGGCGTACCAGTGCCCGATGTGCAGGTTGCCGCTGGGGTACGGGAACATGGTCAGCGCGTAATACTTGGTTTTGCTGGCATCTTCGCGGAAGGTGTACAGGCCATCGGCGGCCCACTGCTCCTGCCACTTGCCTTCTATGGCGTGCGGGTTATACCGCTCGGCGCGGGGTTCTTTAATATCGGTCATGAGTAGATTCTCCTGAAGGGGCGAAATAAGTCTGGGGCAAAGAAAAGCCCCGGCCAACAACAGACCGGGGACACGCGCACAAGCCTAGGCTAGTCGCGCCGTCCCCGGCAAGTAAGCGCAGAGCGGATCATGGGAAACAGTGTAGCGGAATTGGCGCGGGCGGGTCTAAGGGGACTCGTGAAACTTTGTGTTTGCTCCCTCACCCTTGAGGGGGGAGGGTTGGGGAGGGGGTGAGTGAGCGTAAGCGATTGCAGTTTTTAGCCCCTTCAACTCTCGGCCCTTAAACGCCCTTAGCGCTGACCCCCCCCCAACTCCCTCACCATCAACACTTCATCCAGCCCCGGCCCATAGCCGTCCGGCGTGCGCTTGGTTTCCTGAAAACCGTGACGGGCAAAAAAGGGGGCGCTGTGTTGAGTGGTGTCTATCCAGCATTCGGCCTCGCCCATATCGCGCAGGGCGTCTAAGCGGTAGCGCAGCAGTAGGGAGCCTAAGCCGGTGCGGTGCAAGTCGCGCCTGACCATGCCCCATGCCAGCCCTGCCCGTCGCTCCGGCCTGCTGAAGTTTTGCCACACGCCGCCGCACGCTACCGGTTCCCCCGCTTGTTGCACTACCCAATACGCACCGGGACTGTGCAGATACGCCTCAAAGTCGGCGCGTTCGAACGGCAGGAAATAAGTGGGCATGTTGGACTCGAACAGGGCCAAGCAAACAGAAGTATCGGCGGGCGCAAAGGCACGAATCAGGGCGGTCATTTCCCACACCCTACACTCCACGGCCCCCACCCCTACAGCACCAGCCACAGCGTCAGCAGGCCAACCATCAACACGGGCGGCGTCAGGATCAGGCCCGCCCGCAGGTATTCGGCCCAACTGACCTTGACCCCCCGGCCAGCCAGTACATGCAGCCACAGCAGCGTGGCAAGGCTGCCAATCGGCGTCAGCTTGGGGCCGATATTCGCGCCCACGACTGCGCCGTAGATCAGGGCTTCACGGGCGGGGCCAGGCACGCCGCTGTCTTGAATGCCCAGAATGGCGATCAGCAGGGCGGGCAGATTGTTCAGGCCTGCGCTGAGGCCCGCGACACTCAGCCCGCTGGCGAGAACGGCGGGTAGCGTGCCCTGTGCCGCCGCGCCCGCCAGCCATACGCCGTAGCTGTCGGTGACGCCCGCGCCGCGCAGTCCGTAGACCACCGTATACATCGCCAAGCTGAAAGCCACCACATTCCACGGCGCGGCCCGCAGCACGGCCCGGCTGCCTACTGTGCGGCTCTGGCCTGCCACCAGCCACACGCCCAGCGCACACGCGCCCACCACCACGCTCAGCGGAATGTGCCAGCCCTCTGCCAGAATGGCTCCCGCCAGCAGCATGGGCAGCGCCACCCACCCGGCCCGGAACACGCCCCAAGACACCACCGCACTGGCCGGAGCGGGCAGGCCCGACAGGTCATAGCGGCGCGGCACGGCGCGCCCATACACCAGTAGCAGCACACCCACGCAGGCCAGCACCACCGCCGCATTCACGGGCAGCATCACCCGCACGTAGTCGGCAAAGCCAATGCCAAAGGCGTCGGCGGCAATGATGTTGGTCAGGTTGCTCAATGGCAGCGGCAGACTGGCGGCGTCTACTACAAAGCCGACAGCGAGGGCAAACGCCAGCGTCGCGGCGCGTCCGATGCCCAGCAACAGCGCTACCTCCAGCACAATCGGGGTCAGGATCAGTACGCCGCCGTCGTTGGTAAATAGGGCCGCCACCACCGCGCTGAACAGAGTCAGCAGCACCAGCAACCGCCGCCCGCTGCCCCCGCCCCAACGCAGCACATACAGCGCCCCCCAGCGAAAAAACCCCGCCGCATCCAGCAGGAGACTCAAGGCGATCAGAGAAACCAGCGTCAGCGTGGCGTTCCAAGTGGCCGCCCACAGCACAGGCAAGTCGGAGAGCTGCACCACGCCCGCCAGCAGCGCCACCCCTGCGCCCACGCTGGCAGCCCGCGCCGCGCCGATGCCGAGGGGCCGCCAGATGACCAGAGCGACGGTCGCCAGAACAATCAGAACGGCAAGCACAGGACTAAGGCGAGCAGTGGCCGCGATGGTTTTTCATCTTCTCCCACTCTCCACCTAGCCACTGACCGTTTTTCTCAATCCTGACTGGTAATAAAAGGCAAGTTCCTATCGTACTGGCTGCGGTCTAGGCCGTACCCATACACGAAGGCGTCGGGAATGGTGAAGCCCAGATATTCCACTGGCACTTCCACTTTGCGGCGACTGGGTTTGCTCAGCAGGGCGGCCACTTTCAGGCTGGCGGGGCCGCGTCCTTGCAGGTAGTGCAGCAGGTAGCTCATGGTAATGCCGGTGTCCACGATGTCTTCCACCAGAATTACATCGCGGTCACTGATCGGAAACTGCAAATCCTTGACCAGTTTCACTTCGCCGCTGCTTTGTTTTTCGTTGCCGTAGGAGCTGGCCTGCAAAAAATCGATGGTGCAGGGCACGCCGAGCGCCCGCACGAGGTCGGTATGAAACATGAATGCGCCGTTGAGGACACAGATCAGGTGGGGATCGCGTCCGGCGTAATCGTCCCGAATGCGCTGGGCGAGTTCGTGAATGCGGGCTTGAAGTTGCTCCTGCGTGATTTGCACGGGGCCGTTGCCGGGGGCGAGGCTCATATGCCTCATAACCTAACACGGCGGGTGCTGACAGAGGGCTGATAGGGCGCAACTCTGACTAGGACAGCCGCCGGATTGACCCGGCCCCGGCCCCTATACTTCCGGCTATGGTGCAAGGCAGCGTGGAAAGGATGGCAACAGCCGGAGCAGGACTGGATTTCAGCGGGGTTCCGGGCGTGCTGGGGCGCATCGTGGCCGAACGGGTGGCCGATTATGCGGGTGCAGATACCGAGTTGGGTACTGCCCGCCCCCGCCAACGCCGCTTTGAAACCGCGCTGAAGGTCGCCGGATTGTCGCTGATTGCCGAAGTCAAACGTGCCAGCCCCAGTCAGGGAGCCATTGCCCCACTTGACCCGGCACAGGCGGCACTGGCGTATGAAGCGGGCGGCGCGGCGGCCATCAGTGTCCTCACCGAGCCACGTCACTTCGACGGCAACCCGGAAGCCTTGCACGCTGTTGTCGCCGCCGTGTCGCTCCCCGTTCTCCGCAAAGATTTCGTCGTTCATCCTGCCATGCTGCGCGAGGCCGCCGACTGGGGCGCGTCTGCCGCCCTGCTGATGGTGAGCGTGCTGGGCGAGGCAGTGGGCGAGTATTTGGGGATGGCGCACCACTTGGGCCTAGATGCCCTCGTTGAAGTCCACGACGAACGCGAGCTGGAGATTGCTCTGGCCGCTGGAGCCGAAATCATCGGGGTGAACAACCGCGACCTGACCACGCTGCACATCGATCTGGCCGTCAGCCCGCGCCTGATTGCCCGCGCCCGCGCTGCCGGATTCGCGGGCCTGCTGGTGGCCGAATCGGGTTACCGCACCCCCGCAGACCTGAGCGTAGTGCGCGGGCTGGCCGACGCCGTGCTGGTGGGCAGCAGCCTCGCCGGAAGTGGGGATCTGGCGCAGGCGACGCGGGCATTGCTCAGCGTTTAGACCTCATCTTGCAAACAACCGCTGTTCGTACAAGCACGCCTTAAAGAACGCATTCCAAGCGTAGGGCCACGTTTGCCCGCTGCTGGCAAGGGCCGGGTTGTTGTGCCACGCGGGGCCGAGGAAGTTGGCCCAAGCGTCGGTGACATACGCCTGAATTGCTGGGTCAAGTGGATCTGTGTCTGGCTCAGGCTTGACGGGCAGGCTAGCCAGAAGATAGCCCCGCAAGCGCGACGCACTCAGCAAGAAGTGGTCATACGGCGAGTTGAGGGCAGCTCTGGCCTGCGCCTCGTCGCTGGGGTAGGGGCCGTTGAGCGTAACCTTCAGTGAGCGCAGGCGGTCAGCTTGCCCTACCGCGTCTTCCCAACCCATTTGGGTCAGGCCCACCGTGCGCGACAGGCGGCCTGTGGCCCCGCTGCTGCCGTAAGCTTCGGTGGCCCGCAGCGCCACGGTGTCGGTAAAGGTGCGTAGCCAGCCCGACAGGCCGAGGCCGCTGCGTGCGCCTGCCTGTTCGTTGTCCAGAATGCCCGCCAAGCCGCCCGGTGTGAGGTGCAGGGCATTGGCCGCCCGCACGAGATTTTGACGGTTGACCCGCACGATTTGCGGCGCAATTGGCACCGGGGCTTGGCGTGCCAGTGTGCGGTCACCGGGGCGGTTGGCCTCTGCCCAGGCCAAAAATGCCAGCCAATCCTGCACGTTGTTCAGCGCGGCTTCCGGGCTGCCGAACACGCTGCGGCGACTCAGGGCCGGATTTTGGTTGCGAATCTCGGTGTCGAGCAGGCGCATGACGGCGCTGGCCCGCGCACGGCCTAGGGTTAGGGACGCTTGCAAATACGTCTGGTAATGCAGCTCGCTCAGGCTCAGGCGGCGGCGCTCGCTCACGCGCACATCGGCCAACGCCGCCTGAAAACTGGGGGTGGTCAGGGCGTACCTCCGTACCACTTCTGCCGAGAGGGTGCCCACTCGCGCCGGGGGCAGGGGGGCCGCTTGCTGCGCTGGGCCGCCCAACAGGTGCTGGGCGTAAAAGGCCACCGTGGGACTGAAGGCCAGCAGCACCAACGCCAAAACCGCCGAGACCCAGCGCCCCACCTGCACTCGGCGCACGGGGGAAAGAGGCGGGGCGGTCATGGGGTCAGCCTAGCGGGAATGGGGGTGGGGGAGGGGGGGACTGTCAAGCCAAGTCAGGCAGCCACAAAAAAGCCGCCCCCAACGTGGAAGCGGCTGCAAGAAAAGTGAGCTTGAGGCGTGCGGCTTCAGCCTTTGACGGCTCCGGCGGTGAGGCCCGACACGATGTTGCGTTGGAAGACCAAGACCAGAATAATCAGCGGTACGGTGACCACGATGCTGGCGGCCATGATCTGACCCCAAGGCTGATCGAACTGCGTGGCCCCGGAGTAGTTGGCGATGACCACAGGCACGGTGCGGCGCGTGCCCATGAAGGTCAGCGCGAACAGGTATTCATTCCACGCATTGATGAAGGCCAGCAGGCCTGTCGTCACGAGGGCGGGCATCATGACGGGGAATAGTACCGAGAACAACGTCCTGAGAGGAGACGCGCCGTCAACGAGGGCGGCTTCTTCCAGCTCCCCCGGAATGTCGCGCACGAAGCTGGTCAGCACCCACACGGTAAAGGGAATGGTGAAAATCAGGTAGCTGAAGACCAAGGCCAGAGGATTGTTGTACATGTCGAAGTTGCGAATCAGGGTAAACAGGCCGCCCAGCACGGCAATCTGCGGGAACACGCTGACCGCCAGAATGATATACATGATCATGGACTTGCCCCGGAAGCGGAAGCGCCCCAAAGCGTAGGCCGCGAACGAGCCGAACAGCAGGCTGATAGCGACTGCGCCCACAGCGACAAGCAGGCTATAGCCGAGGCCGTTGATGAAGTTCTCGTTGGCGAAGACGTCGCGGTAATTGCCCAAGGTAGAGGGGGCGGTCACAAACTGGAGGGGCTGCAAGAACAGGTCGCCTGATTTGCGGAAGCTGGTCAGCACGGCCCATAGGAACGGCACCATCAGATAGATGGTGATGATGGCCACCAGAAGGTAAAAACCGGTGCGCTGCAGGTAGTACAGGGCGGGATTCTTGCGTTTTAGATTCATGATTCAGCCGCCTTTAGTCGAACTTCACGCGGAATGCGGTGACGTACATCACGACGATGACCATGATGATGACGAAAATAGCCACTGAAACGGCGCTTCCGACGCCCAGCAAGGAATTGTCGATCAGTTGCAATCGGGCGTAGCCGGTCATGGACGTAGAGCCTGCATTGACTGGCCCCAACATCACGTACATCACATCGAACACTCGCAGGGCGTCGAGACTGCGGAAGACTAGAGCCACCAGCAGTGCGGGCCGCAGCAGGGGCAGCGTCATGCGCCAGAACTGCGTCCACTTGGTCGCGCCGTCCATGTCGGCGGCCTCGTACATATCGGTGGGTAAGCTTTGCAGACCAGCCAAAATCAGGAGGGCCATAAACGAGGTGGTCTTCCAGACATCGACTGCGATCAACGCCCAAATGGCGCTGTCGGTATTGGCCAGGAGGGCTTGCCCGCCTAGCAGCCCGCGCCCGATCAGGCCGAAGGAATCGTTGTACATATAGCCCCACATCTGGGCGCTGACCACCGTAGGAATGGCCCACGGCACCAGCATGGCCGTTCGCAAAAAGGCGCGCCCCGGAAAAGCAGTGTTGACCACGAGCGCGATAATCATGCCAAATACAGTTTCTAAGAACACCGAAACTACCGTGAACAACATGGTGTTCTTGACTGCTTCCCACCATTTGGGGTCTTGCAAAAAGCCGAGTTGCACGCCTTCGGCAGTGGTAAACCAGAAATTGCCAATACCCAAAAACGTGCGCTCATCTGGGGTGGTCAGGTTGGCATCGAACAGGGAAAAGAAGATGGTGCGGTACAGCGGGTAGCCAGCCACAAGTGCAATGGCGATCAGCGTGGGCAGCAGCAACCACAGGGCCTGCTGGGCGCGGGCGGCCTCAATTCCCCGGCGTCTGATGGGTGCGGCAAGTTTGGGTGTGGCATCGGTGGTCATGAATGTCCCCCTGTTCCGCCCGGTGGGGCAGGATGGTGGCCGCATTGGGTGCCGTGCGGCGGCGGTGCGAAGAGGGGCGAAACTTGATCAGAGGCTGGAAAACTTACAGTGCATCTTCGCCCAATCCCATGTCATGAGAAGTACCTGATATGAGAGATATTCGACAAAAATAAAGCGTTGATCTGAAAAAGGAGGACGCCCGGTGTGTGGACGTCCTCCCGGCACGCTCAGGAGAGAGCGCGGTTAAGGATTACCAGCCACGTCCCTTGATGCGGGCGAGGTCGGTGGAGAGTTTGGCAACCGCTGCCGCGCCCTTGCTCTTGCCGTTCAGAACATCGCTGACAGCGGAGCTGAAGGCCTGAGAAACTTGGTTGTACTTGCTCTTGGTGGGGCCGGAAGGACGCGCGACGGCGTTGGTGAACACGCTGAGCAGGCTGCCGAAGAAGGGGTTGGCCTTCAGGATGGCCTGATCTTTGTAGAGGCGCTCGATGGTGGGGTTGTAGGTGCCTTCAATGGCGCGGATCTTCTGCTCTTCGGGGCCAGCGAGGTAGCGCACCAGCGAAATCGCGGTGGCCTGGTTCTTGGAGTAGGTGCTGACGCCGAGCTGCCAACCGCCCAGCGTGGCGGCGGGTTTGCCACCGGTGCCGGAAGGCAGGGGAGCGACGCCGATCTTGCCTTTGATCTTGGAGTCGTCGCCTTGGCCGAGTGCCCAGGCGTAGGGCCAGTTGCGCATAAACGCGGCGTTGCCCGACTGGAAAATACCGCGTGCTTCTTCTTCGCCGTAGGTGGTGACGCCTGCGGGAGAAACGCTCTTGACCCAGCTTGCGGCGGCGTCAAGCGCGGCGGCGGCGCGGGCGTTGTTGATGGTCACGTTGCCCTTGTCGTCGATGATGGTTCCGCCGCCGAAGGAAACAACCCATTCCAGCGCGTTGCAGGTCAGGCCCTCATAGTTCTTGCCCTGCCACACGAAGCCGGTGAAGGACTTGTTGGTCTTCTGCTCGCCGTCCTGAATCTTCTTGGCCATAGCGGCCATTTCAGCCCAGGTCTTGGGGGCGGTCTTGTAGCCGTACTTGGTCAGCAGGTCGGTGCGGTAGTACAGCAGGCCCGCGTCGGTAAACCAGGGCAGAGCCACGAGTTTGCCGTTCACGGTGTTGGCGGCCACGATGCCTTTGAAGTGCTGGTTGACTTCGGCGGCGGGCACCTTGGTCTTCAGGTCAACGAAGTGCTGAGACAGCAGGCCGGGCCAGACCACGTCGAGCTGGTACACGTCGATGTCGCTGCTCTTGGCGGCCAGCTGCTGCTGGTACAGGCCGAGGCGGTCATTGGTGAGGTTGGGGCTTTCGAAGATTTTGACGGTGTTGCCGGTCTTTTTGGCCCAGCGATCCGCGCCTGCTTTACAGAGTTCAAGTTCCTGACCGACAGCGCCGCAGGCCAGAGTGACCGTGACCGCTGCGGCCTGAGAGTTCGCTGCGATGACAGCAGTAAGACCGATGATGGCGATTGCTTTCTTCATGCATCCCCCTTGGTGGGTGTTCAACTGCACCGGTGTGCAGCCCCGCCCCTTTTCGGAAGCGGTTCCACGAAAGTCTAAAAGTTGGTACGTGAAGGCTACACCGTGAAATCAAGCATGTCAATGATGTCTTAACAATTGAGGGGCGACCCCCCGTCTTTATGAAGCTCGCCTGCCTGTGACACGGCAGTCAGCAGGCTGCACTGCAAACACGTTGCAATCACAATTGTAACCGCTTACAATAAAAGTACTCCCTCTTGCATCTTCTTAGTCGCCTTACAAAGTTCCCTAATGAACTTGCGAAACTGAAATTTCAGACGTTTCTTGAGAGGTGTATTCAGGGCCTGCCGAGTGCCTGGACGCCTGCACCATGAGCTGACCCACGATCAGGAGGCTGCGGGACGGCGGCGAAAGGCTGGCTTTCAGGTGAGCCGCGGTCAGACGGACTCCGGGGCATCGGCGGGACGCTTATCTGGCCCACCGCCCTCATCCGCGCACCGTCGCCGCTACACTGGCGTGATGTCTGTTCCCGCGACCCCTTCTTCTACCGACGGCCCCCAACCTTCTGCCACCGACTTGGCGCGTGCCGTGCTGGCGCAGGACACCACCCCGCAGGCCCTATTGTCGAACGCCTTGGCGCGTATTGACGCTGCCCAGCACCTGAACGCCCTGATCAGCCTGAATGCGGGGGCCGAGGCACATGCTCAGGCGGTGCAGGCACGGGTGCAGGCGGGCGAAACGTTGCCGCTGGCGGGCGTGCCCATCATCGTGAAGGACAACATCAACGTGCGCGGCACCCGGACGACTTGCGGCAGCCGGATTCTTGCCAATTACACCAGCCCCTACGACGCCACCGTGGCCCGCCGCTTAGTTCACGCGGGTGCGGTGATCGTGGGCAAGGCCAACATGGATGAATTTGCGATGGGCAGTTCCACCGAATCCAGCGCCAGCGGCCCCACCCTCAACCCTTGGGATACGGCCCGCGTACCGGGCGGCAGCAGCGGCGGAAGTGCGGTGGCTGTGGCAGCCAATCTCACGCCCATCAGTTTGGGCAGCGATACAGGCGGTAGCGTGCGCCAACCCGCCGCGTTTACGGGCGTGTATGGCCTGAAACCTACTTATGGGCGCGTCAGCCGGTTTGGATTGGTGGCCTATGCCAGCAGTCTCGATCAGATCGGGCCGTTTGCCCGCAGCGCCGAAGACCTCGCCCTGATCATGAACGTGATTGCCGGACACGACCCACAGGATGCCACCAGCCTCCACGCGCCCCCGCAGTTTGCCGCTGGAACCCCCGACGACTTGCGCGGCCTGCGCGTCGGCGTGATTCGCGAGAGTTTGGAAGGCAATACGGCGGGCGTGGAAAGCACCCTCAACGCTACGCTAGACGCCCTACGCGGAGCCGGGGCCAGCGTGCAGGAAGTCAGCATTGCCAGCGTGCGGCACGCCATCGCTGCCTATTACCTGATCGCCATGCCCGAAGCCAGCAGCAACCTCGCCCGCTACGACGGCATGACCTACGGTGACCGCTCAACCGCCCCCGACGTCAATACCAGCATGACCCTGACCCGCGAACACGGCTTCGGGCGGGAAGTACAGCGCCGTATCCTGCTTGGCACGTATGCCCTCAGCAGCGGTTACTACGACGCCTATTACTCCAAAGCCATGAAGGTACGCGGCCTGATCGCACAAGATTTTGCCCGCGCTTTTGCCGACTTCGATGTGTTGGTCACGCCCACTAGTCCCTTTCCGGCCTTCCGGCACGGCGAGAAATCCAGCGATCCACTCGCCATGTACGCCGCCGATGTGGATACGGTGGCGATCAACTTGGCCGGACTGCCCGCCCTGAGCGTCCCCGCCGGGTTTGAAACCGTAGACGGCGTGCGCCTGCCCGTAGGCATCCAGTTCATCGCGCCAACGCTGAAAGACGAAGTGCTGCTGACGCTGGCCGGGGGGCTAGAAGGTGTGGGAGCCGTGCAGATGGAAGCGCCAGCGGGGTATTGAGGGGATGGGTTGTGGCAAGTAGGTTTGGAAAATTGAATTGATTTTAGAAAGGGGGTGAAGAGTCATAAAATTAATTGCTACTACTTTCATAATTACGTTGGGAGTATGCGGCTGCCAGAAAGGAAATTCTTATACACAAGATCAAATGGTGGGTGAATATAAATCTTGGCCTCAGGAAAACGGTTATAGGTATATTTTAAAGAATGGTGGGGACTTGGCAATAATTAATAAAACCGGAAAATTGCAGAGTATTGGAGCTTGGAGACTAATTACATCTAGTTCAAAAAGAAAAGGCAGAATGATAAAGTATGAGCCTGTAAAATGTTCAAATAATGATTGTGCTGATATGGGGGACTTACGAACCAATGTATTATACTTGTACAAGAAGCGCGGCAAAGTTTTTATTGAGATGGGCAGCTATGAGGGCGAAGAATACGGGATCATAAAACTTGAACCACAATAAGTTTCATAGGCCTGCATCTACTTTCTCACGCCCACGCCCGCACCACCCGCAACTCTGCCCCGTCGCCATCCACCACCGCTACCAATTCCCCATTCAGCGTGACCACTTGCCGCCCCTGTGCCGTGTGCTGGGGGCGTTTGCCTTGGCGCAGTTCGCGGGCTAGGCGTTCGTCGGCCTCTAGGCGTGGAAAATCGAGGGCGTCCAAATCGGGAATTCTGTTGGCTTGGGCCAAGTGTTCCAAGTTGGCGGCGGCAGACAGGTCATAGCGGCCCACGCGGGTTCTCACCAGCCCCGACAGGTGGGCAGGCACCCCCAGCGCCGCGCCTACATCTCGCGCCAACGAGCGCAAATAGGTGCCGCTGCCTACGCGGGCACGCACCAGCAACGTAGGAAACTGGCCCAACGGGGCGGGAAACGGAAACGTTTTGCCCTCCGCGTCGGGCGTCCAGCCCTGCGGGGTAGGGGAGAAGGCGTGGGGCGCGGCCTGCACGCTCTCATACATGCCCAGCAGTTCCAGCGAATGAATGACCACGTTGCGGGCGGGCAAGTCCAGTGTGCCCCCGGCCCGCGCCACCGCATAAGCCCGCACGCCGCCCACCTGAATGGCGCTGTACTGCGGTGGCACCTGCGCCAGCGGCCCCACGAAATCGGCCAAGATTGCCCGCACGCCGTTTTCGGTCAGGGGCGGCACATCGGCGGTGTCGTCTACCGGGCCTTCGGCGTCCAGCGTGCGTGTGCCAGCGCCGAGGCTGATCCATGCCAGATAGTCCTTGCTGTCGGCGTCCATGAACTGCACGACTTTGGTGCTGTCGTTCACGCACAGCACGAGTACGCCCGTTGCCAGCGGGTCAAGCGTGCCCGTGTGGCCCACCCGTTTGGTTGCCAGCGCCCGCCGAGCGCGGCCCACCACGTCATGAGAAGTCAGGTTCAGCGGCTTGTCTACGGCGATCACGGGCATATGGGGCAAAGGCTATCAGGCTGGGGTTGTCAGGGCGGGGGCTATCCGGCTGGGAGACGTTGTTAGGCTGAGGGAAGGCTGGTTCTGTGCCCTACTGCGCCCCTTTGCCCCGCCGCCTCCCGTACACTGCCCGGTGTGTTGCGTGCTTCTTTCTGGTTGACGGCTGTGGTGTTCTTGCCCCTCGGCCTCCTGCTGTACTTTCTTCCGGCGACGTTGGCGGGCGCGGTGGGCGTATCGCCGCTGTGGCTGGCCCGCGTGTGCGGCGGCATTCTGGCCGTGTGGGGCGTGTTCCTGATCGCGTCGGCGTCGACTTCGGGCCAGCCCCATGCCACAGCAGTCGGCGGCCTCGTGGGGGCCAACCTGCTCAGCGCCGCCACCCTTATTCCAGCGGTGATCCGGCAGGGCGAGAGTATGCCCCCCGGCCTCCGCGCCATTTTGCTGGGCGGTGCGGGCGTGCTGACACTGCTGGCCGTGACCGCCCTGATCGCCTTTCCTTCCCGCAGGAGCCGCCTATGAACCCGCCTATAGAGAACGACAAGACCAATGCTGGCGGAAGTAACTCCGGCACCAACGCTGAACGCCTGCAAAAGCGTCTGGCCCGTGCTGGAGTGGCTTCTCGCCGCGCCGCCGAAGAACTGATTACCGCTGGCCGCGTGACCGTCAACGGTGAAGTGGCTACGCTGGGCCGCACCGTTACGCCGATAGATGAAGTGCGCGTGGACGGCAGCCTGATCGAGACGGCCACCACCGAGCGCGTCACCTTTATTCTGCACAAGCCGTCCGGCTACGTGACCACTGCCCACGACGAACTGGGGCGGCACACCGTGATGGAAGCCATGCCCAACGTGCCCGGCCTGCATCCGGTGGGGCGGCTGGACATGGACAGCGAAGGCCTGCTGCTCCTGACCACCGACGGAGACCTGACCCTCACCCTGACCCATCCGCGCTACGGCCACGAAAAAGCCTACCGCGCTTGGACAGACGGCGAATATCCGCCCACGCAGGAGGAGCTTGACGGCCTGATCGAGGGCGTGCTGCTGGAAGACGGCGTCGCTAAAGCCATCGACGCCACCCCGGCCCGCGTGGGCGCCTTCGTGACCATCGGTGACGGGCGCAAAAGGCAGGTGCGCCGCATGCTGGACGCCATCGGCCACCCAGTTATCCGCCTGATGCGCTACCGGATCGGCGGCCTGTGGCTGGGAGACCTCGAACCCGGCGAATACCGCGAACTGAGCGAGCGCGAACTGTACAATCTTCAGAACCCAGACCGTGTGCCGCCGCATGTGCGCGAGCGGGACGAGCGGGAAACGATGGGGCGCTGGGGGTAAAGGCGGGGCGCGTGGTGCCGGGAAGTGGGGAGTGGTTAGTGGAAAGGTCAACAGCGGTGTTGGGAGCGTGAATCTGAGGTCTTAGGTTTTCCTGTACCACACCCACCAGCTCAGCCCCTCTTGCCCGTCCATCTTTTCCCACTTCCTACTCACCACTGACCACTCCCCGCCCTTCCTGCTACACTCGGCCACGCGGGGGAATGCGCGGTCGCGCCCTGACCTTGAGGGGGAAACTTCTTGAGGGAGGGGTGAGGAAAGTCCGGGCACCGCAGGGCAGGATGCCAGCTAACGGCTGGTCGGCGAGCAGAGCGCCTGCGCGAGCGCCCACAGCGCGCAGGAAGCGGCGAAGCTGAAGGACAGTGCCACAGAAACCAGACCGCCAGTGTTCTGCCGAAAAGGCAAGGTCAGGGCGAAGGCTGAACATTGGTCAGGGTGAAACGGTGCGGTAAGAGCGCACCAGACTCGGCGGAGACGCAGGGTGCTGGTAAACCCCATCCGGTGCAAGACCCGACAGTACGCGAGGAGCGGCCCGCTCCATTGACCGTCAGGATGGTCGCACGAGGCGTCTGGCAACAGCCGTCCCAGAGAGATGACCGCTCAGCCCGCAAGGGTGACACAGAACCCGGCTTACAGTTCCCCCGCACCACGACAGCGTTTCCGCCACCTCAAATGTTTGGGGTGGCGGAAAGGCTTTCTGGTAGCCAAGTGATCGAACCAGAATAACCTGTCTGAGCCTTCCTCGTTACAGCCCTAGCGCATCCCGCGACTCTACACTTCTGCCCCCTATTTCAATGCAAACGCCGCCGCATCCCGCCCCGGCAAACTCAGATGTAGCCAGCCGCCGCTGACGCTGATTTTGGCATCCTGACCCGCGAACAGGCTGCGTGTGGCCGCCAGATTCCCCAAAGTCAGACCCAGCGACGAGAGGCGAATGGAATACGACTGGCGGGCCTTGCCGTTGTGCCACGCGGCCAACACAGGCTCGCCGTTCAGTTCGCGGGTAAAGAGCAGCAAGTCACTCTCCAATTTAAGCGGCACGGGCAGCAGCTTTTGTGCCCCCCGGCTCAGCGAAGGGCTGGCCTTGCGTGCGGCGATGGCGGCGCGGGCCACCTCATAGACGCTGCGTTCGGCGGGCGTCCAATCGGCCTCAAAGCGCATGTCGCGGCGGTTGTCGGGGTCGGTGCCGCCGCGCATGGCGATCTCGGTGCCCTGCCAGATCACGGGCACGCCGCGCAAGGTCATCAGCGCACGCAGGCCGTATTTGGTACGGGCCTGACCATCATCTTCAAAGAGGGTGCCGTTGGCAAAGCGCGGCACGTCATGGTTGTCCAGAAACAGGGCCACTTCGCCGGGGCGCTGGAGTTCTTCGGCCCGCGCCAGCACGCCTGCTACCCGGTCAAGGCCCTGCCCGCTCATGATGGCATCGCGCATGGCGGCTTGAAGACTGAACAGGAACAGGCTGTCGAATCCGGCCCGTTGCCACTCGGCTACCGTGCCTGTATCGGCGTCGTACCACTCGCCCAAAGTCCATGTTCCGGCAGCGCGGTCACGGGCCAGCAATGCATTCAAAAACGGGCGCTCCACGTGCTTGATCGCGTCGTAGCGGAAGGCACTCACGCCCCGCGCCCGCCAGAAGTCGGCGGCCCCGAACAACACCTGCTGAACCTCTGGACTGGACTGTTTGAGGTCGGGCAGACCCGCCAACGCGCAGTCCACGTCCTTGTTGGTGGTCGCGGCGCACTCGGCCTCGCCGTTAAACCACGCGGGTTGCTGCTTCACCACGTCTGCCGCGTACCCGTAATGGTTGATGACCTGATCGAGGACGACGCGCATTCCGGCCTTCTGGGTGGCCCCGATCAGGGTGTCGAAGTCGTTCAGGGTGCCGAAATGCGGGTCTATGTCCTGAAAATCGGCGGGCCAGTAGCCGTGATAGGCCGCCGTCTCGAAGGAATTGCTGGCCTGCTGGCGGTACACCGGCGTCATCCACAGGGCTGTTGCGCCCAGATTCTGGATGTAGGGCAATTTGGCCGTCAGTCCGGGCAAGTCGCCGCCATGCCACGCACGCGGATTGTTGCGGTCTACGCCAGCATTGTTGGCCGTGTTGCCATCAGCGAAGCGGTCAGGCATGACCTGATAGATGATCTGGCCCTCGAAACTGGACGCAGCTGCGGCAGTTTGGGCATTGGCAACGGACGACAGCAACGCCGACAGCAACAGCGTGCGCCGGATGACTTGAGACGACAGGCCAGCGGCAGGCCGTGAGGAGAGCAATGGCTTGGGCATAAATCATGGTACTGCCTTCCCCGCCCAGCCAAAAAATGGCCCCCCAGTGGTCAAGAAACAACCAAAAATGACCTGCCCCAGTCAGGACAGGTCAACGCGAATGCTGTGTGGCTTAGCGAACAGCGGTAATGCGGAGGGTACGTGCGCCGAACTGAATGGCCTCACTGCGGGTGCCCATCCAGATGTCGAGGCTGTTGGTCTTGCGGGCGGCCATCGTATCTTCCACGACGAAAATGCGGCCCCGGAGCATGTTGTTGTAGCGTCCGCTCATGTCTTCCAGCATGATTTTGCTGCCGTAAGGGAAGGTACGCAGGAGGTCGCGGCTGAGGGCCACTACGCCGGGGCGGGTGCGGGTGCCGGTGGCCGTAATAAACGGCGTGCTGTCGGTCTGGCCCGCGAGGCTGTTGTAGGCGGTGGCCCGCACGATGGCGGTGCGGCCTGTACGAACTGGGGCAGCCTGCGCGAGCGGCGTGGGAGTGGGTACCACGCGGGTAGGCGCGGCAGCACGCACCACAGGAGCGGCGGGGCGGGCAGGCGCGGCGCGGGTGGCCTGAGCCACAGCAGCGGCGCGGTTCTGGGCGGCTGTCGCCTGAGCCGCAGCGGGGGCCGCCGGACGGGGCGCGGCAGCCTGCGCCGGGGCAGTCACAGCGGGAGGCACAACCGTCAGCACGTCTCTGACCGAATCGGCGGCCAGTTCGGGGGCAGGCAAGGCGGGCGTGGCAGCGGCCACTCCAACGGTCAAAAGAGCAAGGGTACGGATGAAACGATGAAGCGGATTAAGCATGGATTCTCCTGCGGGCGGGCACGGGGCGCGTCCGTGGTGGTTCTCGGCTTTGGGGACAGTCACAGTGAGATGGTGTTGAAACTGATGGATCCGGCTCTCGTTCGGGTAGACTTCGCCAAAACGGCAGTCCGATCAAACAAGCTTCGAGCAATTTGGCCCCACAACAACGCAGGCCAACCCGCTCGCTTCTTGTATGAGCCTAATGGGATAGAATGGCAGCCTTATGAGATTATGGGATTTCTAAGCTCATATTTAGAGAAAAAAACGTGTGACATTTTTAACAGACTCAGATCTTTATGCCGATGAGCACGCTCATCTAATTATGAGATATATTCTAATCTACTCATTTATATTCTCATGATGAAATGAAATGAGGACGCGCCCAGACCCCCATTTGGGGGAGAGAAACCCGACATTTGGCCGGAACTGTGCTCTGACCCCCCTAATGGGATCGAGCTAACGTGTTCCGGCATGAGGGACGGAGTGACCCAACGTTCAGGTCACTCCGCTGTCTCATAGTTCACATCTATTGGAATTGAGGCGACATTACCCAAGCAAAACCTGAGTGCTGCCCCTCGTCTCTCCGCTTTACTGCTCAGGCTTCTTTTCGGGCAGGGTGGGAGCGGTTGCCCACTCGGACAATGTGCCAGACGCCAATTCGCGGTAGATGGGCGCGGCCAGTTGCGAGCCGTGATAATTGACCTTCGCGCCGTGAACTACGACAGCCACCGTGACGCGGGGGGCGTCGGCGGGAAAGAACCCGGCGAACACGCTGTCGTAGACGCTGTTGGAGTATTTGCCGTCTACGACGACCTGAGCCGTTCCTGTTTTGCCTCCCAGCGCGTAGCCCTTGATTCCTGCCGCATGAAAGATTCCGTCTTCGATGACCGCTTGCAGCAGACCGCGCATGGTTCTGGCGGTTTCGGGACGCAGCACTTCACGGCGCTCGCCCGCGCCAGAGCCTTCGACCAGCCGGGGCGACACATACAGGCCGTCGTTGGCCAGCACATTGAAGGCGGCGGCCAGTTGCAGCGTCGTGCTGCTCATGCCCTGCCCGAAGGAATTGGTGGCCCGCACCAGATCGTCCCAGTTCCGCAGGGGTTGCAGGCGGCCTGTGGCTGTGGACACCACCGGAATCGCCACATCTTGCCCAAAGCCGAACTGTCCGAGGTAATCCCGCAGGTCGGCAGCCGGAAAATGCTCGACGATGTGGCTCATGCCCACGTTGCTGCTGTAGCGCAGGATTTGCTTGGTGGTCAGTTGGGTGGGGTGAGCGACCGCGTCCCCGATGGTGCTGCCCCAGCGCCCGCCCACATAGCGGCGCATAGGCGTGTCGTAGACCGTGCCGGGCGTGGTCAGGCCTTCGTTCAGGGCGGCCCCCACGACCAGTCCTTTGATGGTGGAACCCGGCTCGAACACATCCAGAAAGGGGCGGTTGCGGCGGGCATCGGGGCTATAGGTGCGCCAGTCGTTGGGATTGAAGGCGGGGTAACTGGCCGCCGCCAGCACCCGGCCCGTGCGGGTTTCGATGACCACCACGGAGCCGTATTCAGCTTGATGCTTCTTGACCCCTTTTGCCAGCGCGGCCTCGGCATTGGCCTGCGTGCGGGGATCGAGCGTCAGCTTCACGTCTTCTCCGGCTTCCAGCGAGCGGTTGTAGGCGGCTTCCAGCCCCTCCAGCCCTTCCGTGCTGCCCATCATGCCCACCACTTGCCCGGCCAGCGTGCCCTGCGGGTACACCCGTTTGCCGCCCACACTGCGGGCCAGCACCGATCCGTCGGCGGCCACGATGGCCCCGCGAGACTGCACCACCGTGCGCTTGATGCCCTGCGGCAGCCCCCATTCCAGCTGAGCATAGGCCCAGACCAACGACAGGAACATGATGAGGGCCAGCACCTGCATCACACGGGAGCGGTTGTGAATCTTTACTTCCACTGTGTTCTCACCTCCAAACGGGTCTGGGAAACGGGGGCCGGGGTGCTGCTTGGCGGGCTGGCATCGGGCGGGGACGGGGGAAGACCGGCGGGCAGAGGCACTAGGGGAATGTCGGCGGTGACCTTGGGTTCCGCCTCGGCAAAGCGGCGCATGCTCTGTGCGAAGGCCCACTCGCGCACCCGCTGGGGCGTGGTCAGCGCCTGCACCTGAACTTCCAGACCGTCGCGCACCGTCAGGAGTTCGGCCTCGCGGTCAGTGGTGGCCCGCAAATTCACCCGCACATCCTGAGTGGCGTAGCGCAGGCCCACCAGCACGAGGGCCAGCATCAGGTAAATCAGGACGTAGCGCATGGCGCGGCCCCGCCAAGTGACGGCGCTGGTATCCATCGTCAGGCGGGCGATCACGCCTCTGGGCATCACACCTCTGGCCATCACACTTCACCCACAGGCGTGGCCTTCTTCTCGGCAGCCCGCAATTTGGCGCTGCGGGCACGCGGATTGCTGGCCTGCTCGGCTTCGGCGGCGATTACGGGGCGCTTGGTCAGGGGCGTCAGGGTTTCGTCGCCCAGCACGAAGCGCTTTACGATCCGGTCTTCTAGGGAATGAAAACTGATGACGGCCAAGCGCCCACCGGGAGAGAGGAGCGAAGACGCCGCGCAGAGGCCGTCGCGCAGGGCACCGAGTTCATCGTTGACGTGAATTCGGAGCGCCTGAAAGGTACGCCGCGCTGGGTGAATGCCTTTGCTGAAGCCGGGATAGGCCCGTTTGATGATCTCGGCCAGCCGCACCGTGCTTTCTATCGGGGCCTGCTCGCGGGCGTACACGATGCCGCGCGCGATCCGGCGCGACAGGCGGTCTTCGCCGTACTCATAAATAATGGAGGCCAGTTCCGCCTCTTCGTAGCCGTTGACCACGTCGTAGGCGCTTTCCCCCGACTGGCTCATTCGCATGTCCAGCGGCGCGTCGGTGTGGTAGGAAAAGCCGCGCCCGCCATCGTCGAGCTGAAAAGAACTGACGCCGATATCGAGCAGCACGCCGTCGACTTGCGACACGCCTGCCCCGGCCAACAGCGCCGCCATATCGCGGTAATTGCCCTCCAGCACGGTCAGGCCCGGCAAGCCTGCTTCGCGCGCCCGAGCCAATGCAAACGGGTCTTGGTCTATGCCGTACACCGCCGCGCCCGCCTCCAGCAGCAGCCGGGTATGGCCCGCGCCGCCCAGCGTGCCGTCTATGTACACTTTGCCGGGCGCGGGAGAAAGGGCCGCCACCACTTCGGCAGCCAGCACGGGCACATGGGAAAACGTGCCGCTTGGGTCGTCTTGCAGGTCTTCAGAGAGGTCGGATTCGGGAAGATCGGGGATCAGGTCGGATTCAGTCATGGAGTACGTCAGGGGTGTATTTGGGGGTCAAGCATTCTTACGCCACACAGTTCTCACGCGGTACAGGTCTTACGCGACAAAGTTGGCGAGCAGTTCGGGATTGGGGGGATTGTCCTGCACGGCGATAATGGCGGCTTCCCAGCGGGCCGGATTCCAGAGTTCCAACCTGCCGGGAGCGCCCGCTACGATCACGTCGTCTTCTAGGGCCGCAAAAGACCGCAGCGTTTGCGGCACCGATACCCGGAATTGGTTGTCCAGCTTCGCCTTGTTTGCCCCAGAGTAAAAAAACCGCACGAAGGAACGAGATCCGGCGTCGGTGAGGGGCAAGTTTTCCAGCTGTTCTTCTACGCGCCGCCAACTGGACAGCGGAAACACGTACAGGCAGCCTTCCATGCCGCGTGTCAGGATCATGCCGTCCTCGACGAAATCGCGGAACGTGGGGGGCAACACCACACGGCCTTTGTCGTCGATTGTGTACGGGTATTCTCCGAACGGCACTAAAGCTCCTTCCTACGCGGCTTCCCGCAGTGTTGGGCAACGCGACTGAGCTGGCGGGTGAGTGGCTTTTTGGGAGGGCAGACGGGGACAGATGGAGTGCGTCTGAGGCTTTTCCCACCTGAGTGCATTTGGGCGTTCAGGCGATCCGGCCCGGAAAACAACCAGAAACGTGCATGGGGTGCAATTTCAAGCTGATGCGGGAAGTGTAACAGGCATCTCCATGAATTTCCACAGATTCCCACTTTTTCCCCCTTTTCCCCACCCAATCCCCCCGCTGTTCCCACTTTGGGCCGAATCCGGGACACTTAACCGGACTATTTCCCGCTACTTTGAGGCCATGTCTGCCCCCCGTTTTGCCCACCAGAACGCACTTTTTGCTGGTTTATTGCTGGCTGCTGTCGGGATAGGCCTCGGCGCGTTCGGCGCGCACGCCCTCAAAGCACGTCTAGATCCCGCTATGCTCGCCAACTTTGAAACCGGGGTGCGCTATCAGATGTACGCGGCCCTGGCCCTGATCGCACTGGGATCGCAAGCCAGCATTCGCCGTGCCCCAGTGTTGCTTTTGGCTGGAGCCATCATCTTCAGCGGTACGTTGTACATCTTGGCGCTGACCGGACAGCGTTGGCTGGGGGCCGTGACACCCATAGGCGGGGCGCTGCTAATCGCGGGGTTTGTGGTGGCGGCGCTGGAAGCAAGAGGGAAGGGCGTCTAAGGGTATAAGAACAGCAAAAGCCACCGCCAACCCCGCACGGCTTCAGCCGACGAGGACGCCCGTTTTGCGAGTGATGATGGTAGAGACCAAGGCCCAGACGCAAAATTTTTGCCGACTCTTACGCCCGCAGAGCAGGAGGGTCGGGCAGCAAGTACGTGGCCTGCGGCTTCCAGCGGCCCTGCGCCCTGTTGCGCGGCACAGGCTGTTCGCCCTTGCCAAAGTGAACCATGCGAAAACGCCAGCGTTTGAAATGCAGTTCGCCCGCTTCGGCGTAGACCAGTTGGACGTCTACATTGGCGGCGGCTGGGTCGGTGTCGGCGGCGGCCAGCACCACGAAGGTCTGGAGGGTTCGCACGCGGTAAGTCTGGCGCACCTTGCCCACCGGTTGCTTTTTCAGCGGCGTGCCCTGCTTGGGCAGCAGGCGGGCCATTTCGTTGTACGCCCCGGCCTGCCAGAGCGTCAGGAATTCGGTGACGGCTTGCTGGGGGGTATGGGTGTTCATGGCGCAGCATGGCACATGGGGCGGGCCGCCGCCGTACTGCAAGTGGCTTAGGCCGAATGGGGGTGGGCCAATTGGAGTGGGTACAGTCGGCGGGGGGTGGGACTGGTAAAACATGTCTTCCAGAATTTCAAATGCTTGCACCCCTCAACAACGATGTCCCCATCACGCTTTTCCCACTGCCTACACCCAACCCTTCACCCCGCCCGTGCGTCCTCCATCTGCTTGATGCTCAGCACCCGGCTCGCGCCACTCGCGTCGGTGGTCACGCCCCAGAGTGCCTGCGCCACTTCCATCGTCGCCTTTTGGTGAGTGACCAGCAAAAACTGTGCGCCCCGTTCGGCAAACAGTTTCAGGAAAGCGGTGAAGCGGCGGATATTGGCTTCGTCCAGCGGCGCGTCTACCTCGTCCAGCACGGCCAGGGGCAGGCCGCCCATGTTGGCTTCCCCGCCCGCGTGGTTCAGGGCAAACAGGAATCCCAACCCCGCCATCGTGCGTTCTCCGGCACTCAGCAGTGTCATGGAACGGGTGCGCTTGCCCTTCGGCTGCACGGCCAGACGCAGGCCCACCAAGCGCCCAGCCTCGTTCCGTTCAGGTTCCAGTTCGCCCACGCCACCCAGCAACTCGGTGGAATACTCCCGGAAGGCGTCGTTCACGCGGTCAAAGGCGGCGCGGGTGGCCGCATTCTCCAACTCCTCCAGTTCCGAGAGGTGGGTACGCAGTTCGGCCCCCGCGTTCTCGGCGTCGTGCAGTTCGGCTCGCAGGCGTTCCAGTTCTGCCGATTCTTGCGCATGGTCGGCCTCGGCGCGGGCATTGACTGGCCCCAGTCCGGTCAGGTCGGTGCGGGCGCGGGCCAGCCCTGCCGCCCATTCGCGGGGCGTGCCGGGGGGTGTACAGCCATCAGGTAGGGGTTCGAGGCTGCCCTCACGCCGCGCCATCAACACGCGCAGGTCGTCCAAGCGGGTTCGCACCTTGTTCTGCTCGGCAATGATGTTGGCGTAGGCCAATGCTGCGGCTTCGCGGGCGGCGTCGGCGCGGGCCAATTCTCCTTCGTCCAGCGTGCCCAACGCGGCTTCGCGGCGGCCTACTTCGGCGGCAGCGGCCAGCAGGTGCGTTTCTTGGGTGTGGGTGGCCTCGGCGTTGGCGTGCAGGCGGGCGTTCAGGTCGGTGGCGCGGGTGGTAGCGGCGTGGTAGGCCCGCCAAGCGGCCTCCAGTTCGCGGGCCAGTGCCAGTGCTTCCAGCGCCTCACGTTCGGCGGCCCGCCCCGTTTCAGCAGCGTGGCGGGCGGCGTGCAGGTCGGCTTCCAGCGCGTCCGGGTCGGTAGTGGTAGGACTGAGTGGCAAAGAGGTGGGCTGGGTCGGCAGCGGCGCGAGGCGGCCCAGCAGCCGGTCTCGGTGGGTGGTCAGGCTGCGAATCTGGGCGTCCAGTTCGGTCACGCGGCGCTCGGCGTTCCGTTCTTCTTGCACGGCGGCTTCGCGGGCTTGCTGCGATTCGCTGTGCTGCGCGGCGCTGGCCTCCAGTCCGGCCTTGACCCGCCCCAGTTCGGCTTCTAACTTGCCCGCCACCCGATCCGCGTCTTCCAATTCCGCGTCCAGTTCCTGAAACCGCCGTTGATCGGTCAACACGCCCGTCCCCGTATCGCGCAGACGGCCCCCGGTAATCGCGCCGCCGGGTTCCACCACCTCGCCCTCCAGCGTGACGAGGCGCGGGCGGTTGGGGTGCGTGCGGGCAATTCTGTTGGCGTCGCGCAGGCTGTCCACGATCAGGGTATCGGCCAGAATAGCCTCGCCTACCAGCGGCGGATCGGTGGGGCAGAGGTCGGCCAGATTGCCGCGCACACCTGCTTCCCTCAGCAGAGCGGCATCCCGGCGGGGGCGGGCGCGGATCAAGTCCAGCGGCAAAAAGGTGGCCCGGCCCCCGCTGCGTTTCAGTTCCTCGATGATTTCGCGGGCATCCTCGCCCCGGTTCACCACGATCTGTTCTAGCCGCCGCCCCAGCGCCGCGCCGAGGGCCACCTCGTATTCGGCGGGCACGGTCAGCAGGTCGGCCACCGATCCCACGATGCCGGGATGATCGAGCCGCAGGGCGTTGCGTGCACCCTCGCCGTAGCGGGCATAGCTGTTCAGTGTGTGCTCCAGCCGCTCTCGCTCACGGCGCAGGGGCGCGACACTGGCCTTCACGCGGCCCAGCTCGGCCTCTAGGTGGCGAGCGTGATTCTGGGCGTCGGCTCTCGTGGCTGCTAATTCTGAAAAAGCAGTTTCGGCGTGCTGGCGGGCAACCATAGCGGCGCTGAGGCGTTCTGAGGCTGCTACCAACGCTTCCTGTGCCGTGTCCAAATTGCCCTCGGCCCGTTCCAACTCGGCCCGTAGGGTTCCGGCACTGGCATCGGCGCGGGCGGCAGTTTCGGCGGCCTGTGCAGCGGCGGCGCGGGCGTGAGTCAGATCGCTGTCCAGCGTGCGGGTGCGGCGTTCGGCGGCTTCGGCATGGGCGCGCGCAGTGGCGGCAACGGCAGTCAGGGCGGCCAAATCGGGGGCAGCTTGGGCGGGCGGCGCGGTGGGCAGGTTGGCGCATTCGGCGGTCAGTGCCTCCGCCTCAGTTTGCAAATGGGCGCGGTAGCGTTCGGCCTGTGCGTGGGCGTCTCGGGCGGCCCGCAGAGCATCAAGCGCCCCAGCAAAAGCGTCGCGGCGGGCGCGGGCGGCTTGGGCGGCGTCGCGGGCCGTTTCTACCTGCGCGGCGGCAGTTTGAACTTCTCCGGCTAGGGCAGTGCTGCGGGCTTCAGCGGCGGCAGCATCGGCGCTGGCCTGTGCAATTTCGCGTCTCAGAGCGTCTTGCCGTTCACGTCTTACCGCGTCTTCCAGCGTCAGCACTCGCAGGCTCAGGGCGCGGTGGGTGCGGGCGTCCTCGGCGGCGCGGCTCAGGCGGTTCAGGGCGGTTTCGCGTTCGTTCAGCAGCAGGCGCAGGCGCTCTAGGTGCGTATCGGCCTCGCGCAATCGGCCTTCCGTTTCTTGCCGCGCCGTGACCGCCCGAGACAGGCCCGCCGCTTCCTGCACGTAGCCCAGCAGCGTTCGGCCCTCCGCCTGCACCACGCCGCTCACCTCGCCCTGCCCGATGACTGCCAGGCCTCCCGGCCCCAATCCTGTGCCCCGCAGCGCAGCTTGCACGTCGCGGGCACGCACCGGGCGGCCCTGCAAATCCTGCTCGCCCGTGCCGTCGCGGTACACCCGGCGCAGCAGGTTCACGCGGCCTTCCGGCGTGTGCAGTTCCAGCCCCACCTCGGCCAGTCCCAGCGGAGCCTTGCCGCCGCTGCCGTGAAAAATCAGTTCGCTGCCCCGCCCCGCCCGCAGTTCCCGCGCCCGCGCTCCGTGTGTGGCCCAGCGAATCGCCTCCACCACGTTGCTTTTGCCGCTGCCGTTTGGCCCGATGACCGCCGAAACTCCCGGCCCGAATTCCAGCCGCGTGCGGTCTGCAAACGACTTGAATCCTTGCAAGGTGATGGCCTGCAAGATGTGCGGTGTTGGAATGGGGGATGAGGTCATAGGGGAGATTTGGGTTTGGATTCTGAGCCTTCAGGCACCAACCCAAGCGTGCGAAGCCACAGTCGTTCAGCTCGACTCGGAAGCCGCAGGTTGGCGAGCTGCAGGATGCCGAAGCGAGGCCAACCGTTACTGGTCAGCGCAGTCTTGCCGTGTAAAAGCCTCGCGCAGATCGAGGTGGCCCAGCGTGTCCACGTCCTGACCGTTCACCAAAAAGGTCACGTCCTCGCCCCGCGTTTCCAGCAGGGTGCGGGTCAGGGTACACAGCAAAATGCGCTCGCCGCTGCTCCCATACTTCAGGTTCTGGTAGGCGCTGGGCAGGTCTACAAAGTAGTGTGCGCCGCGAATGTATACGCGGGGAGCCGCCGTACCTTTGGGCACCACAGCCAAATTGCCCGCCGTGCTTGGCCCGCCCGCCCACACGTTCAGCGCTGCCTGCGCCAGTGCGCCGGGGTTTTCCTGCGTCACCTGCACCGTGCGGGTTTCGGCTTTCATGTCTTGGACTTGGGCGTCGCTGTAGTAGACCTTGACTTTTACATCGCGCTGCTGGGCCAGTTGCAATTTCGGCGCGTCGGGCTTAGGGGGCGGCTTCTGCACGGTTTGGTAGGCTGTATACGCGGCGGCCAGCAGCAGCAGCGTGACCACATTGAACAGGGAAAACAGACGCTTGATGGCGTTCACTGGGTGGCTCCCTGTGCCGATATTCCCTGCGTTGCGGCGGCTGCACCCAACTGACTGGCATTGTTGGCGCGGGCCGTCAGATAAGTCGCCACGCTGCGGGCGAGGGCCACGCCCATCGCCTGCAAGCGGGCTTCGGTGCCCAGATTGGCCCGGTCAGTGGCGTTGCCCGTCCACCCCAGTTCCAGCAGCAGGGCGGCCTGCGGAGCCTCTCCCAGCGTCAGCATGCGCGACACGCTGTCTTGTTTGGCGGTCACGCCGCCGCCGCGCAGCTCTCCGCGCAACAACTCGCTTAGGCGTCGGCTGCCGCCCGAACCGCCCACCACCAGCGTTCCATACGGCGGTGTGGTTCCAGCCCGCAGGGTATTCACGATCTGGGCACTGGCCCGGCCCGTCTGCTCGTACACAGTGACGCCGCCGCGCCCGGTGCCGGGAAAACGCCCCAGATCGAGGGCCAAGAACACGTCGCTCTGGCGGGCCAGCTTCAGCTTCTCATTCAGGCCGAGGGCGCTGCCTGCTTCGCGGGTCACCTTCACTTGCCAGCCTGCTTTGGCCAGCAGTTCAGCGGCGCGGCGGGCCACGTCCAGCGTCACGTCCCGGCCCAGTCCGTCCACGCGGGCGGGGTCAAGCACGATCAGGGGCCGCGAAATCCGGTCAAGCAGGGCCACCGTATTCCGGGGAATGCCCGGCCCCGCGTCAATGACCACCCGCGCCCCGCCGGGCCTGACCACCCGGTACACGCGGTAGCCGCTGCCGGGGGGCAGAGGAAAGCTGATGACCAGATCGTTGCCCTGCGCCTTCACTTCGGCGGCTGGGATGAACGCGCCCCGCGTGGTGTAGCGCCTCGCCTCGCCCTTCAAACCGCTGAGCGTAATCTGCACAGTCGTGCCGCGCAGTTCGTCCTTAAATTCCACGTCACGGGTGAGGTCAAGCACCAAGCGGTCTGAATCCTTCCCGGCGCGGCTGCTGACGCCCTGCAAATTGGGCGCGGCCACCCGGAAACTGCCCAGTTCGTAGCTGGCCCCCAGTCCCCTCGCCAGCGTATCCAGCGGCAGATACAGCGTGCCGTTGACCAACGTCGCGGTGCGTCCCGTGACCCGTTCGGTATCGAGTTGCACCGTATTGAAGGCGGTGGTGGCCCTCTGGTTGTCCTCGTCTATGGGCAGCAGCAGGGTGTGGCCGTACCCTTCTACCCGCACGATGCTGCCGTCCTGCTCAATGGTCAGCAGGCGGCTCAGCACCTCACGGCTGGCATATTCTGCGCCGTACAGCCCGATGCTCTGCACCTGCGCCCCGGCCAGATTCAGGCGCGTGAGGGCCACCTGCGCCCCGGCGATGCCCGCACACAGCAGCGCCGCCGACAGCAACACGGGCCGCCACCGCTGAGAGACAAGAGATCTCCTCACAGGCTCCGCAGTTCCCGCTGCACGGTTTTTTCGGCCTCTGCGCGGCGCTTGTCGTGCAGTTGTTTGCCGCGTGCCAGCGCCAGTTCGACCTTGAAGACCCGGCCTTTGGCATACAGGCGCGTGGGCACCAGCGTCAGGCCTTTTTGCTCCAGCTGCTTTTTCATTTTCATGATTTCTTGGCGGTGCAGCAGCAGGCGGCGGGTGCGGCGAGGTTCGTGGTTGTTGTAGGTGGCCTGCGTATAGACCGGAATGTACAGCCCTTCCAGTTCTACATTTCCATGGGTCAGGCGAGCAAAGGCGTCGCGGAAATCTACTCCGCCCGCCCTGATGCTTTTGACCTCGCTTCCGGTCAGACTGATGCCCGCCTCGAAGCGCTCCAGCAACTCGTACTCGTAATGAGCGCGGCGATTCGTGTACACGCCGAGCATTCTAGCAGGGCCAACATGAATTCCGGTTGGGTGGGGCGGGCGCTGGGCAAAAAAGATGCAGTGGCCGGGCAATTCTAGTTTTTTCCAAGGTGGATGGGGCTGTAGACGCGCAGCCCAATGACGGATTCCTAACTAGAAAACCCGCCCCGTACCAGTCCAATCGGTTCCGGTACGGGGCGGGTGGCGTGAGAGTGGATAACGGGGGGAAATTACTTTTTGGGCGGACGGCTGGGGCGCACTTCCACTTTGCTGGGCAGTGTGCGGGTGGGCATGTTCAGCAGGTCAACCGTCAGCTGGGCAATGTCTTCCGGCTGAATTTTCCAAGCGTCTTTTTGGTCATCGGGCGTGTGGCCTGCAAAGTGCGTGGCGACGCTGCCGGGCATGATCTGGGTCACCTTGATGCCGTGTTCGCGCAAGTCCAGTGTCAGCACTTCCGACAGCCCGTTCAGGCCGAATTTGCTGGCGTTGTAGGCTCCGCCGCCTGCAAACGGGTTTTTGCCTGCCAAGCTGGACAGCGTAAAAATGTAGCCGCCGCGTACCTTCAGGGCCGGAATTCCTGCCTTGATGGTATAGAACGCGCCGCTGAGATTGGTGTCGATCACGTCCTGCCAGTCCTCGATGCTCAGGTCAGCCACGTTGCCGAAATGGCCCACGCCTGCATTTACGAACAGGACATCTAGGCCGCCAAACGCCGCCACATGCGCGTCGACTTCACGCACAAGGGCGGCGGGGTCTTTCACGTCGCACACCACGCCGCGTGCGCCGGAGCCGACAGCAGCGGCGGCGGCCTCTACCTCACCGGCCTTGCGACTGGTCAGGGTCACGCCGTAGCCCTGCGCGGCCAAAGCGTGCGCCACAGCTAAACCGATGCCCTTGCTGGCTCCGGTGATAAAAGCACTTTTGGAAGGGCTGGTCTGAGGAGAAGTGGATTCGGTCATGTCGGAACGCTAACACGCCAGACATGGGAGTCTGAGCAGTCGACCTAAAGAAGTTGTCAACAGTCTGGTCGTTTGGTCAGACCAACGGAGCAGAAAGAGCGTTTGGGAGTGGAAGTGTCAGCATAAAATTACCGCCAGTTTCACTCGGCCAGATGCTCTACAGCTTGTTCAGGAAGGACGGAATGGCGCTGCTGCGGGCGTGCCAATCACCGCGGTGCCTCCAGATGGATTGAGCCCCTATACACAGGGTAATGGCCAACGGAGACAGGAAACCAAGCAACACCCCCGTGCCCAGCGAGACTTGCAAGCCCAGCAGCAGGGCCACCGCACCTACGCCCGCGATCCAGCCGCGCCGCTTAAGGATACTGACCACCGCACACCGCCGAAGATAGGGATAATTCAACTTACTGACTACGAAGGGAGAATCAATCTTAGATACGGGCTGTTTACGTAGAAAATGTGTCATAAGATCAACATAATTCTAGTTGACTTATCTTACAAAATAATGACGTAGAGCTTGGCGTTCGGTATGAATGAGTCGCCACTTAAAGTGTGAAGTTTACGTTATTAGTAATGTTGACCGGTGTTAGCAATGGTTCGGACAGTAGTTATCCCTGAAAATCAGGCCAGAGAAAAACGTCGTCCAGAACGCCTCGCCCGTTGCCCCTCTCAAGGTGCCTTGCAAGGCGAGAGGAGCTAACGCACCTTATTCTTGGGCTATGGTCAAAGGAAGTCGGAACCTGACCACACACTGAGTACCATCGGTCAGGGCAACTGCTTGGCCACCGTGTCGTACATATAGTTCACAAATTCCGAGCGCTTTTGCAGCAGGATGCTGATGCCGAAATCTTCGCGGGCCGACATCTTCTGGCCGTTCGGCAGCTCGAAATCCAGGCGTCCGCCGAGTTTGGCCCAGGGGACGAGGGTTCTGGGGGCAATAAAGGTGGGTGTGACCCGGATTGCGCCGGGAGTGGCCGCGTCGGTGGCGATTTTGGCAGTGGGGTAGCGGCGAGTGATCGCGCCTGCCGAGTCACGCTTCATGGCTTCCAGAATGCTTTTGCGTTGATCGGCTCCCACCAGATTGATGTTGCCTTCCACACGGGGTTCCAGAATCACGTAGGTGGCCGATGACAGTCCGGCCTTGCTCCAAGTGGGAGCGGAGACGGGCGTGACTGCACTGGCCGTGCCCAACGTCAGGGCGGCCAACAGGGTACGGGACAGGATCGGGGTCTTCATGCCCCCACTTCATCACAGCTTGTCTGACTCACCGTGAACTGGGCGTGAGGGCGAGGGCGGGGCGCATCAGGCGGCGGGCAGACGGAAAGCGCCGAACTGGGGAGAAGGCCGAGAGTCACAGCCAAAAGCGCGGGTGCCGGAAAGTCAGCGTACTCACGTTTCTTCTCACCTTGGCCCGGCGTTGACTTTGCCCAGCGTTGAAGGCGGACTGGACAGTCCGGGTTAAACTGGGCCATGCAGGAATTGCTGGACATCATGCGCCGCTTGCGTGCCCCCGATGGTTGCCCTTGGGACAGGGAACAGACCCATGAAACCTTGCGCCCTTACCTCTTGGAGGAGGCCGCCGAAGCCGCCGACGCCGTGGCTTCCGGCAACCGCCTAGAGCTGGCGGGTGAACTGGGCGACGTGCTCCTACAGGTGGCCTTCCACTCGGTCATTGCCGAGGAAGAAGGGACGTTTGGGTACGCCGACGTGGAACGCGGCATCGTGGACAAGTTGGTGCGCCGCCATCCGCACGTGTTCGGAAGCGTGAGGGCAGAGACGAGCGCCGAGGTGGTGACCAACTGGCAGGCCATCAAGGCCGCCGAGGGGGGCGGCAAACCCCGCAGCGCCGCAGACCGCGTGCCCGCCGCGTTGGGGGCGCTGGCCCGCGAGACCCAGGCGCAAAAGCTGGCCGGACGTCCGAAATTGCTGGACGATACTGGACGGTTGCAGGCAATATCGGCCATTCAAACTTTGCCCCCCAGCGAGGCAGGCGTGGCCGAAGCCTTGGCCGCTGTGGTGGCGTGGGCGCGTGGGCTGGGCATTGATCCTGAAGTGGCCTTGCGTGCCCATACCCACGCGGCGCTGGCGGCCCTGCCTGATCCAGTATGAGCGGGCCTGACGCTCCCGATCCGCTGGACGCCGTGCAGCAAGACCCTTGGGCGGTGTGGCTGGGCGGGCGTATCCGCCGTCCCCTCGATCTGCCCCAGTACCGACGCGCCGCCGTACTGGTGGCCCTGACCCGCGAACCCGATCCCCGCGTACTGCTGACGGTGCGCTCTGCCGATCTGCCCACCCACAAGGGCCAGATCGCTTTTCCGGGCGGCAGCATGGAACCCGGCGAAACGCCTGTGCAGGCCGCTCTGCGCGAGGCCGACGAGGAAGTCGGATTGGCCCCCCATCTGCCGGAAGTGCTGGGAGAACTCGACGATGTATTCACGCCCATCGGCTTTCATGTGACGCCTGTGCTGGCGCGTGTTCCGGCCCAATTACATCTGACACCTACCGCCGAAGTGGCCCAGATTCTCCTGCCGACCTTGGCCGAACTCCGCGCCCTGACCGTCACGAGCGAAATTCGTACCCTGCCGGACGGAACCTCCGTGACCCTGTACCGCTACCCTTGGCAAGGCCACGACATTTGGGGTATGACGGCCCGGATCGTGCATGATCTGCTGACGCGGGGGCCGATGTAGGGCAAGGGTCTAAGGATGATTTGTGAGCGTTGCCAATGCCGTGCAGCTTCGGCTCTGGTTGTCGCCCTTCTTAAACCCTGCGACCCTTCGGCCAAGCCCCTCACACTCAGTCCCCATGCCTACGCCACAAAAAAAGCCCCCACCCGAAGGTGAGAGGCTTCCTTTGTCCACCGCTGAGTTTAGCGGGTAGGGTTGATGGTGATCTGGCCGTTTTGCTGCACGTTGTAGGTGTTGATGAAGGTGCGGTAGCCGGGGGCGATCAGCACGACTTCACGTCCGCCGCGGGCAACGCTGACATTCAGGCCGCCGTTCTGGATGGTGCCGACCTGACGGCCATCAACGAAGACCAGTGCGCCAGCAACGTTGCTGCGGATGGCGATGGTGAACTGGTTGACGGGCGTGGGGGCGGGGGCGATGACCTGAGCAAACTCGACGTTCAGGTTGGTGGTGCTGCCCGCACGGATGGCGACGGTGGTGGTGTAGTCGCGGAAGCCGGGGGCCTGCACACGCACGGGGTAGCTGCCGGGGCGCAGGTTGCTGAAGGTGGTGTTGCCCGTGCCGAGGTTCTGGCCGTTCAGGATCACGGTGCTGCCCGATACGTTGGTGCCAACGAACAGGCTGCCGGTCTGGATGGGCGTCTGGCCGACAACGTTGAAGAAGGCGGTGTCGCTGACCCAGCTGTTCTGAGGCAAGGGGTTGACCACGATGCTCAGCGCCTGTGCCAGACGGTCTTGGCCTTTGGCGGCCACAGTGGCGAACTGATCCTGCTGGGTCTTGAAGGAGCTGATCTGATCGAGGTTCAGGGGCGACAGGCTGGCGAGCGCCAAGACCTTGTTCAGGCCGATGGGGCCGTCGACGCTGAAGGTGAAGTTGTCGCCAGCAGCGGGGAAAACACGGGTGGTGTTGGCCTTGACCAGTGCTTCGTCGCCCGAGATGCGGTTGGGCAGGATCTGGGTCACGTCGCCGGAAGAGTCGATGTTGAACAAGTACACGTAAGCGTCACGGTTTACGCTGGTGCTGATGCGGATAGGCTCGTTGACGCGGTAGTTGGGGCTGGCGTTGCCGCTCTGATCCTTGTCTACGCGAACGCTGACGCTCAGGTCAGGCTGCGTGGGGTTCACGATGATGCTCTGGGCGCTGATCTTGGGGGCGGCGGCGGCAGTACTCAGCAGCATCGCGGCGGGAATCATCAGAAGTTTTTTCATGGGTGGTACCTCCGAGAAGCAGACTAATGGCCTCCGCTTGACGCCCCATGAGCAACCCAGACCACAACGTTAATAGTGCTTCAGGCCACCGTCAGGAAGATAACTGGAGCCTGACGCACAAGTCACCTTCGGGCGGGTTTCAGCGAATAATCCGCGCTGGTTCGACGTTTGCCGCCCGCCGCGCCGGAATCAGGGCCGCCAACATCGTCGTTCCCAATCCGACCGCGTTGACCCACAGCAGGTCGGTCAGGCGCACCTCTACGGGCAGGGCCGTGATGAAATACAGGTCGCCGGGGAGCTGAAAAGGCCGCACCGTGAAATAGGCGCTGATGGCGAGACCCAACAGGTTGCCCAGCAGCAGGCCGCTGAATCCCAGCACCAGTCCTTCGAAAACAAACACACGAGTAATCAGTTTGCGGGTGGCTCCGATGGCCCGCAAAATAGCAATTTCCTGTGTCTTCTCGAACACGGCCAGCGTCAGCACATTCGCAATGCCGAAGGCCGCCACGATCACGATCAGAAAGACTACGAAGGCGATGACCCGTTTTTGCAGCGCCAACTGATCCAACAGCGTGCCGTACAGGTTTTGCCACGGCAGCGCCGAGTAGGGCAGCGTGCCTGTGAGGGCCGATCCGACGGCGGGCGCAGTGGCCGGGTCTTGCAGACGAAGCTGATAGCCCGTGATGTTGGGGGTCTGCTGAAGGGCTTGCAGCGTGCCCAGATTGGTGAAAGCGTAGGCGCTGTCTATGAGGTAATTGCCTGTGCTGAACACACCTTTGACCCTCAGGGTGGCGCGGCGCTGGGTGCTGTTGAGGAGCCTCACCTCATCGCCCGCGAAGGCTCCCACACTGCGGGCCAACGCTGCGCCCAGCATCACCTCGCCGTCCTTCAGGCCTGCCAACAGTTCCCCCTCTTCCGGCTGAAGTTGAAGCACCTGCGCTGCCGAGGCCTGTACACCGAACAGGGTGGCAAAATCTACGCCTGCGCTGCGGCCTCCGCTGGCCGGGCGGGTCAGCAGGCCCTTGTCGGCCAGAAAGGGGGTCACTGCCGTCACTTCCTTGTCGGCGGCTATGGTTTTTTCCAGTGCCGGACTCCGCGGCTGGGGCGTAAACGACGTGATGCTCAGGTGTGGACTGGCCCGCAACGTCGCGTCTATGAGCGAGCGCGTAAACCCGTTGGTGAGGCTCAGCGCGGCAATCAGCACCATCACGCCCACCGCGATGCCCCCAATTGTCAGCACATTCTGGGTGCGCCGCCGCGACAGGTGCGCCCGCGCCAGTGTCCACGCAAGGTCTGGGGTACGGCGGGCGGAGCGGGGTGGGCGTGTCGGATCGGCAGCGGGCATGAAGCTAGAGCTTACACGGGGCAGATGGGACGAGTTGCCCGTGTTTGTTCGGCGCTGCAGGATATGCGGTCACACATTGTGACTTTTGCACGTAGAATCAAAGTCAGTTATGCGACTCAACCGACTGCTTCTGCTGGCACCGTTCCTCACCGCCTGCGGCCTGATTCCCCTGCCGGAACAGACCGGGAATGATTTCCACGTCGTCAACGATCTGGGCCCTCTCAAAGCGTCTCAAGTCGCCTATCTCAACTCGAATCAGTTGGAATACCTCAAGATTCCCAAGCTGTCCTACCGGGACGTGACCTTTGAAGCCGCTGCCACTTACCGGGGCGGCTCAACACAGTTGCGCGTGCAGTTGTTTGCGCTGAATCGCAGCCCCAACTGCCCATTTGTAGAGGCAAAACAGGAAGGCTACGGCGGGGCGTATCTGTGTGACGGCACGGGAGACGGTCAGTACCTGACAGAGTTGCTGCTCAACCCGGATAAGCCGCTGCCCATTGTCCTCAAAAACCCCATTCTGGATCAGGCCGTGCGGGAAGGAACGCTGTATTTAGGGGCTAGAATCTTGGAGGGGCAACTTGATTTTGGTGAACGGGTGGAGTTCACGAACATCCGTTTCCGGGGCCGGTTGTAAATAACCCACGCGCCTCTTACGGCGGTGGGCTAATCTGGCCGACAGTGACCCCTGACGCCGTGCAGGACTACCTTCCTTACCTTCGCCGCATGATCGGCACCAGCCCCGTGAATCTGATGGGAGCTGTCGGCATCATTCTGAATGAAGCTGGGCACGTGCTCTTGCAACACGTGGCGGGGCGTGATGTGTGGGGCTTGCCCGGTGGTCTGTGCGAGTTGGGGGAGCCGCCGCAGCACACCATGACACGGGAAGTGCGGGAGGAAACGGGGCTGGAAGTTATGGAATTCAAGTTGCTTGAGTTACTGACTACCCCTCACCGTCACTTGCCCAACGGGGACGAAGCCTACTTCTATACGGCGGTGTACCACGTCACCGAGTGGCAGGGTACACCCGTTCCAGACGGCATAGAAGGAATAGAACTGGCTTTTTTCAGCCCGGACGACTTGCCCGCACTGCGCGGTCTGCCTGCACACTGGGCAGCGAAATGGTTGCTGGCCCGCTCCGACACAAGTTGAGAGCGGGCCAGCAGTGTTAAGTTTTAGCTTTACCCCGTATTCCTCACTCCCGCCGCCACGCCTTGCAAGCTCAGCAGCAGGGGGCGTTCGTATTCGTCCAGACCGTGTTCGGTGGCGCGGGCGCGGCGCAGCAGTTCCACCTGAATTCGGTGGATCGGGTCAATGTAGGGATTGCGTAGGGCAATGCTTTCGCGCAGGCGGGGTTCGTTGCCCAGCAGTTCCGCGCCGATCACGCTCTGCACGGCTTCTACGGCGTCGCGGTAACTGTATTTTAGGTGTTCGGCAAGGCGGGCGCTGCCTTCTGCCGTGCCTTCGCCGTTGTCCAGGAGGGTCAGGTACTCACAGAAAATCAGCGGGTCGCTTTTGGCAAGACTCATCTGGCTGTTGTCCAGCACGGTGCGGAAAAAGGGCCAGTCGGCGTACATGGCGCGGGCCTGCTCCACTCCTATTTCCCGAATCCCTTCGGTCAGGCCGTACCAACCGGGTAAATTGGCGCGGTTTTGCGTCCAGCTCATGACCCACGGAATGGCCCGCAGGTTGCCCAACGTGGGCGCACCGGGGCGGCGAACCGGGCGGGACGCGATATTCAGGCGCGAGATTTCGTGAATGGGCGTGACCCGCTCGAAGAAGGGGATGAAGTCGGCGTCGTCTACGAGGGTGCGGTAGGCGCGGGCACTCACGCGAGCGGCGCGGTCTAGGGCGTCCATCCACTCCTGCGGCGGGTCAAGCGCGGGGCGGGCGGCGGCCAGCATCAGGCCGTACAGGGCTTGTTCCAGATTGCGGCGGGCCAAGACGGGGTGGCTGTATTTGTCGGCCAACGCTTCGCCCTGCTCGGTAATGCGGATTCCGGCGTCGATGGTTCCGGCGGGTTGGCCCAAAATAGCCCGACTCGCAGGCCCACCGCCGCGCCCGATGGAGGTGCCGCGCCCGTGAAAGAAGCGCCAATGCACGCCTGCCCGCCTGCACACGTCGCTGATCTTGCGCTGCGCTTCGTGCAAGGCCCAATTCGCCGCCAAAAACCCCGCATCTTTGTTGGAATCGCTGTACCCCAGCATGATTTCCTGCACGCTGTCGCCCAGCACGGCTCGGTATTCGGGCAGGCTCAGCAACTCCCAGACCACTTGCGGGGCACGTTCCAAGTCGGCCAACGTTTCGAACAGGGGCACGGGCAGGATGGCAAACCCCACCTCGCGGGCCAGCAGCAGCGGCTCCAGCACGTCCGACACGCTTTCCGACATGCTGATCACGTAATGTCCGAAAGCGCGGGGGCCAACCAATCGGGTCGCCGCCTGCACTTCCCGAATGGGGCCGATGGCGGTTTCCAGCGTGTCGGTCAGGGCTTCTCCCGCAGGCCACAGCGGGCGGCGAGAGCGCAGTTCGCGGGTCAGCAGTTCCAACTTGGCGTGTTCGGGCAGGGCCAGATAGTTGGCCTCCACGCCTGCCGCCGCCAGCAGTTCGGCCACCGCTGCTCCCGTCTGCGCGCTGTGTTCGCGGACATCCAAGCTCACCAGATGTTGCCCGAACACGCGGGCCACCGTCAGCAAGGGCGTCAGCAGTTGATCGGCGCTGCGCTGCTGGCCTTCGGCGCGCAGTCGCTCGCGCAGGGCTTCCAAGCGCGGCAGGAGTTCTACAGGCAACCCATCGCGTACCGAATTGTGCAGGTCACGCAGCTCTTCGCGGTAGCTGTCGGGGGAATCTTCTGTGTTTCCCTCCTGACTCAGATCGGCATACGCCTGTTTTATCGCGCTCAGCAGCACTTCCCGCGCCCGTTGCCGGTGAATTTCCAGCGCTCCGGCAGTGGCCTGCGGGGTCACGAAGGGGTTGCCGTCGCGGTCACCGCCCATCCAAGAACTGAAACTGAGGGGGACTTGGGCCGCCGTGTCGCGCCCATACACCGTGCGGAAGGCCCGCTGAAGGTCGCGCTGGAGCGCCGGGAGTGCCTGTGCAATGGAAGTGACGTAATTCAGACCGCCCTTGACTTCATCCAGCACGGTGGGTTTCAGGCGGCGCAGTTCGGGGGTCGTCCACATGGCTTCCACGTGCGCGGCCACACGCTCTACCGCCGATTCGTCTTGGCTGTGCAGGTCGGGAATGGCGCGGGCCACCTCGACCAGATGGCTGCGAATGGTGCGGCGGCGCATCTCGGTGGGGTGGGCGGTAAACGTGAGGCCCAAATCAAGGCGGGCCAGCAATGCTTCGGCCTCAATAGCGCTCACGCCCTGCGCCTTCAGCTCTACCAGTGCGCCCTCTATGCTCTGTGGGCGCGTGCCCTGCGATCCCGACAGCACCCGCACCCGCTCGTATTCCTCGGCCAGATTCACAAGTTGGAAGTACCACGTGAAGGCCCGCGTCAGGTTGCCCGCATCGGCCTCGTTCAGCCCGCCGATCAGCGCCCGCAATTCCGAGTCGTCGCCGCCGCCGCGTACCTCGCGCACCAACGCCCGCGTGCGTTCCACTAGATCAAAAAACGCCTCGCCTTCCTGTTCCTTCAGCACTTGCCCCAGCGTGCGCCCCAGCAGATTTACGTCATTGCGAATGCCCATAGTCGTCCTCCCGGTGGTCTGCTTCAAGGTAACGGTAACGTTCGATGCTCACTGCGCGGTTGTCTTGCAGCTCCAGCGCCACGCCGTTCAGTTCGGCCCGGCCCTCTGCCACGGCGTAACGGTAAGAGCGCTCGGTCAAGAAGCGCTGAATGGGGCCTTCGGGCGCGGCCCCGATGATGCTGTCGTGCGGCCCGGTAAAGCCCGCGTCGGTCTGAAAGGCCGTGCCACCGGGCAAAATCCGGGTATCGGCGGTGGGCACGTGCGTATGCGTGCCGATCACAGCGGCCACCCGGCCATCCAGATACCACGCCAAAGCGGCCTTCTCGCTGGTGGCCTCGGCGTGAATATCCACGAACACGCTGCCCAAATCGGGCCGTTCCAGCACCTCGTCTATGGCCCGGAAGGGGTTGGCGACGGCGTCCATAAACACGCGCCCCAGCACATTGATGACCGTCAGGCGTTCGGTGGGGCCGGGTTTGCCGTCTACGCGGGTAGGCACGTCAAAGGTGCGCCAGCCTACGCCGGGAGTCGCGGGGTCGGCGTAGTTCAGGGGCCGCACGATGGGATAACTTTCCGCGTCGGCCAGCAGCGCGTGAATATCGCGGTGATGCCAAGCGTGGTTGCCCAGCGTCATGCAGTCCGCACCCGCCCGCAGCGCAGATTCGGCGGCGTCGCGGTGCAGACCGAAACCCCCCGCCGCGTTCTCCATATTCACGATGATGAAATCGAAGTTTCTGAGGCCGTCCGGCCCCCGCAGGGTGGGGAGATGCGCCGCCAGCACCCGGCGTCCGGGTTGGCCGTACACGTCTCCCACAAACAGCACACGAAGCATAGCCAGTACCTTAGCGCAGCCGCCCGCTCAGGCCGCCGTTTTGTGTAGGCCGGACACCAAGCGGCGAACACCCCGCTCTCCCACGCCAGATTTCGGCTCTATAAGATATGAGCGTGTTTTCAGCCCTTTATCTGGTCTTCATGTTATATCCAGTGTAAAAAACTTGCCAGTCAGCTAGAAAATGTCCAGGAGGCTTTCTCGCCGGTATACGGTCGGTCAGCCTCCCTCACGGGCTACTCACAGCACATCCCCTACCATCCACTTATGCCCACTGGACTTTTTGCACTGACCTCACCTGTCCGGTGGCGGCGTCCCTTCCCATTCTCCTCACAGTGCCGCCTGTGCGCCCCGGCCCTCCATGTTTGAAGACTTCGATTTCCCCTCCTATCCCTCACTGGGCAAATCCAAACTCCGCACGCCTGCGCTGTGTGCCGCCGATTCATCGGCTTCCGGTTCGCAGGGGTGGTCTGGTGAAACTGTTCCCAAAGCCAATCTGATGCAGGTGATGCTGGAAGCGCAGCCACAAGCCCTGTTCCTGCTGGACGCGGCGGGCCTGATTTTGGAAGTGGGCGGCGCGTGGGAAACCATGACGGGCCTGAGCGCCGATGAAGTGCGGGGCCGCCCGCTGCTGGAGTGGCTGCGTTATGACCGCGCCCACTACCCGGCAGCCTTGCGGCGCGGGCAAGGCGTGCTGGAGGACGCCGAACTGCTGACCCGCCACGCCTGTCATGTGGTGCGCGTGGTGTGGGCCGAGCGTGGCCCTCTGGTTGCAGGCAGCTTGGAAGCCCTGAAGGTCAGCGCCCAGCACACCTTCGATCTCAGCGAACGCCTGAACCACACCGAACGCGCTCTAGACGACGCGATTCATCTGTTGGGCGTCAGTCAGGATGCGTGGCAGGCCGAGCATATTCGCCGGATCGTGGATTTTGCCCAGCGGTTGGCAGGCGCGGCGGGGCTGGGGCCGAGTGAAGTGCGGGCCGTGCGCTGGGGAGCCGCCCTGCACGACATCGGCAAGGCGCGGGTGCCGCAGGAAATCCTGCATAAACCCGGCCCCCTGAACGCGCTGGAATACGAAGTGATTTTGCAGCATCCGCTGTGGGGCGTGCAGGTCTTGGCCGAACTGCCCTTTTTGCCCGCCCAGACGGTAGACGCCGTGCGCCACCACCACGAACGCTGGGACGGTCACGGCTACCCGCTGGGACTGCGCGAAGGGGCGATTCCGCTGGTGGCCCGGATTATGGCCATCGTGGACGTGTTCGACGCCCTGACCAGCGTGCGGCCCTACAAACCTGCATGGCCCTATCAGGACGCCGTAGAACACCTGATCCGCGAAAGTGGCCGCCAGTTCGACCCGGAACTTACCCAGCTGTTCGTGTGCGAGGTGCTGGGCTTTACTCATCTGCTGCCAAGGTTCGAAGCTCAGCAGTAGAAGCGGTCACGGAGACGGAAATGGTGGGCACTCAGTCGCTCTTTTCGCCTTTTCTTAGACCCTCAAACCTTCGACCCTTAGATGCCTTTCCCCTCACCGCGCCCCGCCCAAAGCGCTGCACCGATCAGACCCGCATCGGCCCCCAATTCGGCGTGAACGACTTCGGGCTGGTAGCGGGCCGGGAAGAGTGCGAGGCTGGCTTGTACCCGTGCCAAATAGCCGCCTCTGAGGCCCACGCTGCCGCCGAGTGCCACCCGTGTCATGCCCAACAGGGCCGCGATGTCGGCTATTTTCCACGCCATCAACGCTGCCGAGCGGGTGTAGACGGCTTCGGCTTTCAGATCCCCTCCCTCTGCGGCGTCGCACAGGGCGCGGGCATCGGCAAAGCCCAGCTGGACGGCTTGCCCCCCCAATGCCGTGCCGCTGCTTTCAAATTCCAGCGGCCCCAACTGGCCCAGCGGTGGTACGTCTTGCCCCAGTTGCCACGCGGCAGGCACACTGACAAAGCCGAGTTCGGCGTCCAGACCGTTGCCCGCCAGATGCAGCCGCCCGCCCAGCACCAGCCCCGCGCCCACGCCTGTGCTGACCGTAATGAACATGAATTCCTGTGTGTCCCGGCCCGCACCCGCCGCCCATTCGCCCCACGCGGCGGCGCGGGCATCGTTCAGGGCGGCGCAGGGCAAACCCAAGCCCGCGCCCAAGCGTTCGGCGAGGGCCACATCTGTCCAGCCGGGGAAAGTGTGGACGGCGGTGGCGGTGACTCTGCCGCCCGCGACCGCGCCCGCACAGGCCACCCCCAACGCGGCAGCGTGTGCGGAAAGTGGCGCGGCCAAGGCGAGGGCGGCGGCAATCACGGCGTCGGGCGTACTCGGTTTGGGCGTCCGGGCTTCGCGGCGCTCGGTGATCTGTCCGTTCCGAATCAGGGCGGCCCGCAGAGAGGTTCCGCCGATATCCAGCGCGAGAAGTGGGGGAGAAGTGGTCATCCTGTTTCCCCCGTGTGGCTGACGCTCAGCGGAAACACGCCCGTAAACAACCTCGGCCAACTCAGGTGCGCCTGCCCAAGCTCCAGCTTCAGCCCTGACCCGCCCCAATGCCTGTCCCACACGGCCTGAATTCGCGGCGTGATCAGCTCTTGCAGCTTGGCTTCAGCGTCGGCTCTGGCTTCGCCCAAGTCGTAGGGGCTGGGGCTGCCCAGGTGGGCGCGAACCTCGGCGCGGGCATACGCCTGATACAGCACGTCGTCTACCACGCGGGAAAACATGGCTTCGGCGTGGGCGGCTTTATCGCTGACTTGTGCCGCCAGCGCCCCGAACGCCACCGCGCTGCCCAGCGTATTGCCCGCCGTATTCCACGCGCTGAATCCTGCCAATTCTGCCAGCGAGAGCGGCTGCATCAGCGTCCACAGCCGCCGCTCGGCTCCGTTGGGGTAGGCGATGTCGGCCAGCGACACGGCCCGCCCCGCCTCCAAGTCGGCTCGAATGGTGTCTACAAAAGCGGGCAAGTGGCGGTGCGGCGTGTCTACGGTGGCCCAGTCAGGTTGAAGGTTGGCCTGCCGCAGCCCCGGCGTATTCACGGCCAGAATGAAATCGGCCTCGGCCACACTGTCGGCCAGCACGCAGCCCGCGCCCCGCAAGTGCGCCCGCACCAGCTCCCCCGCCGGACGGTCTTCGTAGATCAGGCCCGCGCCCGCGCCGAGTGTGCCGCTGTAGCGCACCCACGCCCGCGCTGGGGGCAGGCCGCGCCGCAGCGCCCGCGTTAGCAACGCACACGGCACCTCGTCGGCTCCGGGGTAGCAGTCGAACCGCGCCCACACGCCCAATTCGTCGGCGCGGGCTTCCAGCATGCGGCGGTCTAGGGCGGCCAAGCCGTATTCGCTCGTATCGTCCAAAGTAACGCTCAGATGGGTCAGCACGCCCTCTGCCAGCAAGTCCAGCGCGTGCAGATGCAGCGTGCGGTTGCGCTCCCGCGTGCCCACCCAGTCGGCCAGAATGTGCGGGGGCAAGGCGGCGCGGGCGGCGGTCAGGGCGTCCCGTTCGGCCTCGCCATGCCGCGCGTGCCGATCTGCCGCCACAGAGTAAGCCCGCAGCCCCGGCCCCCACTCGCCGTAATACTCCTTTTCTTCGTGTGGGTCGTTGTCGTGCGCTACCCGTACCACCACGCCATGTGCGTAAATATGCAAGTCCGGATTCAGCGCCCGTGCTTCCCGCAGCACGTTCAGCCGCTCCAGCACCCTGTCCAACCCGTCCGACACGCGCCGCGCCGGGATCATGCCACCCAAGCACAGCGTTTCCAAGCACACGATCAGGGTGTCGGCCTGCGCTGCATGGTCTAGCAGCCAAGTCCGCAGCGTGGCCGTGTTGCCGGGGGTGAAGAAGTTCGGCAAAGCTTCGGCGGGTGGCACCTGCACGGCAGCCCCGGTCATGCGGGCCAGTTGCAGCGGGTGCGCCAGCGTGGGTGGGCGGGTATCGGGCGGAATGAGGAGCAGCTTCATTCTTTGACTGTGTACTCTTGGGGGTGATCGGTGGAAAAATACTTATTAAGTGATTTAATAAAAGAATGCATGGCAGCTAGGTTCGCTCCTCCTCCTATTAGAGCACCCACACCTAAAGGAATCACGCGCCCTAGAGCAACCCCACCGCGTTTAGTTCCCATTTTGGTCAATAGAGTAAACCCAACCTTCTTATTTATTTCTTTTAGGGCCTTGCCACTGATCTTCATAGTTTGCTTGAAAGCGAAAGTCGCTCCAAATCTTTTTGCGCCCTCTTTAACAGGTACCACTGCTCCTGTCATTATACCTAATATTAGGATTAACTCTTCCTTTCTATCCTCATGAAAAACATCCTCTCCAGACAGGTGAGCCTTAGCCAGATGTAAATAAGACATTTTTTTGATCTGCAGCCAAGTTTCAGCTGATATAGTTGTTGTCATTAACGCAATTTGAGCCACAGTTCCAACACCTGGGATAGCACCGGGTAACGATGCTACTACCCCTTGACCAGTGGATATAATTTTTGCTCTCTTACATATTTTGTCCCATATGGCATCATCGCTGATTTTGGGCTTTTTTGTTTTAATATCTGCTACGTGTTCTATAATTTCCTCAGGAGAAGCGAATGCTTTCATCTTTTCAAAAAATTCTACAATTGACGTTTCGCTCATTTGGTCTCCATCCTTCACTAGGCTTTGTCAAAATTTTCTTTCAAAAAATCTAGTACGTGATCGCGCATGCTCACGCTGGTGTAATGGGCCACGCCCGCAAAAGTCGCCTCGTGCAGCAGGTGGGCGGCTCCGGCCTGTGCATAGGCTGCGCGGTAGGCGGCGGCAGTCGGGTGGTGATGGGCAGCAAGGGGAAAAGTCGGGTCAGCCTCGCCGCTCGCCAGCAGCAGAGGAATTGATGGAGCTTTGGTGGCGTGCGTCAGGGGGCGGTGGGCGTCCAGAAACTCGCGCAATTGGGGTTGCCCCACCTCTGGCTCCGCCCATACGCCCGATGTGATCAGGGCCGCCACACGCGACACGCGCCGCTCGGTCTGCATCAGCGTTTGCGCCACGTACCCGCCCATGCTGCTGCCCACAATCCACAGCGGACGCCTTTTCTCCGGGTGCGGGCCAAACAGGTCTTCCAGTGCATCTATCAGCGCCGGGGCTTCGGCTACTGTGCGGCGCACGCTCTCCCAGACGTATTCGCGGGCGTTCAAATCGGGCGGCGTATCGGCTTGACGTTCCCCGTGCAGGGCCGCATCTGGAATCACCACCGCCACGCCCCGCCCCGTCAGCGCCGAATACACGCCCAATTTGCCTTCTTTGGCCGCCCACGCGCCGTGATAGACGAGGCACAGGGCGCGAATCTCCACCCCCTCTACGGGCCGTTCGATCAGGCACGGAACGCCCGCCAGCACGCGGCGCTCGATCTGGTAGGGCGTCTGGCCATGCAGGGGCGCGGCGTGCGGGTCAGTGGGGGAGAACTCGCGGGTCATACGGGTTCCCAGCGTGCGGAGGATTTGGCAGTCCACACCCACACATCCGGAGTTCGCAGGCCCGCCCAGCCGTCAAAATCCAGCCCCAGCGCGAGCGCCAGCAAATTACCGTGTGAGAAGACGGCAGTCGTTCCAGCCGGATCGCGGGCGTCGTCCAGCGCAGCCAGAATGCGGGTGCGAGCAGTGTGACCCGATTCGCCACCGGGCAGGGTCAGGACAGGCAGGCGGAAGCTGAGCTTCAGAGCCGTTTGCCAAGAAGCGAGATCGCGCCCGCTCAGCACCCGTTCGGTCAGGCGCTCGTCGGTCTGCACGGGGAGGCCCAGCCGCCCTGCCAGTGGCCCCGCTGTGTCTACCGCCCGCACCCAAGGGCTGCTGACAATGCGGGTGATGCCGCTTCCAGACAGGCTTTCAGCCAATCGTGCTGCCTGCTCCACCCCTTCTGGCGTCAGTGGTGCGTCCGGCGCTTGCCCAGCAGCTTTGGCATGGCGAATGAGGAGCAGTGTGCCCGTCAAGTCTGTCCCCCTTCATCCCCACCCGCTGTCTTCACCTTCGGCGCGACGATGTTCAGAATCAGCCGAATCTGGCCCCGGTGGTTCACCTCATCTTCCATCACATGGAACCAAGCCCAGTGGTGGTTCATCTGAACAGTGCCGCCTAGTACCAGATCGGACGCCAACCACGTATCGTCTCGCGCCGCCAAGCCGTCCAAAGTCAGGGCCGAGGCCGCCTCCAGTTCGGCCAGATAGTGGCCCAATTCGTGGCCCCGGATGTGTGCGCGGGCCGCCTCTCCCAAGTCCAGCCCCAAGCGGTAGGGCGCGTAAGCTTCATCCTCAAAAATGTCCCGGCCCTCAAAAGACAGCCCGTGATAGATGCGGTGAACGGCGGCGATATGCGCCAGCAGCATTCCCACCGAGTTCCCGAAGCCAGCGGGAATGGCGTCCAGTTGAGCTACCGTCAGGCCCGCCACGTCATGCAGGGTGGTCAGGCGGGCGTAGTGCAACATGTCCACGAGTGCGCCGATGTGCGGCGTGAACCTAGGGTCATCCTGCGGCAAAATCTGGTAAGCCCGTTGAGTTTTCAGGTCTGTTGCTCTGCTCATATGAACTTACTCCGGTTCTCGATTACCCAGAACAGCAGTAGTTGCTCGTCCATCTCCGCAAGTCCATACTTTTTGCCACTCACTTCGTTCGGATGCGTCTGCGACTCATCGCAATTTTTTTTCACACCAACCCTCCCCGCGTCCGCATTTCCGTTTGCAGCGCCGCCACATCTACCGCCCGCACGTCGCCCCCAAAGTCCCGCGCCGCCCACGCCGCCGCGATGCCCGCCGCCTCGCCCATCGTGTGGCAATTCTGCTGCACCCGGATGGCCGACTGGGCCTCGAAGGAGCTGCTGGCCGCCCGCCCCGGCACCAGCACATTCCGCACTTGTTGGGGCAAAATGGCCCGGTAAGGAATCTCGTGGAAGGCGTCTGGGGCAAAATAGGGGGCGCTGCCCTCACGCTCATGGATCAGTTTTGCGCCGCGTGGACTGTGAATATCGACTGGGTAGTGGTTGCGGCAGATGGAATCGGGGAAGGTGCGGCAATCCAGAATGTCTTCCAGCGTGAGGGTGTAGTCGCCCACGATGCGACGGGTTTCGCGCACGCCCACCATAGGCGCGTAGGTGCCCACGAAGGCCGACTCGCAACCGGGAAAAGAGGCGCGGCAAAAGGCAGTCAGGCGGTCTATGGCCTCGCGCCCGTCTATCTGTGCGCCCGTGAGGTGCCACGGATCCGCGCCGTCGTTGAGGTCGGCCCGGATGCGCGGGCAATTGAAACTGATCTCGCCGGGCCGCCCCGGAACGCTGAAGCCCTGAAAATAGTCGCCGTCGCGCTCCTGCAGCAGCCCCGCGTCTACCCCCTGCCGAAATAGCCCTTCCAGCGTGCTGCCCTTGCCCCATACCATCCAAAAATGCATGAAGTCGGGCGATTCTTGCCCCTGCCCCTGCGCCCGCAAGAAGTCGCACAGCCGCGCCGTGTCTATTCCGGCCAGCGTAAACCGCAGACTCATGGCCTGATGAATGCCGTCTGAGTCGCCGCCGTGAAAGCTTGCACCTGCAGCGACGGCAACGTCGGCGTCTCCGGTGGAATCGATGACCACGCGGGCGGGCAGGGCTTGCAGGCCGCCCTTGTTGTGAATGACCAAGGATGTGACCCGTTGCCCGTCCATCACCGGGGCCACCACATGCGTGTGATACAGCGCCTCGCCGCCCGATTCCAAGAGCATCTGCTCCAGCACCACTTTCATGCCTTCCGGGTTGAACCAGTTGTCGTTGCCGCCCTTGTCTATGCCGCCGTCGCCGCGTGCGATCAATCGGGCTTTAAGTTCATCGGTCAGGCCCCGGTTCAAGTTCTGCCCGCCTGATACATTCCGCATCAGGGGCGTGACCCAAGCATTGGTGCCCGTGCCGCCCAAACTGCCAAACGCTTCAATGACCAGCACGCTGGCCCCACTGCGGGCGGCGGCAATCCCGGCCATCGCGCCCGCCGTGCCGCCGCCTGCCACCAGTACGTCCCAACTGCGGTCTAGGGTGCGGTAGGGGAGAGTTTGAGATGGAAGGCTCATCAGCGCACGATCCTTACGACTCCGGCCAGTTTTCCATTTACGCTGACAGCGACTTTGTCTCCCATTCCATTGCTTCCTGCGCTAGGAAAGAGTGTTTCCATGTACCGCACTGGGAAAGTTTCAAGCCCCAAAGTGCAGGGCTGAGATTCATCTCTACGGCGCAACATTTGAAGTTGCAAGTTGATTTTTCCACTAGACCGAGTGACGGTCATGCGGTCATAAGTGGTGCATCCACCCCCGCCCGGTAAGACTTTGATGGTCAGGTATGCCCCGGCCTTGACCTCTACGGGCAAGCTCACCGCCTGAATAGACAAATCCTGATAAGGACTGACGGCAGAAGTCACCACCTGTGCGGGGAACGAAAAGGCTGCCAGCGAGATCAGGGCGGCCCACCTTGCTAGGCTTCGCCTCACCCCTTCACCGCGCCTTCAATCCCCTTCATAAAGTACTTTTGCCCGAAGGCGAACACGATCAGGATGGGAATGATGGTCAGCACCGCGCCCGCCATGACGGCCCGACTGTTGGTGCTGAACGTCCCGCTGAGTTCCAGCAATCCCGCCGACAGCGGCAACAATTCCTTGTCGCGCAGCACGATTCTAGCCCATAGGAAGGAATTCCAGTAGGCCACGAATTCCAGAATCGAGAAGGCGACGATGGTGGGCAGCGCCAGCGGCAGCATCACGCGCCGCCAGATGGTCAGTTCTTTTGCGCCGTCTATGCGGGCGGCTTCGATCAGTTCCATCGGCACGCCCAAGTAGGCTTGGCGAATGAGGAACAGGCCCACGATGGAGGCCAGTCCCGGCAGCACGACGGCGGCATACTGTGCCAGCACGTTCAAAATAGGGTTGTCTTGGCGCAGCAGGCCCAGATTCACGGTGGTGGAATAGTTGACGATCAGGCCCGCCTCGTTGGGCAGCACCATCAGGGTCAGGATGGCGTAAAAAATCAGGTCGCGGCCCGGAAACTGCATTTTTGCCAGCGGATAGGCCGCCAGCGCCGCAAATCCCACTGTAAAGACGACGCCCAGCGTGCAGATGACGACGCTGTTGAGGGCCATGCGCCAAAAGGGAACGGTGGTGCCCTGAAACACTTCGACGTAATTCTTGATGCTCCAGCCCGACGGCCAAAGCTTGGCCTGATAGATGTTACCGGTGGGTTCGAAGCTGGTGATGAGTGTCCAGTAGAACGGATACAGCATGATCAGGGCGATGATGCACAGCACCAAGTAAGCCAGCCCGTTCAGCAGCAGGTTCTTGCGCTTGCGGCGGGAGCGGAGGCCGGACGCGACGTGCGCCGTTTCCTGTGCGGTGGCGGCCCGGCGTTGCGGCGATGTGGTGGCGGGTTGCTCAAGCATCGGCTTTGCCTCCCCGCGTAATGCGGAAATTGATCAGGCCGAAGAAAATGCTGATGATGGCGATGACCAAGCCTGCCGCCGCCGCCTGCCCAAATTTGAAGTCTACGAACGCCCGCGAGAACGTGTAGAACAGCGCCGTGTACGTGCTGCCCGCAGGCCCGCCGCTGGTCATCACGTAAATTTCCTCGAACACCTTGATGGCGCTGATGGTGGACAGCAGGCTACACACCAAAATCGTAGGCCGCAGCCCCGGCAAAGTGATGTTCCAGAACACTTGCAGGCGAGTCGCGCCGTCTATCACTGCCGCTTCTTCCAGTTCGGGCGCAATAGTTTGCAGGCCCGCCAGATACAGCACCATGTAGTAGCCGATGCCCTTCCAGAGCGTCACGAACATCACCGCGTACAGCGCCGTCACGGGGTTGTTCAGCAGGCTTTTGGGCTCGTCCATCAGCCCCAACGCTTGCAGCACGAAGTTCACCGGGCCTTCCTGCTGGTACATCCACGTCCAGATCAGGCCGACTACCGCAAAGCTGGTGACAACGGGCACATAATAGGCGGTGCGGAAAAAGCCGATGCCTTTCATGGGGCGGTTGACTAACATGGCAACGGCGATGCTGAGGCCCTGAATGACCGGAACCACCAGAATGTATTTCAGGCTGTTGCGGAGGCCCGACCAAAATTGCTCGTCCTGCGCCAACTCCCGGAAGTTATCCACGCCCACCCATTTGGGCGGAGTGATGACGTTGTATTCCGTGAACGCGAGGTACGTACCGAAAAACACGGGCCACGTGTGGTACACGACCAGCAAGATCAGGAACGGCAGCATGAAGGCGTAGGCGATCAGGGTGTTCCTGAGGGTGACTTTGGCCCCGGAACTGCCCTTCTTGTGCTGCTCACGGCGCGATTCACGCCGGGTAGGGATGGTCATGCTCGGCAGTTTACGCAGGGGAAGGGCCGACAGGATGAAGAAGTCTGCCTCGCCGTCTACAGGTCAGCAAAAAAGCAGACGCTCAGAAGCTTTTCTGCTCCGAACGTCTGCGGTTAGGGGTGGCTAGAGACTGGTGTTCGCTGAGAACTGGTGTTGCTGGTTAGCGTCCGTCGCCGTCTTTCGCTTCGCTTTTGCCTTCGGTGTACTCGGCATTGGCTTCGCGGTTATGAAGTTCGGCTTTGGCGCGGTCTTCCGTCGCCTGTGCCTTGTCCATCGCGTTCTCGGCGGGGTTGCTTCCCACATGGCTCGCCAGATCGTGTCCTGCGGCGCGGGCGCGGTCTGCACCCTCGTTGATCTTGGCCTTGGCAGCGTCCACCATATTTCCTAGCGTACTTTTGTCTTCACTCATGTGTGTAGACCTCCTGTGGTTTGGATTCCCAGTTGGTGCATTCGGGTCTGTTCAGCTTGCGCTCAAGCTTGTGGGGTCAGGTGAGGAGAATCCCAGCACACCGTTATCTTTGGTGGGGTATGCGGTGTGGGGAAGGCGTCTAGGGGGCGAGTCTCTAAGGGTCTAAGAACTGTTTCCTGTCCCCCAAAATTTTGAACTGCGTCTAAACCTATACGGTAACAGGCCCATTTCGGCGGCACTCATCCCCGGCACGCTACAGTTGCAACTGAAATGGAAACTCATATCAAGGTGCCCGCGCAGGGCGAAAAAATCACCATGCAGGGCGGCAAACTTAGCGTGCCCAATCATCCGGTCATTCCGTTCGTGGAAGGCGACGGCACGGGCGCAGACATCTGGAAGGCCAGCGTGCGCGTGCTGGACGCTGCCGTAGAAGTCGCTTACGGCGGCGAAAAGAAGATCGAATGGATGGAAGTCTACGCGGGCGAGAAGTCCACGCAGGTCTACGGCGCTGGCGAGTGGCTGCCCGCTGAAACGATCAAGGCGTTCGACGAATACCTGTTCGGCATCAAGGGGCCGCTGACGACGCCAGTGGGCACGGGCATCCGCTCCATCAACGTGGCGCTCCGTCAGGAACTCGACCTGTACGCCTGTGTGCGCCCCGTGCAGTACTTCGCGGGCGTGCCTAGCCCGGTCAAGCGCCCCCAAGACGTGGATATGGTCATTTTCCGCGAGAACACCGAAGACATCTACGCCGGAATCGAGTACAAGGCCGGAACGCCCGAAGCCGACAAGATGCGCGATTTCCTGATGAATGAAATGGGTGTGACTAAAATCCGTTTCCCCAACACGTCCAGCTTCGGCATCAAGCCCGTGTCTCAGGAAGGCACCGAGCGTCTGGTGCGGGCCGCCATCCAGTTTGCCCTCGACAACGGGCGCAAGAGCGTGGCTATCGTGCACAAGGGCAACATCATGAAGTTCACGGAAGGCGGTTTCCGCGACTGGGCCTACGACCTCGCCAAACGCGAATTCGGCGGCGTGGAAATTGACGGCGGCCCCTGGCTCCAACTCCCCGGCGGCATCGTCATCAAAGACGTGATCGCCGACAACTTCCTCCAGCAAATCCTGCTGCGTCCCACCGAGTACGACGTGATCGCCACCCTCAACCTCAACGGCGATTACGTGTCTGACGCCCTTGCCGCGCAAGTGGGCGGCATCGGCATCGCGCCCGGAGCCAACATCAACTACGTGTCGGGCCACGCCATTTTCGAGGCCACGCACGGCACGGCTCCCAAATACGCGGGCAAAGACGTCATCAACCCCAGCAGCGTGATTCTGTCGGGCGAAATGATGCTGCGCTACATGGGCTGGACGGAAGCCGCCGACCTGATCCTCAAGGGCCTCGACCAGACCATTCAGCAGCGCGTCGTGACCTACGATTTCGCCCGCAACATGGAAGGCGCAACCGAAGTTAAGACCAGTCAGTTTGCCGACAAGATCATTGAAAACATGCGCGGTGCAGGCGCTTAAGCTGTAGCACAAGCGTAGGAGGAGAGCCGGGGCCGGGTGCTTCGGCTCTCTTTTTTGGTTGTGGGCTTGGTCTAGGGGGCGGGTTCGCCGCTCGCCTGCCCCTCACCCCGCTGTTTCACAGCGCCCCTCTCCCGCAAGGGGCGAGGGAAACAGATAAGGGCAGAGAGCTTGGTTTAGCTCCTCACCCTTGAGGGGGGAGGCTGGGACTCGCAGAGCTACGCAGTAGAGGGGTGAGTGAGCGCCAGCGATTGCCCCTTCCTCAGACCGCTCGCCGCCCCTTCCGACCAACACCCTATACTCCTCCCCATGACCCGCCTTCTCTTTGCCCTCCTCGGCGTCATCTTGCTGGCGGTCACGGCGCTGGCGCTGGTGTGGCTGGCCGGACAACTGCTGGTGGGCCTCGGCGTGTTCGTGGTGGGCGCGGCGGGCGTGCTGGGGCGCTTGCTGTGGTATCTGGCCTTTACGGGCGTACTGGCGGGCATCGTGTTCTTCGTGGCGAGTGCTTGGCGGCCCGCTTCCCGCATAGCCCCGGTTCAGGCGCAGGCGTCGGCCAAAGCCAAGGCTGCAAAGGCCAAACCCGTCAAGGCCACTGGTTTCAAGCTCAGGGTCGCTCAGTCTGACAAAAGTGCGCCAGCACAGGCTCAGGCCGCCGAAGTACAGCAAGACACAACTGCCTAACCTTGCCGCCTCTAGCCCAATGCAGTCTCCCCAGCCGTAACCCCCGCTTCAGTTGGGGCAACAAAACCGGGTAGAATACTTGATTGTGACGCGCTGCCGCCCGACTGCTCTCTAGGCCCAACCTAGCGGCGACAGGTTTTCCAGCGCGTACTCCCGGAGGACTTTTGAGTTCAGTCAGCAGCAATACACCCAACCCTATTACCTACGGTTCCGACTACTGGCGCACCGGCATCAAGCCGTTGCTGGACGCCGAAACGGGCACCATGTTCAAACACGCACCTATCCGCGTCACGCTCGCTTTTCCCAACCGCTACAGCGTGGGCATGGCCTCTCTTGGCTATCAGGTCATCTACCGCATGTTCAATCAGGAAGAGGGAGTGGCCTGCGAACGTGCCTTCCTGCCCGACGATGTAGAGGCCTTCGAGAAGGGCGGCCAACCGCTGCCCACCGTCGAAACGGGCCGTGCGGCGGGCAACTGCGAACTGTTCGCCATCAGCGTCAGCTTCGAGCTAGACCTGACCAACATCATCCGCCTGCTGGACATCGCCGGAATGCACCCCCTGCGCGAAAAGCGCGACGATTCCGATCCTGTCGTCATGGTGGGCGGTCCGCTGACCAGTTCCAACCCCTACCCGCTCACGCCGTTTGCCGACGTAATCATCATTGGCGACGGAGAGCAGATTGTGCCCGTGGTGTCCGAAGCCCTGCGCGAAGCCACGTCCCGCGAAGACTTTTATGACCTGATTGACGGGATGCCGGGTGTATTCTTGCCTGCCCGCCACACCCACGAACCCAAATGGGCCACCGCGCCCAAAGAACTGCTCCCCGCTTACAGTCAGATCGTGACGCCACACAGCGAACTGAGCAACATGTTCCTCGTGGAAGCCCAGCGCGGCTGCCCCCGCCCCTGCACCTTCTGCCTCGCCCGCACCATGTACGGCCCCAACCGCAACAATCAGGCGCAGGAGTTGCTGGACGTGATTCCCGATTGGGTACAGAAAGTGGGCTTGGTGGGCGCGGCCCTCAGCGACTTTCCGCATACCAAATACGTGGGCCGCACCCTCACTGACCGGGGTATCAAGCTGGGCGTGTCGTCCATCCGTGCCGATACCGTAGACGCAGAACTGGCCGAAATCTTGAAGGCGGGCGGTCTGCGAACCTTCACCGTCGCCTCCGACGCGCCTTCCGAGCGCCTGCGCCGCTGGCTGAAGAAAGGTATCACTACCGAGGATTTGACCAAAACCGCGCAGATCAGCCGCGATCTGGGTTTCAAGGGCATCAAGGTCTACATGATGATCGGCCTCGGCCCCGAAAACGACGACGATATTTCGGAGCTGATCTCGTTCACCAAAGACCTCGCCAAGATCAACCGGATTGCGCTGGGCATCAGTCCTTTTGTGCCCAAGCGCCATACGCCGCACTTTGCCGACGCTTTTGCAGGCGTGCAGGTCATCGAAAAGCGCATGAAACGCATTCAGAAGGAACTGCGGACAACGGCAGAACTCCGCAACGTGTCGGCCAAATGGGCATGGGTAGAAAGCGTGGTGGCACGCGGCGGCCCCGAAGTCGGTATGGCGGCCTATTCCATCTACCGCAACGAGAGCATCGGTGCATGGAAAAAAGCGCTGGAAGAAGTGGGCTGGAGCGACGAGTTCGAGACCAACGCCGCCGCCATTGACCTGCCGCCCGGCCAGTACGCCCCCGGAGAAGTCAGCGCCCACGCGCAGGGCTTGGCGGTCTAATACGGGATTGCTTTGATTCCCGAACATCCGCAAAAGCACCGCATGTTCGTCCATCGTCGCAATCCCGTACTTGTTGCTACTCGCTCCGCTCGGATGATGTTCAAGAATCATCACAATTTGGTATAAGCCTCACGCGAACCCTTCACTTCTGCGCCCGCCCTCGCCCCATTCGGGATGAAGACGGGCGTTGTCATTGCAACTTGGTGAGCAAACCCACCCATCCCGTGCTAAAGATGGGCCGTGTCCCTAGCTCGCCTCCTGCTCTCGCCCCCCAGTTGCCGAGATGCTTACACGCTCCGGCAAGCAGTAGCGGGCAAAACCATTCTCATCACAGGCGCGTCGTTCGGCATTGGCAGAGCGGCGGCTTTGCTGTTGGCCGAAGCGGGGGCCGAAGTCTTGTTGCTGGCCCGCAGCGGCGATGAATTGGCTGAGCTGGCAACCGCTATTCGCGCCAATGGGGGAAAAGCCAGTTCCTACATACTTGATCTCTCCAAGTCTGCTGACCTCGCCCCAGTGGTGGCACAGATTCAGGCGGCGCACCCCCGAATACACATCATCGTCAGCAATGCGGGCAAGTCTATTCGGCGGCCTGTGCTGCAATCGGGCGAGAAGCGAGACCTAGAGCGCCTGCTGGCCGTCAACTTTTCTGGCCCGGCGGCGCTGTTGCTCCTACTCTTGCCGCGCATGGTGGCGCAGGGCGGCGGGCAGATCGTCAACGTGTCCAGCGTGTCGGTTGGCCCGCCGCCCTTGCCGCGCTGGGCGGCGTATCAGGGCAGCAAGGCGGGTTTCGATCTGTGGTTCAAGAGTCTGGGCGCAGAACTGCGGGGCCGGGGCGTGCGCGTGTGCAGCGTCTATCTGCCGCTGGTGCGTACCCGCATGATCGCTCCCACGCCCGCCTACCGCTTTGCCCCCGCCCTCACGCCGCACGAGGCCGCCGAAGCTGTGGCTTACGCGCTGGTACATCCCAAAGTTCAGCGGATTGCGCCGTGGTGGATGAAGTCGCTGGAACTGGCCGCGCTGCTGCTGCCGGGGCCACTCGGACACCTGCTCAGCGGGTGGGAAACACTAGAACTCAAGCTGTCCGGGCGGCAAAAACGATGATTCTAAGAGACGTGCGGGCGGCGGTGTCAGCCATCTCTCAGACCGGATTGCTGGGTGTGCATCCTGCTCAAGCGTTGGCCCAACTCGGTACGGCACTCGCGCAGCACGGCCCCTCGCTGTATACGCTGGCCGTGTGGGCGGCGCGGCGGCAACCGGAGGCAGTGGCGCTGGTAGACGATGACGGCCCCACCACTTACCGGGAGCTGGTAGCACGGGCCGACGCCGTTGCCGCGCAGCTTCCCAGTCAGTCGCGGCGTATAGGCCTGCTGGGCCGCAACCACCTGACCTTCGTGGTAACTCTGCTGGCCTGTGGCCGCTTGGGGCTGGATGCCGTGCTGCTCAATATCACCTTCAGCCCGGAAGAAGTGGCCGCCGTGTGCGCGTCTCAGCGACTTGATGTACTGGTGTGTGACGATGCGTTTGTCGAGGGCTTGAGCTTGGAAAGTGTGCCGATCTTGCCCGTTTCGGCTTTTTCAGGCTCAGCGGAACAGGTTCCAATCCGGCGTCAACTCAGCCGGGGCAGCATCTCTATCCTCACTTCCGGCAGTACGGGGACGCCCAAAGTGGTGAAGCGTCAGACGGGCGGCTTGGCGTTGCTGCCCACCGTCACTGCGTTGCTTCAGCAATTGCCCCTGCGGGCGGGTGCGCCCACGCTGCTTACGCTACCGCTGTTTCACGGACACGGTTTGGCAACTCTCTGCGTCAGTCTGCTGATGGGTGCGCCGCTGTATGTGTCGTCACGGGGCACGCCCGAAGCCTATTGGCGCTGTCTAGTACAGGAAAACATCGAAGTTCTGGTGTTGGTGCCCACCGTGCTTCACCGCCTGCTGAACCTGCCTGACATTTCCAAGCTGCCCGCACTCCGCGCCATCATCTGCGGCTCTGCACCCTTGCCCGAAGCGTTGGCCGAACGGACTCAACGGGCATTCGGCCCCGTACTGTACAACCTCTACGGCTCCAGCGAGGCAGGCCTGATTTCGTTGGCGACGCCTCAGACCTTGCTGGCGGCTCCGGGTACGGTGGGGAGAGCGTTGCCGGGAGTGGCGGTGCAACTGAACGGGAGAGAAGTGCGGGTGCGCTCTGGCCTCACGCCTCAGCAGACTTGGTTTGATACGGGCGATCTGGGAACAATCGGCGCGGCGGGTCTGCTGTTCCTGTCGGGCCGAAGCGACGATCTGCTGGTTTGCGGCGGTGAGAATGTGTATCCAGAGCAGCTCGAAGCCCGGATGACGCGGCTGCCAGATGTGCTGGAGTGTGCAGTGGTGGGCGTTCCAGACGCGGAATACGGCCAGTGTCTTCATGTCTTCATCGTGCCGAGTTCGGACGCTGTGCGGCTTGCTGACCTAGAGCGCGACTTGGCCCGGTTGCTGCCGCGCACGCTGCGGCCCAAGCACATCACGTTGCTGGCGGCCCTGCCCAGAAACGCCGTTGGAAAGCTGATGCGGGCGCGATTGCTCCCCGAATAGACTTTTCAAACGCCAACCTCTCCGGCTCAATTCCAGTCAAGCTCACGCCGCCCGCCGCTATTTGCGCGAAAATGCAGCCATGCCTTTGTCGCCCCGTGTCCTTGCAGAGATTCAACCGTGACCGTTTCTCCCTCACAGCCACAAACTATGGCCGAACGCATCCTGTCGGTACGCGGCGGCAAGCCCGTCTACGCCGGAGATTTGGCGGTTGTCGAAGTCGATCAGGTGATGGTGGTGGACTCTATCGCTCAGAGCTTTATCGAGCGGATGCAGCGTGACCTAGAGGCCGTGCCCAAGTACCCGGAGCGCGTGTCTATCGTGATTGACCATGTGGCCCCGGCTTCTACCGTCAGTGTGGCGCAGGCCCAGAAGGAAGCCCGCGAATACGCCGCCGCAACGGGTGTGCGGCTCTTCGACGTGGGGCGCGGCATCTGCCACCAAGTTCTGATGGAAGAAGGCTTAGCTCGCCCCGGCTGGATCGTGCTGGGTTCCGACAGCCACTCCACGACGTATGGCGCGGTGGCGGCCTTTGGCACAGGCATGGGCGCAACCGATATCGCCCTGGCCGCCGCGAGTGGCAAAACGTGGCTGCGTGTGCCCGAAAGCGTCAAGGTCACGTTTACGGGCAATCTTCAACCCGGCGTGAGTGCCAAAGACGCCGCACTGGAGATGATTCGTGTGCTGGGCGCAGATGGAGCCACCTATCAGAGTGTGGAGATGCACGCCGGAGACCGCTTTTCACGTGGCGAACGCATGACGCTGGCGAACCTGTGCGTTGAGGCGGGCGCAAAAGCAGGATTGGTGGTGCCGGGAGGCGAAATCCTGACCGATTACGGCTACGACATCCCCGAATGGGTGTATCCGCAAGCGGGGGCCACCTACGTGCGCGAAGTGGTGCTGGACTTGGACGCCCTGCGCCCCCGCATGAGTGCACCCAATGAAGTGGACAACGTGCATGACGTGGCCGCCCTCAGCGCCGAACTGCGCGGCATGCACGTCGATCAGGTGTTTATCGGCACCTGCACCAATGGCCGCATAGAAGACTTGCGCGAAGCCGCCGCCGTCCTGAAGGGCCGCAAGGTTGCCCCCGGCACGCGCCTGCTGATTATTCCGGCCAGCAGTCAGGTGATGGAACAGGCGATGGAAGACGGCACCTTGCTGACCCTGCAACGGGCGGGCGCGGCGCTAGGCACCCCCGGCTGTGGCCCGTGCATGGGCCGTCATCAGGGCGTGCTGGCCCCCGGCGAGGTCTGCGTATCCACCAGCAACCGTAATTTCATCGGGCGCATGGGCGACAAGGATGCCAAGGTGTATTTAGCGAGTCCGGCAGTGGCAGCGGCAACGGCGGTGATGGGGAGGATTGCTTTGCCGGAGGATGTGCTGGCAGTGGTGGGCGCTGTCGGCGGATACTGAACCCATGAGCGGCCCAGCCTTCAGCCGAATGAGCGTGGCGGAGTACTTGCAGACCGAGGAGAGTAGCCCGGTCAAACGCGAGTACGTGGACGGGTTCGTGTATCCGCTGCACGCTCAGGCGGGGGCCAGCAAAGCCCATGCCCGCATCAGCGCCAACCTGACCGCCGCCCTGCACGCCGCATCGTTGCGGATGGGCTGCCGTTTATACCAGTCTGATATGAAGCTGCGTCTTAAAGACAGCACGGTGTTTTTCTATCCCGATATGCTGGTGGCTGGCGGCCCAGACCTCACGAACGAAGAGTTCGAAACTGCACCGTGTTTGTTGATAGAAGTCCTCTCGCCCAGCACGGCGGCCAATGACCGATTGGGCAAATATCAATATCCACACGGCGCTGCCTAGCTTGCACACCTATCTGATGGTGGAACAGGCCGAACGCCGGGTGTATGCCTATTCCAGAAGTCTGGATGGTGGGGAGTGGCAACTCACTGAATTGTCTGGCAATAACAGCATTCATCTTCCGTGCCTAGATCAAACCCTATCGCTGGACGAAATCTATATTGGCCTGCTCGCCTGAACAGTGCGGGCGGCCCCTCAAGGAAACCCTATGCCTAGAATCTGGAAATTTGGCGACAGTGTAAATACCGATGACATCTTGCCCGGAAAGTTCGCGCCCTTCATGGCAGGCGAGGATGTCTTTCAAACGTTCGCGTTTCATTACATCCGGCCTGAGTTTGCCGCAGAGGTGCAACCCGGTGATCTGCTGATCGGGGGCAAAAACTGGGGCCTCGGCAGCAGCCGCGAATATGCTCCCGCCGCTCTGAAAAAATTGCAGGTGGGCGGCATCATCGCCCCCAGTTTTGCCCGGATTCATTACCGCAATCTGCTGAATCTGGGCATTCCTGCCTTCGAGGCCGATTTGACGGGCAGCCTGAACGACGGGGACGAAGTGACGCTGGACATGGCAACGGGACGCCTAACACGCGGCCCGGACGTGTTTCAATTGCCGCCCGCTCCGGAATTTCTGCGTGAAGCTCTGGCCGAGGGCAGCATCTTGGCCTTCTTCAAAAAGCATGGGCGCTTTCCGGGGGAACATAGTCCGGGCGAACACAGTCCGGGTGAACAGCAGGTGCAAGACCAGCCCGGCCCCATTGCCCCGTAAACTGGGCAACATGGCAACATTGGAAGTCGAATGCCCCGTCTGCGAAGAGATTCTGGAACTCACCGACCAAGACCGGGCTGAATTGGAGGTGGGGGACGTGATCGTGTGCGACTCCTGCAACGCCGAAATGGAGGTCACGCGCAACGGTGAGGGCGAGGATTTTGAACTGGAACTGCTGGGCGTGCTGACCACTTGCCCCAATTGCGGCGAGGAATTTGACGTGACCGAAGACATGCTGGCCGCCGCGCCTGTGGTAGAGGGGATGGACGGCGAAGTGGTGAGCATCGTGGACTGCCCGCATTGCCGCGCCCGCATAGAGCTGGCCTTCGAGGATGAGGAGCCGGAAGACGTCTCACTCCGCTAATCTGTCTAGGCAACATCGTTTGCAAAGCTTAAGCTGCGCTAACCTAGCATCCGTAAGGAGATAGACATGACTACCATTCAATTTGAAAACCCTGAAACGGGTGCAACAATCGAACTGACCAACCCAGAATTGGGCGAACTCGTGATAGACGACGAAACGGGCGTGGAATACGAAGTAGTGTCGGTAGATCCGCCCCGGCTGGCACAGGCCCCGCAAGAAGCCGAAGACTGGGGCGAGTGAGTCTAGGGCGTTGGTAGTCGGTTCAAGTTTCTGCCGCTGCTGACGCTCTTTTTGACTGCTTCTGGGACGGTGACGCGCAGGTTGGAAGGAATGCCCGCTGTGGGTGTCCTGAACCGAATGCAGCGTGACCGTCTTTTTTCTGTGTTCTGCCTGATTCTGGAGGTTTCCTATGGCCGATCTCGCCATTATTTATGACCGCATTCGCCCCGACGAAAAAATGTTATTTGAAGCCCTCGACGCTCTTGGTGTGGCCTACGACAAGGTTTACGCGCCCCAACTGACGGTGACGTTCGATGATGCGGGCCGCGCCGCCGTGCCGTGGAAAGTGGCGCTGGAACGCTGCGTTTCTCAGTCTCGCGGGCACGCCGTCACGCGGGCGCTGGAAGGCCTCGGCGTGCGCGTGGTCAACCCCAGCCACGTTATAGAACTGTGCGGCGACAAGTTGGCGACCAACGCGCGGTTGGCGGCGGCGGGTCTGCCTACGCCCCGAACGGCGGTGGCCTTTGATGGAGAAGCGGCGCTGGCCCTGATTGAGCAGATGGGCTACCCCGTCGTCATTAAACCCACTGTCGGCTCTTGGGGCCGCATGGTCAGCCGGGTCAATGACCGCGACGCCGCCGAAGCCATCATCGAGCATAAGGAAGTGTTAGGCGGGCCGCAGCATCAGGTCTTCTATATTCAGGAACTGATCCGCAAGCCCGAGCGCGATATTCGGGCCTTCGTGGTGGGCGGCGTGTGCATCGGCGCGATTTACCGCACCTCCGAACACTGGATCACCAACACGGCACGCGGCGCGAAGGCCAGCAATTGCCCTGTGACGCCCGAGATAGAAACACTGGCGCTTCAGGCTGCCGCCGCCGTACACGGCGAAATCGTAGCCATCGATCTGGTGGAAGACCCAGAGCGCGGCCTGCTGGTCATCGAGATCAATCACACGATGGAATTCAAGAATTCGGTGTCTACCACAGGCGTCAACATTCCGCGCCTGATGGGTGAATACGCGCTGGGGCTGATCGGCTAGGGCCAATAAGCTGAGCTCCACGGCGTGAGCTGAAGATTTGCTGTGTGGGCGGCGGTTTCCTGAAAATGGGAGCCGCCATTTGTCTTGATCTAATTCTCCGTGTTCAAGCCATTTCAAGCACACTTGACTTCTCAACACTGTCGGTTCATCATAACCATCTTATGAATGAGACAGTTGCGAGCTTGAAACTATGACGGACATCGAACCGCTCGCCAACGCGCCCAACGCTGAAACGCCCAACAACCAAGCGGAAGCCTCGGCGGAAAACCGCGCCGCCGCCGTGCATCTGGGTCAGGCCATGAAACGGCTGCACCGCCATATCAGCAGCCGTGTGATGACCGGAATGCAGGACGAATTGCAGGAACGCGACCTGAGCTTCACGCAAATTGCCGCGCTGCATCAGCTCCGGGCGCTCAGTCCGCTCACGGTCACGCAGCTTTCCGAGCGTGCCCGCTTGAGTGTGCCCGCCGCCAGCCACCTCGTAGAACGGTTGGTGCAGCGCGGGCTGGCTGGGCGGCAAGAAAACCCCGAAAACCGCCGAGAAAAGCTGGTGGCCCTCACCGCTGATGGCCGTGACGTGCTGACCCGCATGGACGCCGGATTCGTAGACGCCTATATCTCGGTGTTTTCCACGTTGCCCGCCGAGTCTATTCACGCCGCAGACCGGGCCATTCGCACCCTGCTGGATCAGCTTGACCTGAACGATCCGGCTCTGTGCTCTGTCCATTCGTCCCAAACGTCCCTATCAGAACCCGCCCCGGAGAACACATGACCGCACCCACCCAACCCGGCGAACCCGCTGGGCGCATCGATTACGCCAAAACGCTGGATTTGCCTACCAAACGCCTGATCTTGGTCGGCGTCTTGCTGGGCCTGTTTCTCAGCGCCCTTGACCAGACCATCGTGTCCACGGCCATGCCCAAAATCGCGCAAGACCTGAACGGTTTTAGCCTGTATTCGTGGGTCACCACCGCGTATCTGCTGACCAACACGGCGCTCGTGCCCATTTACGGCAAGCTGTCTGATTTGTACGGACGCAAGCCCATTCTGATGATCGGCATCGTGATCTTCCTGATCGGCAGCGCCCTGTGCGGGCTGGCAGGCGAACCCTTCTTCGGCAACCTGTTCGGCGGCGGCATGATGCAGCTCGTGGTGTTCCGTGGCCTGCAGGGTGTGGGCGCGGCAGCGCTGGGTGCGGTGGCGTTTGCCATCATCGCCGACTTGTTCGAACCCATTGACCGTCCCCGCTATCAGGGCCTGTTCGGAGCCGTCTTCGGCCTCAGCAGCGTCATCGGGCCACTCTTGGGCGGCTTTCTCACCGATCAGGTCAATTGGCGCTGGGTGTTTTACGTCAACTTGCCCATCGGCCTCATCGCTTTGGCGTTCATCTACTCCAAGATGCCGCGCCTCGCTTCCGGGTTGCAGGCCAAAGTGGACTGGCTGGGCGCCTTCCTGATCTTGGTCTTCACTATCCCGCTGCTGCTGGCGCTGACTTGGGGTGCGGACGGCAATTTCGCTTGGACAAGTCCCACCATTCTCGGCTTGTTCGCCCTGAGTACGGTGTCTCTGATCGCCTTCCTGTTTGTCGAAAGCCGCCATGAAAGCCCCATTTTGCCGCTGAGCCTGTTCAAAAACCCCACCTTCGCTTGGGGAGCTTTGGCCCGTTTCATGATCGGCGCGGGCTTTTTGGGGGCCATCCTGTTCCTCAGCTTGTACTTGGTGCAGGTGCAGGGCGTGTCGGCCACCGCCGCCGGAACCGCCACCATTCCGCTCACGGTGGGCCTGATTATCGGGGCCATCGGCAGCGGGCAACTGGCCAGCCGCGTCGGGCGCTACAAATTCCTGATGCTGATCGGCCTGATGACCTCGGCGCTCGGCTTCTTCTTCCTGTCCACCCTGAATGCCGATTCCTCGTATGGCAGCGTTATTACCCGCATGGTGTTGCTGGGCCTCGGCCTCGGCCCCGCGCTGCCGCTGTATACCACTGCCGTCCAGTTGGCCGTCAAGCCTTGGGAAATTGGCGTCGCCACCAGCGCCGGGCAGTTCTTTCAGCAGATGGGCAGCACCATCGGCACAGCCATTTTTGGGGCAGTGCTGACCGCTGGCCTGACCTCTAATCTGTCCACTCAATTTGCGGCGCAGGCGCAGGCCAACACGGGCAGCGTGGCCGCGCAATTGAATACCATTGGCACACAGATCAAAAACGGCACGGGCGGCACGGGTGACCGCAATGCCGCGCCCCGCAGCCCCGAACAGATCAAGGCCAGTTTTGACGCCCTGCGTGCCAACGTGACCAAAGCCATCGAAACGGGCGACGCGGCGGCAATTAAGGCCATTGGGAGCAGCGCCCTGCCCGCCGAGGCCAAAGCCCAACTCACCAACATTCCCACAGGCGGCGTGCCTGCACAGGCCCGCCCCGCTGCGTTGGCCGGAGCCTTAAGCGGCGTCAACGACGGTGAGAAGATTGCCGTCGCCAGTGCTCGCGCCCAAAAAGTGGCGTTTGCCGACACCATCTCCACCATCTACCGCTACGCCATCATCGTGGCTATCATCGCTTTCCTCGCCACCCTGATGATGCCCAATCTGGCGATTCCCACCCGGCCCAAGGGTGAAAAAGCCGCGCCCGTTCACGTTGAGGTTTGAGGGTGAGAACGTGAATCGTGGAGGGTAGAACGTAGGAAAAGACCATCATCCGAGTTGGGAAGAGTGGGGGAGAGGCGAGCAGGACGGCCTTTCTCCCACTCTTCCCTAGGCTTTTCCCGCTTCCCACCCACCCTTCTCGACAAGCCCCCGCCCCCGCCTTTGCGTCCCGCGTACACTTGGGGCATGACGCACCCCTCTGCCGATGCCCCCGCCGCCTCTCTTGTTGCTCCTGTGGCCGACATCGGCGTGATCGGCCTCGCGGTGATGGGCGAAAACCTGATTCTGAACATGGCGAGCAAGGGCTTCACGGTGGCGGCCTTCAACCGCACGGTCAGCAAAGTCACGGCATTTACGGGCGGGCGGGCCAGTGGCCTCACCATCGTGGGCGCGGATTCGGTGGAAGGCTTCGTGGCGCTGCTCAAGCGGCCCCGCAAGGTCATGCTGATGGTGAAGGCGGGCGCGGCAGTCGATGAATTCATCAATCACGTCAAGCCCTTCCTCGAACCCGGCGACATCATCATTGACGGCGGCAACAGCCACCCCGCCGACTCCACGCGGCGCACCAAGGAACTGTCTACCGAAGGATTGCTGTTTATCGGTACGGGCGTGTCGGGCGGCGAGGAAGGCGCACTGACCGGCCCCAGCATCATGCCGGGGGGCAATCCGCTGGCGTGGGAAGCCGTCAAGCCTATTTTTCAGGGCATTGCGGCGCGGGTCGAGGACGGCACGCCCTGCTGCGACTGGGTGGGCGAGGAAGGCGCGGGCCATTTCGTGAAGATGGTTCACAACGGCATCGAGTACGCCGACATGCAGATGATCGCCGAGAGTTATCACCTGCTGCGCGATGTGGCGGGCCTCAGCGCCCCCCAGATTGCCGACGTGTTTGCCGAGTGGAACCGGGGCGAACTGAATTCCTACCTGATCGAAATTACCGCCGACATTCTGACCAAGATTGACGACAAGACTGGACAACCGCTGGTAGACGTGATTCTGGACGCCGCCGGACAAAAAGGCACGGGCAAATGGACGAGCGTGGCCGCGCTGGACGCCGGAAGCCCCGCCGCCACCATCACCGAAGCCGTGTACGCCCGCGCCATGAGCGCCCTGAAAGAGGAGCGCATGGCCGCCAGCCATTTCCTGAAAGGCCCCGAAATTGTAGCGCTCACCGATCAGGCCGCGTTTATCGAAAATGTACGCCAAGCCCTCTACGCTTCCAAAATCGCTGCTTATGCACAGGGCTTTCAGCTTCTGCGTCTGTCGGCCCAAGATGCAGGCTGGACACTGGATTTCGGCGCAATCGCCCTGATGTGGCGCGGCGGCTGCATCATTCGCGCCCAGTTCCTAGACCGCATCAAGGAAGCCTATGATGCCCAGCGCGACTTGCCGAACCTGCTGCTGGCCCCCTACTTTCAAGAGGCCATTCAGGGCGTACAAACCGCGTGGCGTCAGACGATTGCGGCTGCGGCCCTAAGCGGCATTCCTACGCCTGCTTTTGCCAGTGCGCTCGCTTACTACGACGGCTACCGCACCGCCAAGTTGCCTGCCAACATTCTTCAGGCCCAGCGCGACTACTTCGGGGCACACACCTACGAGCGCACGGACGGCCCACGCGGAGAGTTTCATCACACCAACTGGACGGGACGCGGCGGGGAAACGGCGAGCAGCACGTATAACGTCTAAAAGCTGATGTAGAGGGTGGATCGTAGATCGTGGGGAAGGCCAAACCACGTTCCACGATCCACCTTCCATTCACGTTCTACACTCCACCCATGACTCCTCAGCCCGTCAATCTCGCCGCCGCGTTTGCCAGCTTCGCTGAGGTCTACGCCCCGCGTGTGGCCGCCGAACTGAACGGGCAGATGGTCAAACTGGCCCAGATTCAGGGCCGCTTCGTCATGCACTCTCACCCGCACGAGGATGAGCTTTTTCTGGTGCAGCGCGGCGAACTGCTGATGCATTTTGAAGACGGCCCCACCCGCACCATCCGCGAGGGCGAGTTTATAGTCGTGCCGCGTGGCGTGCGGCATTGCCCTGACGCGGTGGACGTGTGCTGGGTGCTGCTGTTCGAGCCTGCCAGCACCCTGAATACGGGCGACGTAGGCGGCGAACGCACCCGCGACGCCGTGCCACTGGCGGTTTCTACAGATGAGGCCCAGTCTTGACCCGCGCCCTGTACTACGAAGACGGAACGCACTTAACCTTCGACAGCGTGGTGAATGACATCAACGGCTCTGAAGTCGCGCTGGACGCCACCGCCTTTTATCCCGAAGGTGGGGGGCAAAATGGGGACGCGGGCTGCCTGACGTGGGCCGGGGGGACGGCTGCCGTACTGGACACCCGCAAAGACAAGGCCACCGGGCAGATTTGGCACCTGCTCAAAGACCCGCCGCCGCCTGTGGGCACGCCCGTTGCGGGACAGGTGGGCGCGGCGCGGCGTTGGCGGCAGATGCAGCGGCACAGCGGCGAGCATCTGCTGGCGCAGGCGTTCCGGCGCGTGAATCCGGCGTTCAGCGTGGCGGCGGTGGGCATGAGAAACCCCGAATGCACGCTGGATTTGGAAGGCGACCCAGCAGAAATTCATGTGCAGGCCGCCGAAGCCCTGCTGCGCGAAACCTTGGGCCGCACTGATTTGACGCTAGAGACGCCCACCGTTTCCGAAGACGACTTGCACCTGTACGCCCCGCGCCGTGAAACCAAAGTGCGTGGGCAGGTGCGCCTCGTCATCTTCCGGGACGGGGCAGGGGAAGCCTTCGACGTGAGCGCGTGCGGCGGCCTGCATGTGCCGCGTGCCAGCCTCGCCGCCCCGGTGGTGATTCTGCGGACAGAACGCATCCGGGCGGGCCTGACACGGGTGGTGTTCATGGCCGGAGAGGAAGCCGCCGAATACCTGACCCGCGTGTACGAGGAAGCCCGCGCCCTCGCTCAAGGCTTCAGCGTGCCGGTAGACCGCTTGCCCGAACGGGTGGCCGCCGTGATGGCCGAACGGGACGTGCTGAAAGCCGAAGCCGCCGCCCTGCGCGACACGTTGGCCGGAGCGTTGCTGGGAGCCGCACCCATAGAAATCGTGAATGGCCTGCCCGTCCGCTGCGTCACTCTGGACGATGTTGCCCTGCTGCTGCCCACGCTGAATGCCGTGCCAGATGGGGAAGTCGTGCTGGCCTTGGCTCCGGGCGGGCGGTGCGGGATGGCTACGCCGCTTGCCGATGTGAATGCGGGGGCCGTGTTGGGCGCAGTGCTGAAGGCGACAGGTGGCAAGGGCGGGGGCAAACCCGCCATCGCACAGGGCACGACGCCTCAGTCAGACGGTTTTTTTGCAGCCGTTAACGACGCTTTATCGGTTCTCGTCTTTCAGCAAGTTCCCGAAGCTCAACCGGAGATGGTAGGAATGCTGAAGCCCAAGCCCTCGAACGAAGCTTAACAAGACCCACGTAAAAGCCTGACGCACCCGCCCACCCCGCCCTTCCCACGATCCACTCTCTACACTCCCTTCACCGCCACCGCACGCAGCCTTCGGTAATCCGCCACCCACTCCGCCCCAGTCCATATCTTCGGGCGGGCGTAAGCTTCGGCCTCGGCCAGCACTGCTTCCCGGTCTGCGGGACTCAACGGAGCCAGCCACGCGCTGCCGAAGCCTTCCAGCCATGCGCGGAAGCCGTCTTCTCCCCTTAGCCCGGTGGGGCGGGCAAACCAGTGGGTGCGCTCTACACGCAAGCCCGCCGATTCCAGGAGCGTCGCCAGTTGCGCGGTGGTGGGAAAGACCCACGGGTGAGGCAATTCGGGCAGGCCAAGCGTGGTGGTGGCGTGATTCACAGCGTCTATCACGGTTTGCACGTTGCCCGCGCCGCCCATTTCCAGCACCAGCCGCCCATCCGGTTTCAGGGCCTCGGCCACCCGCGCAAACACCGTGTCCAGCGGCTTCATCCAGTGCAGCGCGGCGTTGCTGAATACGGCGTCAAATTCGGATTGGTAGGCCAGCGCGTGCGCGTCTGTCACCTCAAACGTCAGACCAGCAACAGTGTGGGCAACCCGCGCGGCGGCGATCATGTCGGGGCTGGCATCCACGCCCAGCACCGCCGCACCCGACTGGGCCATGCGGGCGGTCAGTTCACCCGTGCCGCAGCCCAAATCCAAAATGCGCTCGTGTGCCTTCGGTTCCAGCCAACTCGCGGCAAGATCGGCGCTGGCCTCGAACACGAAAGCATGGCGGGCGCGGTACTGATCGGCGTCCCAGTGGTCGGCGGCGGCAGAGACAGAGGCAGGGTCAGTCATCGTCTGTGTACTGTAAGGGCTGGCCAGCTCAGGCCGCGCAGAGAAGATGCAGAGAAGATGTGGAGCGAGGGTTGACTCGGACAGGCTGCGCCCCCGCCGGGTGTACCCCCATCCCTGTCCCGCAGGCTGTCTCCGACTTGTGATTCACTGTATTTGTCAACAGGATGCTCACCCCCATCAGATAATCGGCCAGATGATCGGCGTCTTCACGCTTTGAATGTGACTCACCGAGTCGTCACGGTTCCTCTTCCCGCCTGTCTTCCAGCAGCATTTCTCAGCCTTGCCCGGAGGTTCTATGAATCGTTGTTCTTCGTTGCTGGCCTTGTCGCTGGCTCTGGCGTTTCCATCTGCGTTGGCGGGAAGCCTGACGGTCACGCAGTCCTACGCCCTCAATAACGGGGTGGCCCAAGACGCCGCGTGGTTCCGGGACGGCAAGCGGGTCGCCATTGCCGTAGAAAATACGGTGGTGATCGCTGACCCGGCAGGCAAGGCTCTGTCTACCCTGCGCGGCCCCACCGAACCCGTGACCCGCCTGAGCGTCAGCCCAGACGGCACGCTGGTGGCCGGACGTTCCGACGGTGTGCTGTACGTGTGGCGCGTGGCGGGCGGGGCAATAGTGCGGCGCTGGCCGCCTGTGGGCGACACCAAATCTTTTCCGGTGGTGCGCGGCGCGTTCCGGGCCGACAATTCCTTGTTGCTGTTGCAAGACGATCAGGACGCGCCCTTGCTGGTGCTGAATCCGGCAACCGGGGCCACCACCCAACTGGCCGAATACGGCCCCGAAGACCTGATCACCTCTGCCGACGGCAAAACGGCGCTGGTCGTGGATTACGGTAAGGCCTTCATCACCGACACCGCCACCTTCAAAAAGAAAGGCCCCAGCGCCACCTACACCAAAATCGGCAACGCGGCCCTCAGTCCGGACGGCACGGTGGGGGCCATTTCGGGCGACAGCGGCAAGGTGCAGATTCTGAGTGCCTCTGCCCCCGCCCGTACCCTTACCACCAGCCTGAAGGTGCCCGGAATCGCCTTCCTGAACAGTGCCAACCTGCTGCTGATGGAAGGCGGCAGTCTGGAGCAACTGGCCGTCGCCACGGGCAACAAGGTGGGCAGCGTGCTGAAGTCTCCGCTGGAAGAAGACCGCCTGATCGTGTCGGCAAGCGGCGTCGCCATCGGGCTGTCCAGCAATTTTCCGCCCAGTGTGTTGGCGGTCACGCAGCCTGCCGGAAGTAAGATCCTCGGCTTCCCGGCCAGCAAAGTGCAGAGCGTCGGATTGACCGGAACGCAGCCCACCGCGCTGCAATACAACGCGGGCACGGTGCTGGGCAGCGCCGCCGCCAACAACCGCCCGCTGGAAACGGGTGACGCCGCCGTGCCGATCTTGGCTTCGGCGGCGGGCGTGACGCTGGCCCTGATCGATGCCGAAGACGGCTACGAGGTCGGGCTGATGCAGGGGAGCAAGCTGGTGTCCGGCCCAGCCCTCACCGACTTCGAAGACGATCTTCAACTCTTTCAGATCAGCTCTGACGGCAAGTTTTTGCTGACCCACGACGGCTACACGCTGGCCGTCACCGATCTGGCCCGCAACACCACCTCTGTTCATAGCGCCGAAGACCTCGATTTTGGAGATGACCTGTTCGATCTGGTGGCGGTCAGCGCAGACGGCAAGGAAATCGCCCTCGTGACCTACGACGGCTACGCCCTGCGCGTCAATGCCCAGACCGACGAGATCACCACCGAGGCCCAGTTGCCCGAAGGAGCCGAGGCGAACCTCCTTGACCTCGCCCCAGACGGCACGATTGCCCTCGGCCTGCGCCGCGACGATGAGGCCGAGGTCTGGCTGTTCAAGAAGAACGCCACCACGCCGTTCAAGCAGCTCAAGTTTTCGGGCTGGGTGGATGACCTGCGCTTCAGTCCCAGCGGCAAGGAACTGGCCCTGAATGTCAGCGGCGCTTACTCCGGCATCATCGTTCTAGACCCCAGCAGTGGCACGGAACTGGCCCGCAGCGTGCCTCTGTCTTTGTACGACGGCGGCCTGACGTGGAATGCAGGCGGCACTCAATTGCTGGTGGGGCGCGGCGTCAACGGCAAAGTCGCCAGCGTGACCTTGCTGAATTTCAAACGCTGAACGGGACGGATGTCAGCGAGGGGAACTGGGGTAGAGACGGCCCCCGGTTCCTCTGTTTCTGGGAGGTGATCCTGATTCCGATTGAAAGCGCCATAGTTTGGCGCTTTAATCCGAGCAGAGCGAGGAGGAAAGAGTACGGGCTACGCGATATGGAGCCGTATCCGGTGCTGTCCCGGATATGGCGGAATGGAGCGGAGTCCGTATGAGGTGTTGGAGATGAGGCAGTGAAGGTGACTGGGCAACAGAGGGTCAACGCCCAAACGCGCCCGCTCTACTTCGCCGCTTGCTCCAGCTCCCGCAGATGCTCGATGCGGTTTGCTGTGCCGGGATGACTCTGCAATAGGTTTTCCAAGGAATTCCCCTCCTTGACGCTGTTTTCATCGGCCTCGGCGTCGTCGGCTTCTAGGCGGGCCAAGATGTCGCGCAGGGGCTTGGTGGTGCCGTACTTTTCCAGCATAAAGGCTCCGGCCACCTCGTCGGCCTGCGTTTCGGCAGCCCGCGAGTAGCCGCGTTGCAGCAGGGCGGCGGGTACGGCGGCGGCGAAGGTTCCGGCACTGATCAGATCGCCCGTGACCACCGTGGTCAGCAGCGTCAGCCCCAGCGCCTGATACACCCCCGCCAGCCCGTGCCTGCTGGTCACGTGGCCGGATTCGTGCGCCAGCACGCCCATCAGCTCGCGGTCACTGCGGGCCAGCGCCACCAACTGATCGGTCATGACGACTGTGCCGCCCGGCAGCGCGAACGCATTGGCCCCCAGCGGAAAGCCGCCGAAGCTGTCCTCTCCCTCGGTTTTCGGCTGGCCGTCGCGCAGCAGCAGGCGGTACGGGTACGCGCCGCCCGCCCAACCCACCACCTGCCGGAACCCGCGCTGCAACTCGGCCTGCCGCGCCGCACTCAGTTTGGACGGCCCCAGATACGGCGGCTGATCCAGCAATTCCACCGTTTCCCGGTCAAAGGTGGCCAGCACGTTGGGGGGCGTGGCTGCCGCAGCGGTGCGGGCTATGGCGGGCAGGCCAAAGGTAATAAAACCCCACACGAACGCCGCCATGACCGCCAGAGCGCCCAGCGCCAGCCCCCAACTGCCCTCCAGTGTCCGCACGGCGCCCAGCATCCGGTTGCGGCGGGTGCGCTGCTCTATGGCCCGAATCGCCGTGTCGTCTGCCGTTTCAAAGCGGGTTCGGTCTGGAAATTTCAGCACCCGGCGCACGCCCGGCAGCGGCGGCTCTATGGTCACCTGTGTCAACGGCCAGCGGGCTTCTGTGCCGCCAGCAATGCCGTCACTGTCGGCCTGCAGCGTCACCTGATCGCCCTGAACGGTCAGCCGGGCGGCGCGGTCACGGCTGCTGCGGCCATCAAAATAAATGCCCTCTATCTGCACGCGCTCAGGTGCATGGTCGGCTCCGTTGCCCGTCATCAGAACCCCAGATTGATGTCGAGAAGTTCGGTGGCGGCCTCGCCCAACGCATTCTCGCCCGGCGTCGCATCGGCGGCGAAGTCGTCGAGGCTGGCAATGGCCAGAACCTCTATCCCGCCCAGCACGTAGCGGGAGCGGCGCACGGCGGCCCAAGGCGTGGCCAACCCCAGCGTCAGCACCTGCACGGCGGCGTTGCTGAGGCCGATCCACGCCAGCATCCACGGGCTGAATGTTGCGCGGGTTCGCACCACGCCGCCCAGTTCGAGGCTGTTCAGCACCAGCTTCAGCGTCGCGCCCCGGATGTACTGCCACGACAAGGAGTAGGCCGCCAGAAAAGCCAGATACAGCACGGCTATTCCGGCAAAAGCCCCCAAAAATCCAACGTCGGTACTGTCCGAAAAAGGATTGTTGGACGAGAGCAGGGCGAACCCCGCGATCAGGGGCACAGCCAGCACCACCACCGCCCCGATGACCAGTCCCAGCGCCGTCAGGCCGATCACATAAAAGTTGCCCACATCGCCCCGGAAGGTGGCGCGGGCGCGGCCAAACGCGGCGTGTTCGACCTGATAGCGCCGCTGCATGTACCACGCCCAAGGCAGGGCCAAGCCGCTGGACAAGCCCGCCGCGATATTGGCGACCCCGTAGGCCAGATACGCCCCGCCTGCCTTGCCATGAAAGCGGAAATTCAGTCCCCGGTGCGCTGTGCTGGCCGCCAGAAAGCGCATGGATTTCATGACCAACCACGGATACAGCGCTACGAAACCAACGCCGATGATGCCCACCACCCATTCCCAGCCCTGAAACTGGAGATTGGTGGCCAGCGTGTACGCACCGAAAAACGCCGAGACGATCAGGTAGCTGCGCAGCAGGGCCAGCGGGTTGGCGGTGTATTCGAAGTTCTGGCCGTCTACCCACGTATGCCCGTAAAAATACTGCCGGGTTCTGACTCTGGCCCACGGCAAATACAACCCCAGCGTCACGATGGTCAGTGCCGTATTGACGATCCACAGCCGGAAAAATTCGCCTGACGTTCCAGTAAAACCGACAGGATAGGTGCTGATGGTGGGGGGAGGAGTGGGCGCGGTTGGAAGGTCAGGGGCCAGTGAATCTCGCCCCGGCTTGCTCAGGTTCACAGCGGGCGCATCGGTCTGACGCTCCGGCGCAGGGGAAGAAAAGGTGGGGTCAGACATGGGGGCAGTGTAAAGTCTGCGGGGGACACAGCAGGTCAGGTTTGCCTGTCTGGGGCCAAGGGGTTTGGCCGTGAGCTGTCTGCCCCCGACCTATTTGACCCCGAAACCGAAAAAGCGGGGCGACCCTTCGTTCTGGCCTGCGCCCCGCATCCACTTGATTTTTTTTTGGAGCCTGAAGTGCTCAGGCCCGCCCAGTTATACGGACTCCGCTCCATTCCGCCATATCCGGGACAGCACCGGATACGGCTCCATATCGCGGAGCCCGTAGTCTTTCCTACTCGCTCCGCTCGGATTGAAGCGCCAAACTACGGCGCTTTCAATCGGAAGCAGTGTTACCAGCGGTTGCCCCCGCCCCGGCTCTCGCTTCCCCCGCCCATCGGTGCGGGCGCGGCCTTGGTCACAACCACGTTTTTGGCTTGCGGGCCTTTGCTGCCCTGCCCGGCTTCCACTTCGAACTCCACTTCGTCGCCCTCGTTCAGCTTGCGAAAGCCGCCGCTCTGAATGGCGCTGTAGTGGACAAACACGTCTGGATTACCAGGATGCTCGATAAAACCGTAGCCTTTCTCGATATTGAACCATTTGACTCGCCCTTCTGCCATAACTCTCCTTGCTTCTCCATGAACCTGCCGCCGGGTCACTGGCCCACTGGGTCAGCGCCGCCAAATGGGGCCGGGGTAGAGATAGTCGGCAGTATCGCATAGAGACGGCCCGCACTGTGCCGAGAATGCGGGGAACATTAAAGGAAGCACGCCTGCCGATGCAAACCAACGAATTCCAGTGGCTCAGACCGATGTTAGTAAGGAGGAGGGTTCCATTGCGCCTTTTTGCCTGTCTCCTGTATTTTATCTGACCAAAAGATCAATAAAAGGCCTGTGCCGCTGTAGATGCCGCACTGCTCCGCCACCTTCACTCATGTTGTTCGGACTGAGTAGGCAGGTGCCATTTTCCTGTCCCTGTGTCCACTGCTTTAGACGGGCCTGTTCGTTCTCTGAGTTGGACGGCTTCAATGCTCATCAGATGCACCGATCTCGCGCCTCAAGCGGCGGCTCATGCGTATACTCCACCCATGACGGCGGCACGCGACAACTCTCTGGCTCCCAGTTCCGCCATTCCCGGTGCGGGCGGCGTGGTGTTCGATGCCCTAGGGCGCGTGCTGTTGGTGCGCTACCGGGGCAGCGGCGCGTGGGCTTTTCCCAAGGGGCACGTAGAACCGGGCGAAACGCTGGAACAGACCGCCGTGCGCGAGGTGCAGGAAGAAACGGGCGTCCGTGCCAGCGTGGTTGCGCCGCTGCACGTGACGCAGTACACCAATGACCGGGGCGAGGCCCGCCAGATCCACTGGTTCAGAATGGTGGTAGAGACCGGCGCTCCTACCCTAGAACATACCTTTGCAGAGGGCGGATTCGCCGAACCTGCACAGGCGCTCTCCCAGCTTTCCTACCCCGAAGATCAGCAACTCTTGCGTGCCGCGCTTGCCCAGTTGGGCGGGTAGGCCGCCACTCTGGAGGCCGAATGCCGCTCTACGCTCTCGCCGAATCCTCGCCCGATCTTCACCCCAGCGCCTTTATCGCCCCCAGTGCCGACCTGATCGGGCGCGTGAGTGTGGCCGAGGGAGCCAGCGTGTGGTTCGGTGCCGTGCTGCGCGGCGACCTCGAACCCATCGTTGTCGGCGCGGGCAGCAATATTCAGGACGGAGCCGTGCTGCACAGCGACCCCGGCTTTCCCTGCACGCTGGAAGCAGACGTGACCGTGGGGCACCGGGCCACCGTGCACGGGGCATGGTGCGGCGCGGGCAGTCTTGTGGGGATGGGAGCCACCATGCTGAACGGCAGCCGACTGGGAGAGGGCGCGGTGCTGGGGGCCGGGGCGCTGCTCCCCGAGGGCCGCGAGGTGCCCGCCGGAATGCTGGCGGTGGGCATTCCGGCGCGGGTGGTGGGGCCAGTGGCCGCGCCCGCCAATGCCGACAGGTACAGGCAAAACGCGGAGCGTTACCGGGCCGAGTTGAGACCCGTTCAGGCCGAGGCCGGGGCATGACCGGACGCGACGACGCCCGCAAACGCCCCGGCAATGGGGGCCGAGGCGGGGAAGACCGGAAAGACAGGCGGGAGAAAAAAGGCCAGTTGCCGGAACTGCCCACGAATGGGGGAGATCCTCCGCCAGAGCTGACCGCAGACGCCGCCCTGGTGCCCACTCCGCCTGCCAAACTGCCCCGCAAAACTGTCGTGCTGCCCGATCCTGCGGCCAGTCTTGCCGCACCTGCCGACAGTCTCAGCATCGGCCCAGTTGCCGACCCTGTTGTAGCTGCCCGCCCCGGCGAATCTGAAAACGACCCACCCGAACCCGGCCCGCCCGAGATTCAGAATTACGACGGTCAGGACGATCTGGCCGATCTGACACCCGAACTCGTCCCGATGTTCCCCGGTGCTGGCCCGTTTCTGGCGCGGTTTCTGCCCTATTCGCCCCCCACCCACGCGGGCCTGAATCAGAATTTTTGCGACCTGCACGCCTTCCTGAAGTATCTGCATGAGGCGGCGTGGTACGGCTACTTGCACGCCAGCTTGGGCGACCAAGCCGCGTATGTGCTGCTGTTCGAGGGCCGCACGGTCACGGCGGCGGCGGCGAGTGCCACAGGTGAGCAGGCGCTCGGAGAACTGCTGAATCTGTACGAGCAGGGTGCGGCTCTGAGCGCCCATCCGCTTCCAGCGGTGCTGGCGCATGTCCTCAGCGGCATCGGCAACCGTGCCTGGAAGTTTAACCTGACCGAGGATTTTACTGGACTGCACGCCCGCCCCACCGGAGCCATCTTCTATGCACGCGGCGAAATCGTGGCCACGTTGCCCGCCACCCTGCCTTACGAGGGCGCGTTTCCGGCCCCGCTGCGCCCCCAAACCTTGATTCTGCCGCGCAGCTTGGCGGGGTGGGCGCACCACCAGTACACGCTGACCCTGCGCGGCAAAGACTCCATGAACGCTATTACTGGCATGTATCAGCAGTTTCGCACCCAGCACGGCCTGGCTGGAATCGCCTTTTTACGGGCGCTGGGCGAACGCCTGACTCCCGCCGAATACGCCATGAGAAGCGACGTGGCCCTGCACGATCTGGAGCCACTGGTGCAGGAATTCATCAAGACAGGGTGCGTGCGGGAAGGAGGCTGACGGCTGCGCGACGCGGGGTGTCAGAAAAGCGTCTAAGGGTCTAAGAAAAGAGTTCAAGTCAAGCTAGAGCAGGTGTCCCCGCGCCTCTTGCGACTCCTAGAGCTGCGAAACAGAGGGAGCCACTTGGCCACCGAACCCGCTCCAGCACCTTAGAACCTTGTCCTTTATGCCCTTAGACGCTACACCCGCCTCAGCGCATCGTGCGGGGCAATTCCTGCGAGGCCAGAATTTTCTTCGGCTCGCGGAATTCTATGTTTTCCCACTCGCCTTCCTCGATCACTTCTAGGGCGGGATTCTGGCGGCGAAAGTGGGCCACGAGGTTTTGCACGAGGTCGTCGGGCGTGCTGGCAGCGCTGGTGATGCCTACCGAAGTCACGCCCCCTAAGTCCAGATTCACCACATCGGTGTCGGTTTCTAGGCGGTAGGCGCGGCCACAGGTATCCAAGGCCAGTTCCAGCAGACGCATCCCGTTGCTGGAATGCGTACTGGTCAGCACCAAGAAGGCGTCCACGTTGGGCGCGATGTTCTTCACGGCGTCCTGACGGTTTTTGGTGGCGTAGCACAGGTCTTCGCTGGGTGGAATCACGAGAGCCGGAAAGCGGGCCTTCAGGATGTCTACGGTGCGGCGGGTGTCGTCCACGCTGAGGGTGGTCTGGGTCAGCACCACGAGGCGGGTAGGGTCGGGCACTTCCACGGTGTGCGGATCATGCAACCCTTCGCCCGTTTTGCCCAGCACGCCCACGAGTATGGTGTTATCGGGGGCTTCGCCACTTGTGCCGATCACTTCCTGATGCTTGGCACTGTCCCCGATGAGCAAGATGGTGTAGCCCTCGCGTGCATACTTTTTGGCCTCGGTATGCACTTTGGTCACCAATGGGCAAGTGGCGTCAATGGTCGCCAACCCCAGTTGCCGCGCTCGCTCGCGCACCAGTGGACTGATGCCGTGGGCGCTAAACACAACGGTTTCGCTTCCGGCGGGCAGGGCGTCTATATTGTCCAGGCTCTCCACGAAATGCACGCCGCCCTGCCGCTCCAGCCGCTCTACCACCGTGTGGTTATGCACGATGGAATGGTACACGGTCACGGGTTTGGCCTCCTCGCGGGCCGCCCGCTCCACCGCGCCAATCGCCATGACCACGCCCGCGCAAAAGCCGCGTGGTTTGGCCAGATACACCCGCTGCACTGTCATTAAGCTAGACCTCTCACATGCCCAGTGTAGGTCTAAGCGGTGCGCCTAAGGGTGGGATAAACGGGAAACGGGCAGATCAGCTGGAGTCGCCGCGCTGCCGGACGCCACATTCCGCATCCACCATTCACGCGGTACGGGGCGGCTGCCGTTGGCCCACACGTCTTCAAAGCTGGCCTGCTGTCCCTGCACCGCCGCCGGGTCAGAGGTCGCCAGCGCCGCTTCCGCCAGCCCCAGCCCGCCCCACGCGCTGAAATGGAAGTTCATGCTGCCCGCCAAGACCATCCGGCCATCCACCGTCAGGGCTTTGGTGTGCATGGGGAAGGTGGTGTAGCGGGCCTCGAACAGGTCTTCTTTGCCCAGTTGCCGGGCCATCAGGCGCACCAACGCCGCTCCGCTGCGGTTGGCGGCCCTGTCTATGCCGTAGTCCACCATCAGCACCCGCACCCGCACGCCGCGCCCAATCGCGTCCACCACGGCCCGCAGGTACACGGGCAGGGTGTCGTAGGGGCATTCGTCGGGACTCAGGTAGGCGTACCAGCAGGGCAGCAGCGGGCTAAAGGAGGCCTGCATCAGGTCGATCTGGGTGGTGGCGGCCCCCAACAGGCCGAGGTGGGCGCGGTCTGCCTGATCGAATCCGGGGCGGCGATGCAGCATGAAAGCCCGCGCCGTGCCTGTGGGGAGGGCGTGGCGGGCGGCGGCGGGATGGGTCACGGGGCCGGGGTCGCCCAACGTGCAGGCCGCACTGACCTGCTCTGGGCGCACATCTGCGGGGCAGCGCACCTGCCGCGAGTGCCGCCACAGGTCGTCGAAGGCCGCCACGCCGTCTTGCGCCACTGGCCCACTCATTCTCAGTCCTAGGTCGTGCAAGTCGTGCAGGCCGCCATTTCGTTCGTTTTGGGGCAAATGGGTATCGGTAAAGTTGAAGCCCGCCACTGTCAAATTCTGCCCGTCGATGACGTGTAATTTCACGTGGCTGTGCGGAAAATAGCGGTAATTGAGGACGCTGAGGCTCCAGCCCACTGCCGCATCTTCTAGCGGCACGCCCAGCGCCCTCAGGTCGCGCACCAACGCCAGCGGCATGGTCGCCCAGTCGGCCCTCTGCAACTCGGGAAAATTGCCCAGCATCAAGCGCACGCTCATGCCCTGCGGATAGGCGGCGGGGTTGGCCTGCACCCGCCCGTACAGGTCGCGCACCGCCCGCGCCACCGTCCAGCCGGGGCGGCCCTCGCCCGCGTGCCATTCCATGCTCGCCAGCAATACCTCGTTTTTTGCCTCCCGAATCTGCGCCGCGATCTGGTCGAAGGCATCCACCGGCGTGCTGGGACTGCGCGGCAACCGCTGGTACTCCACGAAAGAATTGCCGCACGACAAATCCGGGCGGCCTCCCGCTGTGGTTACGCGCCACACGGCCAATTCCAGCGGGTCGGTGGGCGGCAGGCAGGCTACTTCCGGCAAATTCAGCGGCGCGGCGGGCGACGCCGTACCCAGAAACAGGGGCAATTCGGTGGCGTGGGCTTGGCCCAGCAGGGCGAGGGTCATCAGCGTCAGCAGTCCAGATCGTTTGCACCAAAACAACAAGCTGAGGACAGAGACACGCATGAATGCCCCACCCTATCCCCTAAGCCGTGAGACAAAAGCCGCAAATCTGACGAGTTGTTCATCTTGGTGCGGGTCGTCTGGACAGCTCGGTCAGCATGAGGTCAACCCACCCGGCGCGGCCTATGCTGAAGCCGATGCAACGACTTTCAGGTGGGCCAGCCAGCCGCAGACGGGCGATTCGGGCGCGGCGGGGCTGGATGTGGGCAGGCATTATTTTTGGCGTGCTGATCGCCCTGTTTTTGGCTTCAGCCCTGCGCTCCAGCCTCGCGCGGAATGCACAGCCTGCGGGCAATCTTTTTCTCGTGTCTCCGGCGTGGAATATCGCCCATCAGGGCGGCGAGTTGCTGTGGCCCAGCAATACGCTGCTGGCCTTCCGTGAAGCGGCGGCGCTGGGTGTGCAGATGCTCGACACCGATATGCACGCCACCGCCGACGGTGTGCTGGTCTTGTCTCATGACGAAACCGTAGACCGCCTCACGGATGGCAAAGGCCGGATACGGGAGCTGACGCTGGCGCAGGTGCGGGCGCTAGACGCTGGGGCACGCTTCAGCCGCGACGGGGGCAAGACCTTTCCTTACCGGGGGCAAGGCCACACCATTCCCACGCTGGAAGAAGCGCTGGCCGCCCACCCGGAGTTGCCGTGGATCATCGAAATCAAGCAGGAAGCGCCCAGCCTCGCCGCCCCGTTTTGCGCCGTGCTGCGTCAGAGAAAAATGACCGAGCGCGTCATCGTCGCCAGCTTCAGTGACCGTGCCCTGCAAGAGTTCCGCGCCGCCTGCCCCGAAGTGACCACCTCTATGACCGAACGGGAACTGCGCCCACTGGTGATTTTGAGCAAAGTGGGACTAGGAAGCGTGGGCCTAGCAGGGTTGGCCCCCGCTGCGGGCCGTGCGGCACAGGTTCCGGTGCGGGCGGGCGGCATAGAAGTGGTCACGGCCAGCTTTGTGGCCCAGATGCACGCACGCGGCATTGCGGTGCAAGTCTGGACTATCAACGAAGAGGCCGAGATGCGCCGCCTGCTGAGGCTGGGTGTAGACGGCATCAACACCGACAGACCCGATCTGCTGAAGCGCGTGCTGGCCGAGGAGCAATAACTCTAATCCACCACCGTAAAGCCCAGCACTTCGGCCTGCTCTACAAAAAAATTGATGTTCTCGGTCAGCGTCTGTGCGCCGAGGCTTTTGCGGTGATGCTCGCCGGTGGCCGCGATGATCAGCGTTTCGGCGAGGCAGGCAGGCACTGCGCCCTCGCCAAATTGCAAGTCGATGCTGGTGGTCATGGAGCCGGGGGGCCGCACCACACCGCCGGGAATCACGCGCACGCCGGGAATGGCCTCCACGCTCACGTCCACATCGGCGGGCCGTCCTTCATCAAAAATCCACGCGCCCGGTTTCACATGCTGAGGAAAAATGACCGGATTCGGGTCGCTGGTGGCCGTAAACATCAGGTCGGCCTCGCGCAGGGTGTCGTAACTGGTGGTCGTGATGATTTCGGTGTCCTTGTTGGCCCGGCGCAGGGTGGTCGCGCTGCGTTCCAGCTTCTCCAGGTCGCGCCCCAGCATGATCACCTTGGCGACTTGCGGGGCAATGGTACGGGCAATGCCAAAGGCCACCACACCGTTTGCGCCCACTACAGCGGCAGTGGCGGCTTTCAGATCGCGGCCCGAACCTTCAAAGTGGGCCAGAATGCCCGGAATGGCGGCCTTGATGGTGCCGCTGGTATACGCGCCGCCGTTGGTGATGGTGATGTCGGGCACGGCGGCCTGCACGTCTACGCCTTTATTGCCCACCACGCTCCAGAAGGCTCCCAGCCCGAACACTTCGGCCCCCAGTTCACGGGCCAGCCTCGCGCCCTCTATGGCGCGGCGGGTGGCGAGTTCGGGTGCGTCGCGGAAGCGGTCAGGCAGGAGCGGGCTGCTTAGCAGATAACAGCGAATTTCCTTCCCCTCTACCGTGCGGATGCCGTGCAGCTCGCCCACTTTCATGGGCCGCACGTGGTCGGCCAGATGGCGCACGCTGGCCTCACTGACCAGGCCGCGTTCCACCATCGGCTTCAGCCAGGAAAAGCGTCCCACCGACCAGAAATCCTTGAGGGTCATGGGGTGGATCATGAAGGCGGCCACCACCACGTCGGCGCGTTTTCCGGCCATCGGCACTTCCTCGCCCACTCGCGGTTCGGTGCCGTCCAGCATGCGGCCCAGGTTTTCCTTGAAGCGCCAGGTGGCGGCCACCAGCAACCCCAGCGCCGCCAATTTGGCCGGAACCCCCAGCGGCAACAGGGCTACTGCCCCGGCAAACGCCGCCAGGCCCGCCAGGGTAGCCGCGCTGATATAGCCCCAGAATCCAGCTACAGCCGCGAACACCAGCACGGGCAGGGCCGCCGCCCACAGCGGCACGGCTCCGGTGGCCGACAACCCCGCCAGCACGCCCAGCAACACCAAGTTGCCCCGGCCACGCGGCAAGGTGGGGCCGTACAGCGCACGCGGCGGGTTCAGGTGGCCCAGATACGCCGCCAGTGCCGCCAGAACCATGACGCTGGGGTTATCCAAGCTGGACGCCATCAGCACCGCGATAAACCCTTTTCCGGCGTCCAGAGTGGCTGTGGCTGCGGCCAGCCCCGGCCCCACGCGCCGCAACATGTTTTCTATGCCCAGATTGTGGGCATTACTGACCCGCGAATCCACGCCAGAGCGCCGTAGCAGCCAGTCTCCGAGCGGCAAACTGCCCACCAGAAAAGCAACGACGAGCAGCAGCGCGGAAAGAAACAGCATGAGCGTCAATATACCCCGTCTGTGAATTGGGCTGGATCGCCGCCTTTGCATTGCCGCCTCTGCCACGCCCACTTTCCTCCGTCCTCACCGCCTCGTCAGGTCTGCGGCCTAAACTGAGAGGGATATGAAACGCCCCCTACTGCTGCTGGGTTTGGCCGCCGCTCTCGCTTCCTGCGCCCCCGCCCTTGTCGGCCCTCCCACCGGGCGCATCGTGAATACCAGTAACGGGCAGGAGGGCACCGTCAGTTTTGTGGCAGGCTCGTTGCAACCCCGCAGCGGCGCGGGGCGGCTGGAAAACAACGTGACCATTCAGATTGGTGAGCAGACTTACGTGGGCCGCACCGTGATCATCGATACGGCCAGCCCTGTGCCCTCACCCTTCGATCTGGGGTTGCAGTTCAATTTCGGCAACACGTGGAACGGCACAGGCGACCGCGATCCCTACTACGGCGTCGGCGGCACGGCCCGCACCCCTGCCCCCCGCCTCGTTTCGCGCACCGGCAACCTGATTGCCCGCACCGATGGCAACGCCTCCCGCACCCTGACCTGCACCCTGACCGTAGACGCGCAGGAGCACGGCTACGGCGAATGCACCGACAGTGGTGGCGTGCGCTACGCCCTGCAATTCTGAATCAGGAACAGCGCCCGGCGGTGGTGTGCTTGTGCGGAAGCACGCGCTTTCTGGCCCAGTTCGACGCGGCGAGCTTGGCTGAAACGTTGGCAGGGCGAATCGTCCTCAGTCTCGGCAGTCACCGCACGCCAGATGCCGAGGCTTTGGCCCATCTGAATGCTGTGCAGCAGGCGGACACGTTGGCCCGGCTCGCCACCCTTCACCGTCACAAAATCGATCTGGCCGATGAAATCTTGGTCATCAACGTGGGTGGATACGTGGGCGAAAGCACCCGCGCAGAAATTGGGTATGCACAGCGGACAGGCAAGCAGGTGCGGTATCTAGAAGGAACCTGATCTGAAGGGAACATAACCTAGAAGCACCATGAAGAGACGCGGAAAGCTTGAGCCTCCGCGTCTTTGTGCTGGAATTTTGTGTTGGAGTAGGTTTTACGACTGCTGGTACATCACGGCCCGCTTGACTTCCTCGATCAGTTGCGTGATTGGGATGTCGCGGGGGCACGCTTCGGTGCAGTTGTAGGCCGTGCGGCAGCGCCAGACGCCCGTGTTCTGGTTCATGATGTTCAGGCGTTGCTGGGTGGCTTCGTCGCGGCTGTCGAAGATGAAACGGTGCGCCTGCACGATGCTGGCGGGGCCGAGGTAAGACCCGTTGACCCAGAAGATCGGGCAGGAGGTGGTGCAGCACGCGCACAGGATGCAGTTGCTGGAGTGGGCCATGCGCTCGGCCAGTTCCGGCGACTGGATCCGCTCTGCGGCGGGTTCCGGCGACTCGTTGATGAAGTAAGGCATGATCGCCTTATACGAGTCGAAGAACGGCTCCATGTCCACCAGCAGGTCTTTTTCCACCTTCAGGCCGCGAATGGGCTCCACGGTAATCGTGTCGCCACTCTTTTTCACCACGTCGCGCAGCAAGGTTTTGCAGGCGAGGCGGTTGCGCCCGTTGATGAGCATGGCGTCGCTGCCGCAGATGCCGTGGCCGCAGGAACGGCGGAAGGTCAGGCTGGGATCCATGTACCATTTCACGTGGTTGATCACGTCCAGCACGCGGTCTGCGGCCTGAGCCTCCACTTCGTAGGTCACCCAGTGGGCTTTCTTGTCTTTTTCGGGGTCAAACCGCAGCACTTTGACCTTCAGGGTCATCATCGCCGCAGCGGTAGCGGGCGTGCTGGGAGTGAGTTGTGCTTGGGTCATGTCAGTCCTTTTGGAAGGTGGCCCGTGGAGTGTGGATCGTGGTCGGTGTTGTTCCCACGTTCTCCGATCCATCTCCCACGTTCCCAATTAGTACACTCGGGGCTTAGGTTCAAAGGCCCGCGTATACCCTTTCAGGCTCACGTCCTTGTAACCGATCAGCACGTTATTGTCGTTGTTCAGGTCTTTATAGGCCATCGTGTGCTTCAGCCAGTTGGCGTCGTCCCGTTCCATAAAGTCCTCGCGGTCATGTGCGCCGCGCGATTCGGTACGGTTCAGGGCGCTGGCCGTCATCGCTTCGGCGCAGTCCAGCATAAAGCCGAGTTCCATGGCTTCCATCAGTTCGCTGTTGTAGCGCTGGCTGGGGTCAGACACGCTCACGTTCTTGTAGCGGGCCTTCAGTTCCTTCAGAATCTCGACTTGCTTCTCCATATCCGGGCCGTTTCTGAAGATACCCACGTTGTTCATCATGGTCTCTTGCAGTTCCTTGCGGATCAGGGCAGCGTTTTCAGTGCCGCTGGCATTCTTCATGCGGTTCAGCATGTCCTTGCTCTCGGCTTCGGGGTCTTCGGGCATGGTGGCGTAGTCCACCTGACGGGCGTACTGCGCGGCGTAAATCCCGGCGCGGCGTCCGAACACGATCAGGTCTCCGAGGCTGTTGGTGCCCAGGCGGTTCGCGCCGTGGAGGGACACGCACGCTTGCTCGCCCGCCGCATAGAGGCCCTCGATGCTGCCGCCGTGCCCGTCGCTGAGGCACAGGCCGTTCACGTCGGTGGGAATGCCGCCCATCGCGTAGTGCGCCGTGGGCTGAATCGGCACCAAGTCCTTAATCGGGTCGAGGCCGAGGTACGTGCGGGCCAAGTCCGTAATTTCGGCCAGCTTCTGCTCGATGGTTTCACGCGGCAGGTGCGTCAGGTCAAGGTTGATGGCGTCGCCGTCGCGGCCCACGCCCCGGCCTTCGCGGATTTCGGTGATGATGGAGCGGCTCACGATGTCGCGGGGCGCAAGGTCTTTGATGGTCGGCGCGTAGCGTTCCATAAAGCGTTCGCCCGTGCTGTTGCGCAAGATTCCGCCCTCACCGCGAATGCCTTCGGTGACCAGAATACCCAGCTTAGAGAGGCCCGTGGGGTGGAACTGATAGAACTCCATGTCCTCAAGGGGCAGGCCCTTGCGGTAGTAAATGCTCATCAGGTCGCCCGTGAGGGTCAGCGCGTTGGACGTGATCTTGAAGATGCGCCCGTACCCGCCCGCCGCCAGAATCACAGCTTTGGCGTGGTAGGTATGAATCTCGCCCGTAGACAGATCGTAGGCCACGACGCCCCGGCAACGCCCGTCTTCGATGATCAGGTCGGTGACGTGAAATTCGTTGTAGAAGGTGGTTCCGGCTTTTACGTTCTGTTGGTACAGAGTTTGCAAAATCATGTGGCCGGTGCGGTCTTTGGCGTAGCAGGAACGCTCCACGGCGGCCTTGCCGAACTCGCGGGTGTGGCCCCCGAACTTGCGCTGGGCAATCTTGCCTTCCTCGGTGCGTGAGAAGGGCAGGCCCATGTGCTCCAGCTCGTACACGGCTTCAATCACGTCTTTGGAGAAAATCTCGGCGGCATCCTGATCGGTCAGGTAGTCGCCCCCCTTGATCGTGTCGAACATGTGCCATTCCCAGTGGTCTTCCTGCACGTTGCCGAGCGCCGCGCCCACTCCGCCCTGCGCCGCGCCCGTATGGGAACGGGTGGGGTACAGCTTGGAGATACAGGCCACGCTGACATTGCCCTTGGCGGCGTACAGGGCGGCCATCAGCCCCGCGCCGCCTGCTCCCACCACCAGAACGTCATAACGATGATGCATAGTTGGTTTCCTTTATTCGGGTGAGAAGGGTGACGGCTTAGAAAGGCCGTTCAAATGGAGAACAGACCAATCGTGCCGAATGCGAACACCACGGCGATGACCGTATAGAACAGGCCCTTGACCCAAGCCCGGTTGGGCCGTGACCGCACGTAATCTTCGATGGAGTAGCGTGCGCCGTTGGCTCCGTGCATCAAGGACAAGGCCAAGATCAGCCAGTCGTAGAACTTCCACGCCGGGTTGCTGAGTTTGCTCACCACGGCATCAAAGGTGGCGTCGGCTTCACTGACCTGAATAAACGTCATGTAGATGTGGCCCAAGATCAAGAAGATCAAGATCAGACCGCTGATCCGCATGAAGATCCACCAGTTCAGTTCGGCGTTGGAGTGCGACTGCTGCCGCGCGTCCATAAAGGTGCGTGCGCGAATCATCAGAAGCCTCCGATCAGGCGGGGATACAGGTGGTAAGCCGCGTACAGGGCGCTCAGGACACTGAGTACCATCACGCCGTACCACATCTGACGCTGATAGGCCACGCCCGCGCCCGTGAAGTCCATGACGATGATCCGCAGGCCGTTGAAAGCATGGTAGACCACGCCCGCCGTAATGAAGACCAGACCGATACGGAACGGCCACAGGTCATAGGTGTGATGGATAGCCATATAAAAACGCTCGCCAAAGATGAATGATCCGATGCTGAACACATGCAGCAACAGATAAGACAAGATCGCCAGCCCGGACAGACGGTGGAGCAGGAAGGCCCACTGCCCCTCTCTTCCTCGGTACATTCCTCAGTCCTCCTCAACAGTTCGCGCCTACCGCACCGCTCAGATCACTGCTTGGCTACTTCCGAGTCGGTGCGTTTCCTCTGTGGGTGAAAGGTTCACGCCACCATGTCAGACTGCTCTAGAATACCACCCAAACAGGCAAAGATCAGGTTGCCACTGCGGTGTTTTGCCAGTCTGCCCCGCATAGATGGACGCGGCAAACACAGGACGGCTTGGCCTAGAACGGTCTGGGATGGCAGTAAATCTACGGTTCTTTTGCACTGGGTCTATTCTCTCCCGTATGACTCAAAACACCGTGCTTCCTGATGCAAATGCGGCGGGGCTGTGAGCCATTCGGGGTGCATCAAACTCGGCTACGAATAGGGTAAGGTAGCGGCCTATGACTCTCGGCGCTTCCCCCCCTCCCAACGACGGCGAGTACGCCCGGAAACTCGCGCTGGCTATTCTCGGCACCTTGCAGTCCAAGGGAATCTTGACGGCTGCCGAGGTGGATTCCATCATGCTGGCCGCCCGCCGCGCCGCGCAGACTGCGGCCACGCAAAACGCCGCCCGGATCGCCCAAACTACAACCCTGCCCCCGGTCAAGTTGGCCGCGCCGCGTGCCACTCAGGCCGCCGATGCACCGTCTGGCACGGCAGGCTGGGTCAGCGTGGCCGGAAGCCAGTCGGTCATGCCCGCGACGCCTATCACGCAGGCCCAGATCACGGCGCAGGAAAACACCTTTACGCCACGTGTGCGACCGCCTCAGCCCGCTCCGGAACCTACGCCCGAAGCAGCCCCAGCACAGCCGGAATCTGCTCAGCCTGAATCTGCACAGCCGAAAGGGGAAACAGACGCCAAAATGGATAAGCCCCCTGTCATTGACATGCAGCTGGATTGAAGCAGTCCGTCCTGAAATGCTGGACAATCTAAGATTCAGAGTGGGGGAGACAAGGCAGTCTCTCCCACTTTGGGTTTCTGCTCCGGCCAGTTTGCCCATGCCGCGCCGAGCAGGATCACGCCCGCCGCCACCCAGACCGCTCCGGCCAATCGCTCGTGCAGCACAGCGGCGCTGAGCAGCAGGGCCACCGCAGGCGCGAGGGTGTTCCAAACGGCAGTTCGGGCCGCGCCCAGAATGTTGGCTCCGTTGGCCCACGCCAAGTACGCCAACACATTGGCCCCCAGTGCACTCACCACGATGCCCAGCACGGTCAGCGGCGCAAGTTGATTCAGGTCATGCAGGTGCGGCACGGCCCACAGCAAGTAAGGGAGACAGCCCAGTAGGAGGCTGAACGCTACGAACGGCAGCGCCCCCAACTGCGCCGTGAGCGGGCGGTTGAACAGTGTGTAACTGGCCCACGCGCCCGCTGCCGCCAGCACCCACCCCAACCCGCCCAGCGAAACAGTGGCCCCCGGTTGCAGCGTAACCGCGAGCAACCCCAGCAGTCCTGCGAAGGCCACCGCCACGCCCGCTGCCTGTCGCCCACTCACTTTTTGGCCCAGCAGCAAGCCCAGTGGCAGCACCAGCACCGGCACGACTCCCGTGACTAGGCCGCCTACGCCCGCCGGGTTGGCGCGAATAGCGGTCAGAAAGAAGGCCTGAAACAAGGTATTGCCGAGGAAGCCTACGGCGGCCACCGCCAGCCACGTTCGGGCGTCCCAACGCGGCCAGCCGTGCGCCCGCACACTCAGCGTCACCAGCACACTCCCGGCAATAACAAAGCGCCCCACGTTGATGGTTTCGGCGTTGGTGCCGCCCAGCAGGGCTTTGAGGAGCACCACGTTCGCGCCCCACATCACCACGGTCAGCAGCACGCCCACCAGTGCCCGCCGTTGCAGGGCCACAGAAGGGGCCGTCATGAGCGGCGGCCAGCGCAGAAGAAGGCCCACCAAGAGGCGCTGAATTGTCGCGGAGTCACAGGCCAGAGCATACGCGGGCCGGATTGTGGGTGTCCCGATAGGCTGTCTGGTGGGGAGTCATAAGCAAGCAGAAGCGGGCAGCCTTGGCCACCCGCCCCGAGTTGTCGTCCGTGTTTACAGACTCACCGTATCGTTCTTGCCCATGTTCTGCTGCTTGCCCGTAATCGCGCCCTTCGCCATCTGAATAAAGCTGCGAATTCTGCCGTCGCTTTCCCAGTATTCCGCGCCGTGAGCGTGAATCTTGATCAGTTGGATGTTCGGGTCTTCCTTGCCGCCCTCGAAGTACGTCTTGTAAAAGTCGTTCCAGAGTTCGTCCAACTTGGCGCGGTCTTCCACCAATTCGGCCCGGCCCGTCAGGCTTACGTAGTTGCCCTTTTCGGGGTTGGAAAAGCTCAGATTCACTTCGGGGCGGTGGCGCATATCGTCAGTCGATTCGGCGTCTTTGTTGCCTAAAAACCAGATGTCGCCGTCAAATTCCTGCTCCTGCGTGGTCATCGGGCGCGAGTGCAGGCGGCCTTCCGAGGTGATGGTGGTCAACATGGCAAACTTCACGTCTTTGATGATGGCCGCGACAGCCTTGATGCTCTGCTCGGGCGTTGTTCCGGTGGCGTTCTGATCGTCGCTCATAGGCCGAGCTTGGCACGCCGCCTGCGCCGGACTTTGGCGGCTGAGGCACCGTCTCAATACCTTCTGAACTTTAGGTCAAGAAAATGGATAGACCGGGTGAGGGAACGCGGCTTACGCTTTGGCCGTTTTGACGTGGGCCGTATCGGGCACGTTTCTGACCAGCAGAACGCCCAGCATGAAGAAGGCGGCGGCGATCCCGAAGACCAATGTGTAGCCCAAATTGTCGCCCTGACGGTTGCCCCAGTCCAGCAAAGCGCCTTGCGGAGCGCCGATAAACTGCGGCCCTACGAAGGCCACGTGCCAGATGCCCATGTCGCGGGCATACGATTTGGCGCTGGGCATGGCGTCGCTGCCGAGGGCCCAGTCCACGCTAGTAAATGCGCCGAAGCCGAGGCCGAATACCACTGCCAACGCCAACGCCGTACCGAATCCCGGCGCGATCAAGAGCAAAATGGCTGTCAGGGCCATCGTGGTGCCCGCCACGTAAATCACCGGTTTTCGGCCCACCCGGTCGCTGATCCGCCCGCCCAAAAACGCGCTGAGGATAGAGGCCACGATGATGCAGCCTGCGAGGAGTGAACTCGCCGTCACGCCGTCTTTTTGGTTCAGCACATCTACGCTGTAGTACTGCAAAAAGGGCTGCACGCTGTACTGGCCCAGCGCAAACAGTACCCGCGTAATAAAGACCCACAGGAACGGCTGGTAGGAAAAAAGTTGTTGCCAAGACAGGGTGGGGCCAGCCGCCAATTCGGGCGCAGGGGTCGCGGTTTCGGGGACGCCGCGCATGGTGATCAGGGCGGGCACGAGCAGCACCACCGCGATGACCGCAAACGAGACGAAGACGGGCAGATTCAGCGTGCCCACCGCGAAGGCCACCACCGCGCCCAGCAGTTGGCCCACCGCTTGAAGCATGCCCATGACGCCGCTGTAGCGCCCGCGCAAACTGGGCGGCACCAGTTGTGGAATCAGGGCGCTATACGGCGCGGTGGCGTAATTGTTGCCGAACTGCACCAGCAAAAATCCCAGCACGTACACCAAGAATCCATTCGTGCCCGTCATCAGGGAGGCGGCCAGAGCCATGACGCCGAGGCCCGCCAGATTGACGGCTAAGCCCAGCCGGATATAAGGCAACCGCTTGCCCGTGCGGTCAGAATGTGCGCCCACCAGCGGCGGCAGCACCAGCGCCATAATCGCGCCCACCGCCGTCAGAGCGCCCAGATAGGTGCCTTTGTTGGCCTCGCCCACGAACCCCACCACGTTGGCCGGAATAAGAATGATCAGGAGCAGGAGCCAGTGAAACGCCGTGCCGAACCAAAACGCCGAGAGCGTCCACGGCGACACAGTGGGCGCGGCGGGCGCAGGGAGTGAAGAGAGGGTCATGTGAGGCGAGTATAGGACGGGCCGGGTCTGCTGCCTGTCTCGCAGCCTGCACCCGACTCACCTTGTTCACCCTAACGCCCGTTTGGTACCTCGCCCAGATTCGCTATGCTGCCAGCCTATGACCAGTTCCAAACTGAATAAGTTGTATCCCAGTGCCGAAGCGGCGCTCAAGGACATCGTGGCCGACGGGCAGACGGTGGCGGTGGGCGGCTTTGGCCTGTGCGGCATTCCCGAAGCCCTGATTGCCGCCCTACGTGACAGCGGTGTGCGCGGCCTGACCGCCGTGAGCAACAATGCGGGCGTGGACGGCTTCGGGCTGGGCTTACTGCTCGCCACCCGCCAGATTTCCAAGATGATTTCCAGCTACGTGGGCGAAAACAAGGAATTCGAGCGACAGTATTTGGCCGGAGAACTGGAACTGGAATTCACGCCGCAGGGCACGCTGGCCGAGCGCATGCGGGCAGGCGGCGCGGGCATTCCGGGGTTCTATACCAAAACCGGAGTCGGAACGCTGGTGGCTGAAGGCAAAGAACACAAGGACTTTGACGGCCAGACCTTCTTGCTGGAGCGCGGCATCGTGGCGGATATCGCGTTGGTGAAAGCGTGGAAGGCCGACGCTTCGGGCAATCTGGTGTTCCGCAAAACGGCCCGCAACTTCAATCCTCTGGTGGCGACGTGTGGACGGGTCACGGTGGCCGAAGTGGAAGAACTGGTAGACGTGGGCGAGCTAGACCCCGATCAGATTCACACACCGGGTATTTACGTGCAGCGCCTGGTGCTGAATGCCGCCCCTGAAAAACGCATCGAGCAACGTACCACTTCAGCAGGGACGGTGAAGCTCTAATGGCTTGGACACGCGATGAAATGGCCGCCCGCGCCGCGCAGGAATTGCAGGACGGCTTTTATGTGAATCTGGGCATCGGCTTGCCCACGTTGGTTGCCAACCACATCCCAGCCGGGATTGGGGTCATGCTGCAATCCGAAAACGGCCTGCTGGGCATCGGCCCCTTTCCCACCGAATCGGAAGTCGACGCCGATCTGATCAACGCGGGCAAGCAGACGGTGACGGCCTTGCCGGGGGCCAGCTTTTTTTCCAGCGCCGACAGCTTTGCCATGATTCGGGGCGGACACATCAATTTGGCGATTCTGGGGGCCATGCAGGTCAGCGCGGCAGGCGACCTTGCCAACTGGATGATTCCCGGCAAGATGGTGAAAGGCATGGGCGGCGCGATGGACTTGGTGGCGGGCGTGCAGCGCGTGGTAGTGCTGATGGAACACACGGCCAAGGGCGGCGCACCCAAGATTCTGGCCGAATGCGACCTGCCCCTGACGGGCAAAGCGGTGGTTGACCGGATCATTACCGAACTCTGCGTGCTGGACGTGACTGGGGCAGGGTTGCGCTTGGTGGAGCTGGCTCCGGGCGTGACGCTGGAAGAAGTGCGAGAGAAGACAGGAGTGGCGGTGCAAGAGCAGTAGAAAGAGCAGTTGTCCTCCCCTCAAGGGGGCGTTGCACAGGCACGGGGGGGGGTCACCTTCCAACGTTTACGTCAAAACCCCCCAGTCTGCTTCGCAGCCAGCCCCCCTTAGAGGGGAGCGCAACAGCTTTTAGTCCTCCCCTCTAAGGGGGAGTGTTGCGTCAGCAACGGGGGGTTCACCCAGAAACTCAACTCCCTCTCCATCCCTCGCTTTCCTAACAAGCGTTTGTTAGACTCTCCATCTCAACCGCTCCGCCCTTTCCACAAGTAGTCCCCGGAGGCTTCATGACCCAAGCTCCACCTCAACCCGAACTTTCGCCCGCTACGGCAGCTTGGGCCGATGCATTAGAGCGCCTTGCCGCTGACCGTCTGCGCGTGCATGCGGGCGGCGGTGCCAAGGCCCAGCAGCGCCAGCACGATAAAAACCGCCTGACCGCCCGCGAACGCATCGCCCGCCTGACCGACTCCGAAACGCCCTTTGACGAGCTGATGACCTTTGCAGGCTGGGAAATGTACGCAGACGTAGGCGGCTGCCCCAGCGGCGGCACGGTCACGGGCATCGGCCAGATCGGGGGCCGTCCGTGGATGGTCATCGCCAACGACGCCACCGTGAAGGCGGGCGCGTTTTTCCCTATTACCGCCAAAAAGGTAATCCGGGCGCAGACCATCGCGCTGGAAAACCATCTTCCGGTGGTGTACTTGGTGGATTCGGCAGGCGTGTATCTGCCCATGCAAGACGAGATTTTCCCCGATCAGGACGACTTTGGCCGGGTATTTTACCTGAACGCCCGCATGAGCGCACGCGGCATCCCTCAAATTGCCGCGATTATGGGCAACTGCGTGGCAGGCGGCGCGTATCTGCCCGTCATGTGCGACACCCTGATCATGACCGAGGGTTCGGGGCTGTATCTGGCGGGGCCTGCGCTGGTGCGGGCGGCCATCGGGCAAGTCGTGGAGTCCGAGGAATTGGGCGGGGCCTCCATGCACGCGGCCATTGCCGGAACGGTGGATTACAAGGAACCGGACGACGACGCGGCTTTGAGGCGGGTGCGGGCGCTGGCCGACCTGTACGCGCAGGGCGACCCGGCACCGTGGGCGCGGCGGCGGGCGGAGGTTAAAGCCGCCCCATCACGCGACCTGACCGATCTGGTGGCTTTCGACGGCTCCAAACCCTATGACGTGCGCCACCTCATCACATCAATCACCGATGGGGGAGAGCTGCACGAATTCAAGGCCGAATACGGCGAAACCATCGTCTGCGGGTTTGCGCGGATGGGCGGCTATCCGGTGGGCTTTGTTGCCAATCAACGCACCGTCATCAAAAAGAAACTGAAGGCGGGCGGCGAACCCGGTTTACGTACCCGCATTGAGGTTGGTGGCGTCATCTACGGCGACAGCGCCGACAAAGCAGCCCGTTTTATTCTGGACGCCAACCAAGCGGGCGTGCCCCTGATTTTCCTAAGCGACGTGACCGGGTTCATGGTGGGCCGCGACTCCGAGCAGGAAGGCATCATCCGGCGCGGCGCGAAACTGGTGAACGCCGTCAGCAACAGTGTGGTGCCCAAAATTACGGTCATCACGGGCGGCAGTTTCGGCGCAGGCAACTACGCCATGAACGGCAAAGCCTTCGGCCCCCGCTTCCTGTTCGCGTGGCCCAGCGCCAAATACGCCGTCATGAGCGGCAACGCGGCGGCCAAAACCCTGCTCGATATTCAGTTGGCGGCCCTGAAACGCAGCGGCCACGAACCCGACGACGAGGAACTCACGCGCCTGTACGACGAAGTGAAGTCCAAATACGACACCGAACTTGACCCCCGTTACGCCGCTTCCCGCTTGTGGGTAGACGAAATCATTGAACCCAACGATACCCGTGACCGCCTGATACGCGCCCTCGAAGCCTGCGCGGGCAATCCGCATCAGGACGAGTTTCGAGTGGGTGTATTTCAGGTGTGACGGCAGGGGTTTGGCAGATACGCAGTGGGCGGTCTAAGAGACTAAGAAAGGCAAAGGCAGTCTCAGACGACTTTTTTGAACGCTCTGCCCACTCCGAAACCCAACCGCCCCAGCACCTTCGACCTTTAGACCCTTAGACGCAGCACCCACCAACCTGACCGCCCCACACACTCCCCCGGAGGCTCCACATGACCAGCACCCTAAACCGGCCCACCCCCAGCCCCAACGTCGAACCCATGAACGACGACCAGCGCACCATCATCAGCGCCCTGCGAAGCTTCCTGAAAAATAAAGTGGAACCCGGAGCTGCCGAGCGTGACCAGACCAGCGAATTCCCGATGCAGATCGTGAAGGAACTGGGCGAGATGGGCATCATGGGGGCGCAGACGCCGGAAGAGTACGGCGGCACGGGTTTGGATACGGCCACGTTTGCCATGATCATCGAAGAAATCGCGGCGGTGGACGGCAGCCTGTGCCTCACGGTGGCGTCTCACAATTCGCTGTGTCAGGGGCATATTCTGGTGGGCGGCACCGAAGCTCAGAAGCAGAAGTTTTTGCCTGCGTTGGCGAGTGCGGCCAAACTGGGCGCGTGGGGCCTGACCGAACCCGGCAGCGGCAGCGATAGCGGCGGCCTCCAGACCCGCGCCGTAGAACAACCCGATGGAAGCTGGATTCTGAACGGTTCCAAGAACTTTATTACGCAGGGCAGCGTGGGCGGCACCTACGTGATTCTGGCCCGCACCGACGCCGCCCGCGCTGGCAAGGGCAAAAACGACGGCATCAGCGCCTTCGTCTTCAACCGCGATGAGGTCACGGGCTTTTCCATTGGCCGCAAAGAAGACAAATTAGGCCTCCGCAGCAGCGACACCGCCCAACTGATTTTTGAAGATATCCATCTGACTGCCGATGCCTTGCTGGGCGAGCGCGGTAACGCCTTCAAGGACGTGATGGGCGTGCTGGACGGCGGGCGCGTAGGGATTGCCGCGATGGGCTTGGGCCTGGGCCGCGCCGCCTTCGAGTACGCTGCCAAATACACGCTGGAGCGTCAGCAGTTTGGCAAACCCATTGCCCTGAACCAAAACATCGGGTTTCGCTTGGCCGATATGGACACCAAATTGGAAGCCGCCCGCCTGCTAATTCGCAAGGCCGCCGACCTGAAAGACGCTGGAATGAACTTCACGGCGGCGGTGGCCCGCGCCAAGTTGTACGCCACCACGGTAGGCGTCGAAGCCTGCGACGAGGCCATTCAGATGCTCGGCGGCTACGGCTACGTCAAGGAATATCCCGTAGAACGCTTCTGGCGCGACAACCGCCTGACCCGAATTGGGGAAGGCACCGACGAAGTGCAGCGCCTCGTGATCAGCCGTGATGTGCTGAAGCGCTTCGCTGAGTAATCGCACCAAAAACAAGCAGGCCCGCCGGAAGTCATTCCTAGCGGGCCTGCTTGTTTTTGGTGCTTGCTGGATGGTGTTCTAGAACGAACGGGTCACCACGCGCCCGCTGCCGCCCATCGCCAAGGCCGCGCCGCCGTTCACGCTGACCCGCACGGCTCCGGCGTTGCCTGCCCGGATAATCACGCCTGCGGGAAAGCTTTTGGAGGTTCCGGCAGCGGGCGTGCCCTCGAACAGCAGGCGGCCCGCTTTGTCGGTAATTCGAGTCCACGAGGGAGCAGAAAAGGTGACGCGCACAGCGGCGGCGGGCGAAGGTGTGGCGGGTTTGGCTGGCTGTGCGTTTTGCGGCGGGGTGGCCTGAGCCGCTGCGCCCGTTGCGGGTTTGGGCGCGGCCTGCGGTGTATTAAGATCGGCCAAGCTACTTTGACCCTGTGCCGTCGGCAGCAACCGCGCCCGCAAATTGCGCCCCGTTTGCAGCGAAATAGTCTGATTGATGCTTTGCCGTCCGCTGTATTCCACGCGCAGCACAGCGTTTTGGCGGGCATCTACCGGAAACGACTTGACTGGGGTTTTGCCCAGATCACGGTTGTCCAAAAAGACCCGCGCACCGGGCGGCACGCTGCTGACAGTCAGGCGCACGGTGCGGGTCAGGGCGGGCGTGGTGGCCGGAGTCTTCTGAGGCGCGGCGACGGCGGTGGGCACTGGCGCGGCGCTGGGGCGATTGAATAGGTAGTATCCGGCTGCACCCAGAATGACGGCGGCGGATGCCAGCCCAGCCAGAGCGGCAGGCCCCAGCCCCAGCCCGCGCCGCGCCGCCTGATTCCGTACTGCTTGGCTCTGGAGCGACTGCGCGATTTCAGGAGAGGCAGGCAACAAGCGGTCAAAGTCGCTCAGTAGGGGGGCCGGGTCTACGCCCAATTCGCGGGCGTAGCGCTGCAAATAGGAGCGGGCAAAGGTGCGCTCTGGCAGCAGCGCGGTGTTGCCGTCCTCCAGCGCCCGCAGATAGTCACCGCGAATCTTGGTTTTCAGGGACAATTCTTGGGTGCTGAGGCCTTGGGCTTCGCGGGCGAGTTTGAGGGTTGAACCGAAGCTCATGTACACCACCTTACGCTTTCTTCATCATGATTGTTGTGGCCCTGTCGAGGCAGATGCTTGGACTGACTTGGGATCTACTTGCCATCCTGTCATAGCCGTTCCAGCGGTGTCCGTACACTCCATAACACTCGGCTGTCACGGCTATGAGCAGTGGCCGCTCCGAATTACTCAGAGCGGCCACCACGTTTATACCCTCGCCTGAAGGCCGTATCAGCCGTCGAAAGGTTTGCCGATGGCTTTGGGCGCGGCGCTGCGGCCCGTGAAGATCAGGGCGATGATGGTGACCACGAAGGGCAGGGCCGATACCAGCGTGGGCGGCAGCAGATCGGTGCCCCCCAGTTGAATGGACAGCGCTTGCAGGAACCCGAAGAGAAGCGTGGCCCCCAGCACGCCCAGCGGTTTCCACTGCCCGAAGATCAGCGCGGCCAGAGCGATGAACCCCATCCCGGCGCTCATGTTCCGCACGTAGGAATCGAGGTTGCCGATGCTGAGGAACACGCCCGCCGTGCCCGCCAGCACGCCCGACAGGATCACGGCGCTGTAGCGCATCTTGCGGACGTTGACGCCCATGCTCGCCGCCGCGCCGGGTTGCTCGCCCGTCGCCCGCAGGCGTAGGCCATACGGCGTTTTATACACCACATACCAGATGACGGCCACCGCGATAAAGGCGAAGTACACAGGCGGCGAAAAGCGCAGTTCGCCCACGCCCCACAGCGGCAGGCCGTAGTCCACCTTGGGGCTTTCGGTGCTGCTGCCGTACAGGGCGGCCAGAATAACGGGCGGCACACCCAGAGCGAGCAGGTTGATGGCCGTGCCGCTGATGACCTGATCGGCGCGGTATTTGATGCTGAGGAGCGCGTGAATCCAGGCCACGAATCCGCCTACGAGTGCCCCGGCCAGCCAGCCCACCCAGGGCGACAGCGGCCCCAGCGCAGGCTCGATCTGCTTGGTAATGATTGCGCCCGTGAGTGCGCCGAAGATGATCAGGCCTTCTAGGGCGATGTTGACCACGCCGCTGCGTTCTGAAAAGAGGCCGCCGAGTGCTGTGAGCAGAAGCGGGACGAAGGATCGGATAAAGATGGCGAGAAAGGACACGCCAAAAATCTGAGCGAGAAGGTCTTGCATTTACTTGCCCCCTTCGCGGGTCTTGGCGTCCGAGGATTGGGCGACATTCGGGAGTGGCGTCCCTTGCTCAGCCTTGGCCAGATTCACGTCCAGCCTCGCTGCGTCGGGTTTGCCGGTGGTTTCTACCGCCTTCAGCAGTTGCGGGGGTGGCGGATCGGTCACGCGGCGGCTGAGGAATCCGCCTGCGGCGATGAACAGCACGATCAGGGCCTTCAGCACCGTCACGATGTCCTTATTAATTTTTTCCAGCTTCAGGTCGACGTCGATGCCGCCCGTGTCGATGGTGCCGAACAAGACGCTGGCGGCCACCACGCCTACCGGGGTGCTTTGGCCCATCAGCGCCACCGCGATGCCGTCGAAACCCACGTTGGCGGGCATGTTGCCCTTCAGGCGGTATTCGTCGAGTGCGCCGCCGTTGACGTAGTGCGTGCCCGCCAATCCCGCGAACATTCCTGCAAAGGTCATGGCCAAAATGGTGTTACGGGCCACGCTGATGCCGCCGTATTCGGCTGCTTTGGGCGACAGGCCCACCGCACGTAGCGCGTACCCGGTGGCCGTGCGCCACATCAGGGTTCCGAAGGCGGCCACGCAGATCAGCGCGATCAGGAACGAAGCGTTCAGCTGGCTGCCCGCGATCTGCACGGGAACGCCCACCCGCCACGTGACCGCGCCGATGACCAGTCCGGCGATCAGGGCCAGCAGCGTGCCGTTCTTGACTTTGTGGCGGCCCAGAATCCAGCGGCCCAGCGCAAAGGCGATCAGACCAAAAATCAGGCCGAGACTCATGACGGTTGCGCCGTCCGTGCCCACGTTGAACAGTTGCAGCAGCGTGGGCAGGCGTGCGCCTTCTTGCAGTTCCTCGCTGCGGGCCTCAAACCCCTCGGCTTTGAAGGGCATGTTGTATTCGCGGCCCAGGAAGGGGAAGGTTTCGCTGCCGATCAGGAAAATAAAGATGGCCGACGCGATGTAATTGAGCATGATGGTATTGATGACTTCGCTGGAGCCGAAGCGGGCTTTGAGCAGGCCGGGAATGGCCCCCCAGATCGCCCCACCCAACGCCGCGCCCAGCACCGACAGCGGCAGCAAAAACCAGCCCAGCCCAGCTGGAGCGTAGACGCCCACCAGCATCGCGCCGATGGCTCCCATGGTCAGCTGACCCGGAGCGCCCACATTAAAGAGGCCCGTGCGGAAGGCGAACGCCACGCTGAGGCCCGTGAAGATGAGCGGGGTCGCCAGCTTGAGGCTGTCTAGGAACGGGTTCAGGCGGGTAATGGGCGCAAACAGCGTGGAGTACACGAAATACACCAGATCGGTTTTGGCCAGCCAGCCGCCCCACAGCCCCAGCGCCGCGCCCGTGCCGTTGACGGCGGGTTGCACCAGCAGCACCACGATGGCACCCACCAGAATGGCCAGCCCAATCGCCACAGTGGGTACCAACAGCCCGCGCAGGCGGTTTAGGCGATCCCACCAGACCTGCCGCGCACTGAGGCCCGCGCCCGCCGCGATCAGTCCGGCCAGCATGGGCAAAAACAGCCCCAAGTTCATGCCGCCGCCCCCGTAAAAGTTACGCAGGGTGCGTTTTGCTCCGGGCCTCAGCGTGTTGTCGGCGGCAATGCGGGCCGATTCTGCCCCCAGCACACCGTTCAGGAGCAGCACGGCGGCCAGCGCGGTCACGAAGCCCAGCAGGCCCGTGACCCAAAACCAGCGTTCCCGGCGTAGCGCACCGACCAGCGTGGCCAGCATAAACAACAGGGTGACCCAGCCCAGCGCCACAGTCGTACCGGAAGAGGGCAGCCTCACCTGAGGGTCACTGGTCAGGTTCAGGGCCGCGCCGCTGAGGTGCAGCAGCACCGCGTTGCCGTCAAAAGAGCGCCCCAGCACGGCCAAGGGCGTTAAGACCAGACCCGCCGCCGCGACCCCACTGACAATCAGTGCGATCCGCGACGCGACGGGAGAGGGGCGAGAATCAGAAATGTACGTCACCCCGCCATTGTACGGAAGCGGACTGCCTCTGGGGAAATGCGGCGGGCGCGGAATGTGAGCAAAAACGATTCAGTTTGGATGTTCCCGCGCCGCTTTGCCGTGTTTCGGCACACTGCCCCCGCGTTTGCTATCCTGTGCGGCGCTATGGAACGTACTTTTGCCATGATCAAGCCCGATGGGGTTCGCCGGGGCCTGACGCCCGAAATTCTCGCCCGCATTCAGAAGAAGGGCTACCGCGTGGTGGGCCTGAAACAGATGACGATTGCCCGTGAAACCGCCGAGTCGCACTACGGCGAACATAAAGAGCGCCCCTTTTTCGGGGAACTCGTGGACTTCATCACGGGCGGCCCTGTGGTGGCTATTGCTCTGGAGGGCGAAAACGCCATTCTGGGCTGGCGCGGCATGATGGGCGCGACCAACCCCGCCAACGCCGCTCCCGGCAGCATCCGCGCCGACTTTGCCACCACCACCGGCGAAAACGTGACGCACGGCAGCGACAGCCCCGAGAGCGCAGAGCGCGAGTTGGCTCTGTTCTTCGCCCCCGGCGAACTGCTGTAAACACTTGAATTCGGGAGCGCGGCCACTGCTTCGCAACGGGCCTAAACAGGTTCCGGCGCACTATGGCCACCCCAGAATGTCGGCGGCGAGAGCCTCAGAAATACATTTCTATTCATAACAGTGGGCGAGGGCAGTAGGCAGAATTCTTTAGAATCGCCTGCTTCCCTTGCTTTACGTTCCATTGTGCCCCTTTCGTCACGCGGGCGCTCTGTCCTGAAGTCATCGCCCACCCAACCTCATCAAGAGGGCAAAGAGGATAGAACGGGGACTTCAAGTCAGGAGATGCACAGGTGGGTTCTAGACTTAACGTCTTCTGATGACCCTCGTGCCACTTACAGCAAGGCATTTGTCAGGTGTGGCACATTAGACTGGAGTTGAGTTCATGACCCGCCCCAGCACGCTTTTAGAGAATCAGCTTCTCCGAACCCGTCAACTCGTTTTGCAGTTGGTGGCCGTTGGCTATCTGATTTTCACGATCGGTTCATCTTTCGTAGCCCCGCCCGGCGTGTTCCCGGAGGCCTATCAATACAGCAAATACTGGGCGGATTTAATTTGCTTGGGGGCGCTCGTGGCCCTTTACCTCGCGCCTCGCCGGGTGTTTCAGATCGCGGTGGTCTGTGCCGCTTGTGTGGCGGGCCTTGCCGGGTTGGAAATGTACCGCCTGCTGCAGCACGACCTTCCGCCATACGAGCCTGCCCTATGGATGACCTGTGTCTGTATCGTGGCCTTTGTTCTGATGGGATCGCGCTGGGGCAGCGTGTTCACGGGTGTAGCGCTGTTGATCGTTCTTATCTTTTTGCTCCTGATTCCGCCGTCTACACCACAGTTGACGGCGGCCTGGTTGGCAGGCATGACTGTCGTGGGCGTCATCAGCGGAGTGTGTTACAGAGTGACGCGGTTTATCGAATCCAATCTGGTGATGCATGAAGAAGACCACGCCAAACTCAATAAAGCCCGGTTGGATTCCTTGACAGAGCTTCCGGGCCGGGCCGCTATAGAAGAAGAACTGAACCGGAAGTTGGAATATGCCCGCAAAACTGGAACGCCCCTGAGCTTGTTGGTGGGCGACATAGACCACTTCAAAACGGTGAACGACCATCATGGGCACAACACCGGAGACGATGTGTTGCGGGCTGTTGCCAAACGCTTAAGGCGCAATGTGGGCGGCACGGGCGGCGTGGTGGGGCGCTGGGGTGGAGAGGAGTTCGTGGTGTTGCTGCCGGGCCTCGCCAAGCCCGACGCGCTGGTGCTGGCTGACCGCCTTCGCCGTGAAATTGGCGGCTCCGAATTGGCTGGCCTGAGCATCACCACCAGTTTCGGGGTGGCCTCTTACCGGGGGCCGCACGACACGGCCAACCAGTTGTTCGGGCGTGCCGATCAGGCCCTGTACGAAGCCAAACGCGCCGGGCGCAATTCTGTGCGCTAGGCATTCGGTGTGCCAGAAAGGCCGCACACGGGGCATTCTGCCTGCGAACCGGCCAGCGAACCGGGGTATCTTGCGCCTATGCGTCTGTCTGTTCGTTTGGCCTTGATGGTGTGCGCCGCCGCATTGGCGGGCTGCGGGCCAACACAGCAGCAAGACCTGACGGCCACGGTGCTGTTTACGGCCAGCGGCTCCTTCGACGCTCAGGCCGATACCAAAGACCGCGTGGGCGGCGGCATCCGGCGGGTGCAGTGGACGGAGAAACCTCCGCTGGACGCCGCAGAAGTCACCGTGCGTTACGACAGCGACGCCCGCACGCTGGCGTGGATCATGCAGATCGAAGCCCCGAAGTTCAGCGCTGAGGCTTTGGCTGGACCCGGCGGGGAAACGGTGAATACGGCGCAGGGTGCGGGAACCTTCGTGGCTTCTGGCCGCCTGCGCGACGTGCTGATTTTGCCCACCGACACGGGCCTGACCCTGATGACACGTGGGTACGCGGCACAGGAAGAACCTACGCTGCTGCCCGCTTTTGGCCGCGTCCGGTAGTGTCGATTAAGGTTGTGTTGATCAAGGTTGTGGTGATCAGGTGAGGGCGGCGCACCAGTTTGTTTTATGGGGTACGGCGGCGTTACTGTCGGCGCTCCTGTTGCTGGGGCTGTCGCTGCAACTGGGCCTCCGGACAACGGCGGTGCGTTGGCCGCACCACGTCCTGTTTTTTGCCGTCTGCGCGGGCGTGCTGCTGTCGAGCGTGCTGGCGCTCTGGGCCGGGGCACGTGGCTGGGCGCTGCTGCCCGCGCTGGCCCTGCTGCTGATGATGTCCCGTACCCGTCCGGGAAAATCGGCGCACTGGCGATTGGCGCTGGCGTGTGCGTTGGCTTTCGCAGGCGGAATGTGGGCGGCTTGGTAGGGGAGAAGTCAATCAGGACTCCAAGTGAAGTGATCGGGAACGAACACCAATTTGCCCCGAAACCTAGAGCATTAGTCGAAAGAGTTGTTCGCTGTTGACCGAACAGAGTGAGTGGATTTAACGAGTATTTGGGAGGATGGAAGCGTCAGGAGCTTTTTTCTGATGCTGTAATTCGGACAAATGCTCTAGGAGTGAGCAGAAGAAGTGACCTCCCTGTTGCCCTGACCTGTTGTCCCTGAAAATAATGCGGCCTTAGCCTTCCACGTCGTCCCAGCCAAGCCAGAATCTCTTCCTCTGTACAGCCTGCAAGGTGGCGCTGAACGGCGCTGCTCTGCGAGATCAGGTCAATGATGGCAACTGAGTACTCAGGCGTTGCGTTCTCCAGAGTTCGTCCCTTTCTCGCCCAAGCTGCTAGCGTACAAGCCATGTGCTTGTCGCCTCACTTCCGTTTCCCCCTGCGTGTGCGCCCATGAGCGTCACCGAAGACCTGCCCAGCGTGCAGTCGGCGCTGCCACCCGGCTTGCCCGCCGTGATTCAGGGCATGCTGTCCCGCCGCACCACCAACGGCCCCTTCCTGCCCGGCCCGGTCAGCCGCGAACATCAGGAAACGCTGATGCGGGTGGCGCAGGCCGCGCCGAGTCATTTCAACTCTCAGCCTTGGCGCTTTGTCCTCATCGAGAACCCGCACACGATAGGCGAAGTGGCCCGGATCGCGGGCGAAAGCATGACCGAACTGATCGAAGCGGGCGTGTTTTTCGAGCGGTACAGACGCTATTTCCGCTTCAGCACCGCCGAGATGGAAGAGCGGCGCGACGGCATTCACATCGACCATCTGCCGGGGCCGCTCAAACCCTTTACGCGGCAGGTGTTCAGCGACGCGGGCCTGAAGGTGATGCGGCAACTGGGCGTACCCAAAAAACTGGGCGAAGACAACCGCAAATTGGTACAGGGCAGTCCGTTGCTGCTGGCCGCCCTGCTCGATAAGGGCGAATACCGCCCCGGCGAACTCAGCGGTTTCTACAGCATTTTCGGGCTAGGCGCGGCCATAGAAAATATCTGGAATGCGGTGAGCAGCCTCGGCATGGGCATCCAGTTCGTCAGTACGCCGATGGAGATTCCGCGCCAGTGGGCCGCCGTGCAGCAGCTTCTGCATGTGCCCGCCGACCTCGAACTGATGGCCGTGTACCGCCTCGGCTACCTGCCCCCCGAACAGCCGCGCCCTACCATCGACTGGAGCAGCCGCCACCGCAAACGCCTGTCTCAGTACGTGTTCCGCGAAACGTGCGACGTGCCGGAAACCGACTCGCCCACTTCCTAAACGTGACTCCTGAACACGGCCAAGAATGAGCGGAACATGCAGGCCAGCTCAAGCTTTCCTGCGTGGCCTCCTCACGGCCTGACGCGCACAATGCCGCTCGGAGGCAACACCATGACCCACACAAAATCAGACGCAGCGAATGCGGCCCAGAGTGGCACCTTCCAGATCGGCGGCGACCTGAGCGTGAACCGCCTTGGATTCGGGGCTATGCGCGTGACCGGGCAGGGCATCTGGGGCGACCCCGCCGACCCCGCAGGCGCACTGGAAACCCTGCGCCGCCTGCCCGATCTGGGCGTGAATTTTATCGACACTGCCGATAGCTACGGCCCCGCCGTCAGCGAAGAACTGATCCGCACCGCGCTGCATCCTTACGACACGGTGGTCATCGCCACCAAAGGCGGCCTGACCCGCACCGGCCCCGACCAGTGGATTCCGGTGGGCCGCCCCGAATATCTGAAGCAGGCCGCGCACCTGTCTCGCCGCCGCCTTGGCGTAGACCGCATAGATTTGTGGCAACTGCACCGGATTGACCCTAAGGTGCCGCGTGACGAGCAATTCGACGCCATTAAGCAGCTGATGGATGAAGGCGTGATCCGTCACGCGGGCCTGAGCGAAGTGAGCGTGGAAGAAATTCAGGCCGCCCAGCAGGTGTTCCCCGTATCTACCGTGCAAAACCTCTACAACCTCGTCACGCGCCAGTCGGAGGCCGTGCTGGACTACTGCGAGACCAACAACATCGGGTTCATTCCGTGGTATCCGCTGGCCGCCGGTGGGCTGGCGCGTGAGGGCAGCGTCCTGAGCAGTGTCGCCGCCCGCCTGAACGCCTCGCCGTCGCAAGTGGCCTTGGCGTGGGTGCTGAAACGCAGCCCGGTCATGTTGCCGATTCCCGGCACAGGCAAGGTCAAGCACCTAGAGGAAAACGTGGCCGCCGCCCACCTGACCCTGACGGACGAAGATTTCCGCGCTCTGGACGAAGTGGGCCAGCAGGAATGGCAGGCACAGCAGGCGAAGAAAGGGAAGAAGGACTGAGGGTGGGTCTAGACCTGAACTTTGGACTGTGAATTTCAAATGATGTAGGGAGAAGTTGAAGTCGGGTTTTATTCTCCCCGGTCAGGCTAGGGCAGATTGCCTCGGCCTGACTTTTCTTGTTCCCGAAACTCTTGGTGTTTGCGCGGCTCAGTCGCATACGGTGCTTGGTGAGGTTGGCCTGTACCTAGAGCTGGGGGTGGCGCGAACCCCCCAGTCTGCTTCGCATCCAGCCTCTCTTGAGGGGAGGGCAACAGCACTCACACTCCACAACCCAACCTCAAACCGTCCTCACCCACAACCCCGTTACGCTGACCGCATGACCAACGGGCCAGAGGGGACGCAGTCGGGCGAAGTGCCGAGAGACGTGATGGAGGCGGCGCAGGCGCGGTTTATTCGGCGGGACGCGGCGCGGGCGGGGCAACTGGAGCGGCTGAACGTAGGCGGCCCGCTGGCTGCCGAGACGCCGGAGCGCATTGAAGGTCGCCTGACCCGTTTGGGTGTACCCCTTGCCGATGCACGGGCAATGGTGGAAGGCCGCGAAGACCCCGGCGGCGTCATGGCCCGCCTGCCCGACAGTGTGCGGCTGGGGCTGGAGCGCGTGCTGGGGGCCAACGATCTGGTGAATGTGGCTTATCTGGACTTGGCGCGGGCGGCGTCGCGGGCGGTGGGGCGCGTAGTCGTTCGGGCGGCGGGCGGGCGAGTCTTGGGCTACGGTACAGGCTGGCTGTGTGGCCCAACCACCATCCTGACCAACAACCACGTGCTGGAGGACGCAGCCACCGCCAGAAACAGCGTGGTCGAATTCGACTATGAGCGGCGGCCCGATCAGACCATCCGGACGCCGATCACCCTGAAACTCGATCCGGCCACCCTGTTCCTGACCTCAGGGGCGCTGGATTACTCGTTGGTGGCGGTGCAGGGCGATACGGCGGCGTTTGGCTGGTTGCCCCTGTTCGGCAGCGGCGACAAGAACCTGATCGGAGAGGCGCTGAGCATTATTCAGCATCCGTCGGGCGAGCCGAAGCAGGTGGCCCTGCGCGAAAACCGCCTCCTAGACCGCCTGCCCGACTTTCTGCACTACGAAACTGACACCGCCCCCGGCTCTAGCGGCAGCCCCGTGTTCAATGACGCTTGGGAAGTGGTGGCCCTGCACCACAGCGGCGTGCCCCGCACCGACGATCAGGGCCGCCCCCTGCGCCGAGACGGCCAGCCCGCGCAACCCGGCGACCCCGATACGGTCATCGACTGGATCGCCAACGAGGGCGTGCGCGTCAGCCGGATTATGGACGACCTGCGCAGCCGCCCCGACGCTGCCGGAAACCTGCTGGTGCAGGCTGTACTGGCGGGCAACCGTCCAGCGTTGGTGGGGCCGCCCGAAACGCTCCTTGATGGGCGGGCAGCACCAGAGGCGGCGCGGGTCTTAGACCTCGGCCCGATTACGCTGGACGCCGACGGGAATGCGACTCTTCCGGTCAGCGTGCGCCTGCGCGTGGGTGGTTCGGCCCCCGCTCCAACGCCGCCCACCGAGGCCCGCCCCTACCTCTATCCCGACGATGAAGCCGAGGCTGCCGCCTACTACGCTGCTCTGGCTACACCGTCTTTTCTGGCCCTCTCGGAACTGGTCACGCGCACGCATGAAAAGCTCTTACCCTACGACCCTGCCGACGAACTGTATCCGTGGGTCGATCTCTGGCCCGATGGCAAGTTGCGAAGTCTGTATTCGGGGCGCGAACACACCGCCGACGAACTGATCGCCGCTGACCGTGCGGCGCAGGCCAGACGGCTGGAGTTGGCCGCCCGCGAGGGGTTGTCTGCCGACTCGCTGGAAGCCGCGTTGCCCTACAACTGCGAACATGTGGTGCCGCAGTCGTGGTTTGCCAAGCGCCAGCCCATGCGCGGCGACCTGCATCACCTGTTTGCCTGCGAACCGGATTGCAACTCGTTCCGGGGCAACACGCCCTACTTCGATTTCCCCGATTACGGCGAGGCCCTGCGAACCGATTGCGGGCGGCGCGATCCCGGCGAGTTTGAACCCGCGCAGGGCAAAGGGGCTTCGGCGCGGGCCACCCTCTACTTCCTGTTGCGGTATCCGGGTGTGGTGCGGCAGTATTCGGCGCGGCACTTGCAAACGCTGCTGGCGTGGCACATGGCCCAGCCTCCCGGTGACTGGGAACGCCACCGCAACGCCGCCATTGCCGAGCGGCAGGGCAACCGCAACCCGCTGATAGACCGTCCGGAGTGGGCCGCAGAGGTGGACTTTGGGGAAGGGCTGGGGCGGTAGAACTGGGGCGCTAGGGGAGAGCCACTCCGGGCATCTTAAGTACGTTGCACTTAACATTGCGAGTTTCCGGAACCCCACCAGAATCTCTCTATTCCCAGTGCAACGTACTCCCTTCGATACTCGCTCCGCTCGGTTCATCTATAGATGAACTTCGACCTACTAAAAAGGCGACCTTTAGCTTGCGCTTCCGCTTCTTGCCTCACTCCGCGCTACCCTGACCCTATGTCTGCCCCCGATTCCTCTCCCAGTCCCGCCAATTCTGCGCCCCCAGTTGCCACCCGTACCGACAAGGGCGTGCGCGGCCACGAGCTTGATCTGCACGTCACCTTTGCACAGGCCTTGCCGCGTGAGCAGGCATTGGCGGCGCTGCTGGCACTAGAAGGCATGACTGTGGAACTCTACGCCCCACACGATCAGCCGGAAGCGCCCGTTCCATCGGCCCGCCTGACGGGGCCACTGCGCGATGCCGAGGCCACCCGCACCGCCCTGACTGGCCTACTCGCCGCCGACGCCCGCGTGATAGAGGTGGGAATGCACGGCTTTTTACGCAGCGTGACTGGGCAAACCGAATGGATGCCTTGGCGCAAAAACGCCGTCTTGCCCCGAAGCAAGGTAGACGACGTGAGCTTTGAAGAAGGGGTCAAGTTTATTTTGGAGTGAGCTTGTGAGGCAATGGCTCAGGCACTCAGCGGCAGCACCCAAGCCCGTGCTTTGGCTCCCCCGTCGTCGGCGGGGCGCAGCACCAGCACTTCCAGCTGGGTATCGGGGCGCAGCAGGTAGGGCAACCATGAATAATTCAGGGAACTGAGGGCAGCGCGGGCTTGCTGGCCTGTATGGGAAATATTGTGCAGCACGACAACGGCACGCTCGCCGCCCGTGCTGACCCATACATCGGCTTTGGCCTGCTGATCTACGCCCAAGAAATCCCGGTATTCAAATTGATAGTCGCGCCTAAGCAGGTGCATTCCCTGTGCCTCCCTCGTGGTCATTTCTCCAACGGCTGTGTTTGTGCCCTTACCCTAACCGCTTTACCCGTTTTGTCAACAAGTCCTTTGTCCCGTCTAGACCGCCTGCTGCTGACGAACCGGCTCAGGAGAGTAGTGTGCCAGATAAACAATGACGAAAAAATCACAACGGTAGAGGTCTGTGGGTCATCGCAGAGCGGAGGGTCTGAGCAGGTTAAAGACAGCTTGAACTGGACAGAGCGTACTTGCACAGTCTTGGCCTGCCGTCCCTCTTTAGAATGACCGGGTGACTCCTGCGCCCGTGTCCGAACTCTTGCTGGAATATCAGGGGTATGTGCTGGCCTACCGTTTGCGGGCGGCGGTGGGCGGGCGAGTCGCGCCTCCGGGCGAGCAGTTGCCGCTGTCGGGATACGCGGCGCGGCGGCTGGAACGGCAAGAATTGGCCCGCAGCCTCATTCGGGTGGGCCTCGCACCGGGCCGCATGGCCGACCTAGACCGCTTGTCGGATGAATTGATGTTCGGATTTTGGCTCAATCCGTCCGAGGTGGCGGCCTTCCTGCGGGCCGCGATTCGGCAGGGCAGCCACCCGGCCTTGGGTGACCCAGACGCCTTTGCCGCGCTGCTGACGCCGGGGGAACAGGGCAGGCTGGGCCGGGCGGGGGTGCGTCTCGTGTGTGCCCACCACCTGACCTGCCTCACGCTGGCCGCGCCCATGCTTGACCCCGACTCGCTGGCGAGCGTCTGGAAACGGGTCGAAGCCACCACACCGCCGCTGTTTATAGATGCTCTTTTTGCAGAAGAGGAGTCGGGCCGGGGTTGACTGCCTTCCTGAACGTCATTCGGGCCTTGTTGCCACGCCGTTGCCCCGGTTGCGACGCCCAACTGGGGGCAGAGGCCGGGCTGTGCGCGGCGTGCCGGGCGGCCCTGATGCCCCGCACAGAGTGGCACAGCCCCATGCGCCCGCAGCCGGAACCGCATCTGGTCACGCTGGGGCGCTACGTGGGCACCACCCGCCGCGCCGTGCGTGCCCTGAAATACGG